>CAUVCE010000116.1:0-5694 GCA_963550425.1 uncultured Neisseria sp.
CCAATTCGTCCAACAGCAACCGCCTGCGCGAAGTGGCGGCGCAGCGCGGCGTGGATGCCTATATGGTGGACAACGCCTCTTATCTGCAGCCGGAATGGTTTGAAGGCAAAAAACAGGTCGGCATTACCGCCGGCGCGTCAGCCCCCGAAGTGTTGGTGCGGGAAGTGATTGCCGTGCTGAAAGACTGGGGGCACGATATTTTGCGCGAAGGCGAAGGTGTAGGGGAAAGCATCGTCTTCGTGCTGCCGAAAGAACTGCGGCGCGGTTGATACGGCAAAGGAGTATCTTTCAGGCGGCCTGCGCGTTAAGTATATAAACGAGAAATCCGCAATTAAATTTCAAGATTTTTAAAGGCGGGCAGGCAACTGATTTGCTAAATAAGCGGCACACCAAGACAGTACCGCGACCGTCATTTTGCGTATATTATTAAGGGAATGAGATCTGCCGCTACCACGGTCTGATTAAAATATTCCAACACACAAAACCACACCCAAAACGCGACCCTATGTATATTCCGTTCTTGAAAGGGATTCTTATTTTTAAAAATAAATGATATAGTTATAAATGTCTGTATCTTAAACAAAAAGGAGGTTTTGATGAAAAATTGCCATATACACCGCAGGATGTTCTTAAAAAGCCTAGGTATCGCCCCCGCGCTTTGTTATGCGCCGCAGCTTTTGGCGGCCGATACAAAACCCCTGCCTCTCACCCTATACGGCCCGCCGGTCGTTCCCACATTACTGCTCGGCGTGGCGCAACAACAGGGCAGACTCAAAGACAGCCAGCCCTTTGCAGTCAAAGTATGGAACAATCCCGACCAACTTCGTGCCGGGCTGGCGAACCGCAGCATAGAGGCCAGCATCGTCCCCAGCTATACTGCGGCCAACCTTGCTGCCCGAAAACAAGGCGTAAAACTCATCAACATCATGACCACCGGCATGCTCAACATCATTGCCCGCGACCATACCATCGGCGGCATAGAGGGATTGGCCGGCAAAAAAATCGTCATGCCGTTCAAAAACGACATGCCTGACTTAGTATTGCAAGCCTTGTGCCGCCGCCTGAAAATCCCCTTTGCGCGTTTACAGGTCCAATATACCGCCACACCGCCCGAAGCACTGATGACCTTTTTGCAAAAACGCGCCGATTTCGCCCTATTGCCCGAACCCATGGTCAGCATGGCTGTCATACGGGGCAAACAAATGGGGCAGAACATCGTCCGCGCACTGGACATGCAAAAAATGTGGGAACAGACAGTCGGCGGGAAAAGCGGCATACCTATGGCGGGTCTGATGGTAAGCGATACCTTCTTCAACCAAAACCGCAACGCCCTAAAAACCCTGCAGCAAGACTTGCAGCAGGCGGCCGTATGGGCGAACAGCCACCCCAAAGAGGCGGCGGCCATAGGCGGCAAACTGCTGACCGCCGTTCCCGTTCCGGCACTGCAGGCGGCTATCCCGCATTCGCGCCTGACTGCCATTTCCGCCAAAAACATGGCCGATGACATCTTGTCGTTTTTCAAAGAACTCCACAGTCTAAATCCGGCCATAGTGGGCGGAAAAATCCCGGACTCGTCATTATTTGCCGCCTTATAGCAAAATAGCGGATGGCTGAAACAATCGTCTCTGCATAGAAATTTCCTTAATGGTTGAGACCCCATCCTTCAGGGCGGTAGAATCCGGGTTTGTCCGGGAGGGGTGCAACCCCTTCCGGTAGGGCAACACATAGGGCTGCGCCTTATGTGTGGCTCTGTGTGTTGAAACATTATCCTTATCCTTTTCCATCCTTTGCAAAACCATCATGATCCGTGTCCAAAACCTTGATTTTCATTATGACGATACACAAGTGCTGTTTGACATTTCAGTCGAACTCCCGCAAGGCAGCATTACCGGCCTGATAGGCCCCAACGGTGCAGGCAAATCGACCTTGATGCGCTGCATGGCCGGATTGGAAAGTCCGAGTGGCGGCAGCGTCATACTTGACGGCCGCCCTGTTTTGGAAAATCCTCGCGCCAGTTTTGCCAAACTGGGCTATCTGCCCGACCTATTCGGCCTGCCCGACGGATTGACCGTTATCCAATGCCTGACTTACGCGGCAAAGGCACGCGGCCTGCCTGACCGGCAACTTCATGATTTACTGACAGAAACAGTATATCTGCTCGATTTGCAGGATAAACTTTACCGCAAGGTCAGCGACTTGTCGCGCGGACAAAAACAACGTGTCGGCATAGGGCAGGTTATCGTCCACCGGCCTAAATTCCTGTTGCTGGACGAACCTGCCAGCGGCCTCGACCCCGATGCACGGCACGAATTATCAAAACTGTTATTGAAATTGAAGCACGAAGGCATGAGTATTTTGGTATCCAGCCATATCCTGTCGGAACTGGATGAATACTGTTCGCACATGTTGGTGATTAAAAACGGCCGCATACAGGCATTTGAAGCACTGCATGAAGAAATTACCGAACGACAATCCGTCTTGCTGCGGCTGACCGGATTGGATGCCGGTATGTTGGATATTATCAAACGCACGGCCGGCGTGCGAAATGCCCAATTGCAGGATAACGCCGTCATCGTCATATTGGATGCCGGCGACGAAGCCCGTGCCACCCTGCTCCGCAACTTAATCGAACAAGGCCTGCCGCTGAATGAAGCTTCCGTAGTCAAAAACACCCTGCTGCAAAGTTATCAAAACAGCCTGCACGCCCGTCAAAACGGCACGCTTTAAATAAAAAGGAATTTTTATGGATAACAAAATCAATATCCCGAAAATCCGCGTCAATGCGGAATTTCAACGCCTGCTGTGGTTAAACGGCAGTTGGGGCATTATGATAGGCATCGTATTGCTTTACAGCCTGTTTGTTTATCTCGGCAGCGACAAGGTTCGGGATGAAAATCAATATGCCTATCTCGCTTTTATAGGCAGTACGGGTATCAGCCTGTCGGGCATATTTTTTTATACCCTGATTCAACGCAGCCTGAAAAAAGACGTAGATTCAAACAGCTTTGACCAATTAAGGATGTCTTCGCTTTCGGCTTGGCAGATGACTTATTCCAGGCTGTTGGTTGCCCCTGCCGCCGCCTGGTTGGTTTTTGTTTTGGGTTGGCTGCTGCAGTCGGTATTCGTTTTCAAAAGCAGCAGTTCCAATTATGACATAAAGCTGCTTTGGTTGATTTCGCCGTTCAGTGCCTGGAGTTTCGCCTGTATGATATTGGCCAACGCCATGCAGTTCAAGCGGGGAAACAACCAATGGGAAGGCTCGCTGCAGCAACTCATCCTGTTGGGGACAACGGTATCGGTCTTCTTGGTCAGTGTGAATCTTAACGAAGAAAATTTTGAGTTGCTTTACAAACAACCATGGGGGTCGTTGGCAACAAAATTCTTGATATCTTCTATTTTGACGGCGGTTTTTGCCGGTATCGCGGCTCATGCCGCCATGGCGCACCGCCTGCACCTGCATCCCGCACGTCCGGTTTTCTTGATATTGGGTTTGTTGTCCCCTGTTTTGCTGTTTGCGCAAATAAACGGATTTCAAGGGATGCTGTGGGCCATAGCGATAAGTTACGGCGCCGTTTCTTTGATTTCGCTGGCTACGCAGAATAATTCCCAATATGGTTTTCAAACGGCTAAAAAGTATTGGGATGAAGGAAATATGCGCCTTGCCCTTTTCAATCTGCCCGCCTGGACGGTGCTGTTGCCGCTTGGGCTGTTGTCGGCTGCCGCTTTTTCTTCAAAAATGGCGGTCAGTTATACCCAGATTATTATTTTTATGGGATGCGTCTTGATATTTTCCAACACCAAACCACGCTATAACGCCATTACCATCGCTTTGGCAGTATATTTGATTTTGCGTTGGTTTTGGACTTTGTTTACGGTTGGTTTGTAACAATCCTTATGGCCACCGAATTGCTTCATGCGGATTTTATATATATGATTAATTTATGTAAATTTTATTTTTTAATCTCCAAAAAAAACCGGAATTGTCCGGTTTGAAGTTAATTGATCGGCTGAAGCCGTATTTCCCCATTATTGCCGGATGTACATTGAGATTCCAACCTATATTGCCAAACAGCACAACTTGCAAGGTAACCTTTACCGCCGACACAGGTGCGTGTTGTCTGGTCAAATGCTTCGGCATCAGAATAACCCCACGCTTGACAACGGCGTTTGGCAACGGCGGTAGCATCTGCAGCAAGATTTGTATTTTCTTGATCAAACTCGCCTTTGTCGTACCCCACAATTACCGTTCCGCCCGCCCTGTTGCCGCCTACCGCACCCCAACCGGGCGGCAAGGAAGAAGCGCATCCCGCCAATGCCAGTGTTGCCAATATCAAAATTTTTTAGGCATCAAATATCTCCAATATTTATTAAAATGTTTCAACGCTTTTCAACACTCAGGGCAACATATAAGACGTAACCTTATATATTTACCCCAACTCTGGGAAAGTTATGCTCCATCCCGATCAGGCTCGGATTCTACCGCCTTGAAGGATGCGGTTTCAACCATTAAAAAAGTTTTGATGAAGGAATAAAACCTATGACCCTTTGGAAAATCGCCGTGCTCGACCGTGCCACGCTGGCGCCGGAGCCGTTTGCTTTCGATTTCCCCTCCGAAGTGGCCGAATATCCTTCGACGCGGCCGGAAGAAACCGCCGCCCGAATCGCGGAGGCGGATGTCGTTGTTACCAACAAAGTCGTCATCACGGCGGAGCATATTGCCGCCAATCCGCAGCTCAAGCTGATTGCGGTGGCGGCGACGGGCGTGAACAACGTGGACACCGCCGCCGCCCAAGCCGCAGGCGTTACCGTGTGCAACATCCGCGCCTACGGCAACGAATCGGTGGCGGAACACGCCTTTATGCTGATGATTGCGCTGATGCGCAACCTGCCCGCCTACCAGCGCGACATCGCCGCCGGCATATGGGAGCAATCGCCGTTTTTCTGCCATTTCGGCGCGCCGATGCGCGATTTGCACGGCAAAACGCTGGCCATATTCGGGCGCGGCAATATCGGCCAAACGCTGGCGGGCTATGCGCGCGCCTTCGGCATGAACGTGGTGTTCGGCGAACACAAACACGCCGAAAACGTCCGCGAAGGCTACGTTTCCTTCGACGAGGCCATCCAAACGGCAGACGCCGTTTCGCTGCACTGCCCGCTCACGCCGCAAACGGCAAACATGATAGGCGAAACGGAATTGCAGCGCATGAAATCCGGCGCGGTGTTGATTAACTGCGGGCGCGGCGGCCTGGTGGACGAGCAGGCTTTGGTTGCCGCGCTGAAATACGGCCGAATCGGCGGCGCGGGTTTCGATGTTTTGACCGAGGAGCCGCCGCGCAACGGCAACCCGCTGCTCAAAGCCCGCCTGCCCAATTTAATCGTTACGCCGCATATGGCCTGGGGCAGCGAGGAAGCACGGCATCGGCTGTTTGCCATTTTGCTGGAAAACATCAACCGTTTTGCGGCGGGGCAGCCGCAGAATGTGGTGGTTTGAGCGGCATTTGGCTCTATATTTTAAGATGGGAAGGTTAAGTTGGTTTGTTATTAAAAATAATTTTGATGGCAACTAGGGTATTTTGGCTATAATTTCCTTTTGATATTTCCCATGGCAGTCTGCCTGCCACTATCCCATGACCACCTATTCCCTATTCGTTACCTGCCCGCGCGGGCTGGAAAGCGTCCTGCACGCCGAACTTG
>CAUVCE010000117.1:0-5608 GCA_963550425.1 uncultured Neisseria sp.
CGTGGCCGATGTGCAGGTAGCCGTTGGGTTCGGGCGGGAAGCGGGTTTGGATGGCGCTGTGTTTGCCGCTTTTTAAGTCTTCTTCGATGATGGTGCGGATGAAGTGGTTGTCCGCGAATTGGTCTTTGTTGAGCATGATGTTAGGCTGTTTTAAATGTTGTTGTCGGAAGGATTTTACCCGAAAGCGCGGCAAGGGGGGGATTATGCTGTTTATATTTGACCGTCGGCGTTGCGGAGGCTGACGCGGCAGTTTATGCCGGCATCGGCCAGCAGTTTTTGTATGGCCGCATCGGGTGGCCGGTCGGTAAACACGGCGTCGAATTCGGTAACCGAGCCCATACGCACCAAGGCGGTGCGGGACGATTTGCCGTAATCCACGGTTAAAAAACGGGTGCGCGCGTTGCGCATCATGGCCTGCATGACGCTGACTTCTTTAAAGTCGAAATCCAACAGCGAACCGTCGGCTTCCATGCCCGACGCGCATAATACGGCATAGTCCGCCTTGAATTGGTTGATGAAGTCCACCGTGGCCACGCCGGTTACGCCGCCATCCAGCGGGCGCACGACGCCGGAAGTGATGATGACGGTGTAGTCGCCGCGTACAGACGCGATGGAGGCAACGTGGATGTTGTTGGTGATGATGCGGAGGCCGCTGCGGCTTTTGACCAGCGCCAGGGCAACAGCCTCCATGGTTGCGCCTATGCTCATAAACAGGCTCGCCCCATCGGGTATTTGGGCGGCAATCAGATCGGCAAGGTGGGACTTCTCTTTTTGGCAGCGGCCTTTTTCCAATGGAAAGGCTTCGCTTTGCGCGCCGTCTCCCAAGGCCGCACCCCCGTGATAGCGGCGCAACAGGCCGGTTTCGCAAAGTTCGCCTATGTCGCGGCGTATGGTCTGGGGGGTAACGGACAGCGCCCGCGCCAGCCCCTCCACAGGCATAAAGCCGTGTTCGCGCACCAGTCGGATGATGCGTTCGCGGCGGTGGATTTTGTGTGTCATGTTTTTCTTTTGGTTGGTGCTGTTTGTAAGTTGCAAAGCCGCCTGAAAAAGGGGTTTCAGACGGCCTGTTTGCCGGTTTCCCGCTTACTGGTCGACGAACGCGCGTTCAATCAGGAAATCGCCGCGCACGCCGACTTTGGGCGATTCCACCAGGCCGAAACCGTTCAATACGCGGCGGGTGTCTTTCAGCATGGCGGGGCTGCCGCACAGCATGGCGCGGTCGTCCTGCGGGTTGATTTTGGGCAGGCCGATGTCGTCGAACAGCTTGCCGCTTTCCATCAGGTCGGTCAGGCGGCCGCGGTGTTCGTATTCTTCGCGGGAAACGACGGGGTAGTAAATCAGCTTTTCGCGGATTACTTCGCCCAGATATTCGTCGTTCGGCAATTCTTTGGTGAATCGGTCGTAATAGGCCAAATCCTTTTTGTAGCGCACGCCGTGCACCAGAATCACCTTTTCAAACATATCGTATATGTCGGGGTCTTTGGTAACGGCCAGGAAGGGGGCGATGCCCGTTCCTGTGGAGAGCAGGTAGAGGTGTTTCCCCGGGTTCAAATCGCCGGCCACCAGCGTGCCTGTGGGCTTTTTACTGATGAGGACTTCGTCGCCGACTTTGAGGTGCTGCAGGCGGCTGGTCAGCGGGCCGTCCTGCACCTTGATGCTGAAAAATTCGAGGTGTTCTTCGTAGTTCGCGCTGGCGACGCTGTATGCGCGCATCAGCGGTTTGCCGTCCACCATCAGGCCGACCATGACGAACTGGCCGTTCTCAAAGCGCAGCGATTCGTCGCGGGTGCAGGTGAAGGTGAAATAGGCGTCCGTCCAGTGGTGCACGGACAGGACTTTTTGGGTGTTGTAAGCTGCCATTTCCAGTTTCCTAAAATAGTTTGAAAAAAAAAGCGGTTTCGGGAGATTGGATTGCGGGCCGATGGCCGTCAATCCGAAAGCCAAACGCGGCAAATTCAAATTTAAGCGGCATCTTCCTTAAACTGCATACGATGCAAATCCGCATAACGGCCTCCTTTGGCCAGCAATTCCTTGTGCGTGCCCTGTTCCACGATAACCCCGTTGTGCATCACGACAATATTGTCGGCTTTTTCGACGGTGGACAGGCGGTGGGCGATAACGATGGTGGTGCGCCTGTTCATCAGCCGTTCCAAAGCCGCCTGAACCAAACGTTCCGACTCGTTGTCCAAAGCGCTTGTGGCCTCGTCCAAAATCAAAATCGGCGCATCCTTCAACAGCGCGCGCGCAATAGCGATACGCTGCCGCTGCCCGCCGGACAACTTCAAACCGTTTTCGCCGATATGCGTATACAACCCCTCCGGCAGGGCCTGAATAAATTCCCAGGCATTGGCGGCGATGGCCGCGCGGACGATATTGCCTTCGTCCGCATCGTCCAAACGGCCGTAGGCGATATTGGCCGCCACAGTATCGTTAAACAGCACCACATCCTGGCTGACCAGGGCAACCTGTTCGCGCAGGCTGGCCAGGCTGTATTGGCGGATGTCGGTGCCGCCGATTTTGACCGAACCTTCCGTCGGGTCGAAAAAGCGCGGCAGCATATTGACCAGGGTTGTTTTACCGCAGCCCGACATACCGACCAAGGCCGCCACCTTGCCTTTGGGCACGGTCAGATTCAGCCCCTTCACACTGTCCCGTTCCGCATGGGGATAACGGTGGGTGACCTGTTCCCACACGATATCGCCGGCATCGGCCGACAAGGCCGACTTACCCTCATCGGGTTCTTCCTTTTCATCCAAAAACTCAAACACACTCTCCGCCGCCGCCAAACCGCGCTGCAGCGACTGCATCACGCCGGTAATGCGCTTGATGGGGTCGAACATCATCAGCATGGCCGACAAGAAAGACATAAAGTCCCCTGCGCTGAAATCCTTGGACTGCGCCTGCCAGGCGGCGAAATACAAAATCAGAGCCAACGCTGCCGCAATCATCAACTGGGTAACGGCGGAACTGATAGAGCCGGCTGCCGTCTGGCTGACGCCGTTTTGCATCACCAATTCGGTTACGCGGCCGAAGCGGTCGGTTTCGCGCCGTTGGCCGCCGTAAACCTTCACCACCTTCATGCCGCCGATGCTTTCGCTCAAAATCTGCGTCATCAAACCCATATGAAGCTGATTTTCCCGCGACAGGCCGCGCAGGCGGCGGCCGATGACGCGCACGCACCAGCCCACCAAGGGCAGGGCGGCCAGGGTAATCAGCGTCAGCCGCCAATCGAGATACAGCAGCAGGAACAACAGGCCGGCCACACTGACCCCGTCCTTGGCCAATACCGTAACCACATTGAAGCCCGCCTCGGTAATCTGGCCGACATCGCCCAAAATCCGCGACATCGTCCGCCCGCCGGAAGCCTCGCCGAAATAACCCGTCGGCAGGCGCATCATCTTGGCAAACATCTCTTGGCGGATACGCCGCACCAAATGGCCGGAAAGGTAACTGGTCGTGTATTCGTTGATATAGTTGAACACGCCGCGCAACACGAAAAGCCCGACAATCGCGGCCGGCAGCCATGACATCATCGCCATATTTTTCTCGACAAAGCCCTCGTTGATTAAAGGCTTGATAAGGTAGGCAAACAAAGGGGCGGTTACCGCCACCGCCAGCATGGCGGCAACGGCGCGCAAGAAAAGCTTCCAATAATCCTTCAAATAACCGGACAGCCTTCTATAAAGCTGCCAAGACAAATAGCCGCCGGATTGCCGCATGGGGGTTCCCGTATAAAAAAGAAGGCGGGATTGTAAGGTAAAACGGTTTCTCTAACAATGTTTTGCAGATTTTGGCAATTTACAGGAAGATTTTGATGAAATAAATATTCAATGAGAATCATATTAAATTTATTAATAAGAATATAAAAAATATTTCTGCAACTGACGGCATGTGATGACGTTTATCAAACTTCTTTTACTTATACTTATATTCTAAGTAAAAATTGATTATTATTTTAAATAACATATGATATGTTATCCTTAAAGTAGGATAAGGATGAAAATAAAGGTTGTATTTGGTTTGGTTTGGTAAAAATATTTCTTGCCAACGTATTTGGCTAATACAAGGTTTTATAGCAGAATAAAAATTATTTAATTAAAAAATAATATAAATATGGGGGAATGAATATGGATTCGGGGTATATTGCCCATGTCCGCAAGAAAGATGGTGTGTCACAGTCGGTTCAAACCCATCTTACCGAAACCGCTGCAATTGCCAAATCCTTGGCAGCCAAGCTGGATTTGGAGCAGGTAGGCGAACTGCTTGGGTTAATGCACGACTTCGGCAAGTATTCCCAGAAATTTCAAAAATATATTGAATCAGCAACGGGCATCAATCCCGATATTGATGTAGATGACGTGTTACCCAATGGCAAAAAAATCGACCACTCCACCGCCGGCGCGCAATGGGTTTACCGCGAATTGAGAAAATTCGGTGCAGCGCAGGGCATCGGCGAATTGTTCGGGCAAATGCTGGGGTTGTGCATTGCATCGCACCACGGCGAAGGTTTGATTGACTGTTTGGACGGCGAAGGCAACGCCGTTTGGAAAAAGCGGTTTGAAAAGGATGATGAACTGACGCATTTGGCGGAATGCGAACGAAATGCCGATGAAGCCGTTCAGAAAAAAGCACATGAATTGGCAGGAGAAAACCTGATTCGCAGCCTGCTCAAAGCGGTGAAGCCGATTCTTTCCGGCTCAAGAATCAATGAAAAAACCAAAGAATTTTATCTTGGCTGCCTGACCCGTTTCCTATTCAGTTGCCTGATTGATGCCGACCGTATCAACAGCTCGGATTTTGAGCGGGAAGCACAAAAAGAAGTACGCCGCTTGACTGAAAAACCAGATTGGCAACCGGCGATTGATAAATTGGAAGCCAAATTAGCAGGTTTTGAAAACCGTTATCCCATTGACGAAATCCGCCGTCGAATTTCAGACGACTGCCTAAAAAGAGCAGCCGATTCTCAAGGTATTTATACGCTGACCGTGCCGACCGGTGGCGGTAAAACATTGGCCAGTCTGCGCTATGCCCTCCATCATGCGCAAAAGCACAATCTCGACCGTATTATCTACATCATTCCCTATACTTCCATCATCGACCAAAATGCCCAAGCCGTGCGCGAAATTCTCGGCGAAGATTGGGTGCTCGAACACCATTCCAATTTAGAACCCGAAAAGCAAAGCTGGCAGGATAAGCTGCTGTCCGAAAACTGGGACAAGCCCATTGTGTTTACCACGATGGTGCAGTTTTTGGATGCATGGTTCGGCGGCGGTACGCGCGGCGCACGCCATATCCACCCGATGACCAATGCGGTGCTGATTTTTGATGAAATCCAAACCCTGCCCGTGAAATGCGTGCATTTGTTTTGCAACGTTTTGAACTGGTTGACGATATTCGGTAAAAGCACGGCGGTTTTGTGTACGGCAACGCAGCCTTTGCTCGGCGAATCGGACTTGCAGAATTTCCCTGAAGGGAAAGGGGAAAGCATTGCTGCACGCGGTTTGTTAAGACTGCCTGAAAACGCCGAAATCATGGGCAAGCATCAGGATTTGGACAAATTGTTTGCCGATTTGTCGCGCGTAAAAATCCGATTCAACGAAAAAGCAGG
>CAUVCE010000118.1:0-5556 GCA_963550425.1 uncultured Neisseria sp.
TCACGCCGCCTTCCGCCGCCGCGCCTTCCATGACCACGCTGTGGCCGTTTTCCGTAGTACCCACGAAGCAGAGCCCGTCCAACCATTGCGAAGTTACCTGCATGACTTACTCCTGCCCGGGCAGCAAAGGCCCCTCAGACACGACAATACCGTCGGCATCGCTGTAAAGATAATGGCCGGGGATAAAATCCACGCCGCCGAAATGCAGCGGCACATCTATTTCACCTGTGCCTTGCGGAGTTATCTTGCGGGGGTTGCAGCCCAAAGCCTTAATGCCGAAATCCGTCTCATGTATGGCCTCGACATCGCGCACCGCGCCGTAAACCACCGCGCCCGCCCAGCCGTTGGCCGCGCCTGCCGAAGCCGCCATATCGCCCAAAAGCGCGCAGGAAAGCAAACCGCCGCCGTCCGCCACCAGAACCTCGCCGTCAGACAAAGTATTCAACAACTTCTTAACCGACGCACTATCGCCTTCGCATTTTAGCGTGCGGATTTTCCCGCCAAACACACGGCGGCGGCCGAATTGCCGGAACTGAACCTCGCACGAACGCGCATCGGGGAAGGCATCGATTAAATCGGCGGTATTAAAATCAAATCTCTTCATCAAAAAATCCTTAATGATTGAAACCCCTTCCTTGCAGGCACGCGGCAGAATCGGCGTTTATCCGTGGGAGGGCGGGGCGGCAAACCGCCGCATTCGGATTTTACCGCCCTGTCGGGCAGCGCTTCAAGCAGAAAGAGAGAATGGCAAAACCGGCCGCCTCACATTATTTCACGCCGACTTCCAGCCACCATTGCGTACTCGGGCTTTCAATGCCGAATACCTCGCCCATCTTCGGTGTCAGCGTGGCCAAGCCCTTCTGCCGCGCCAAAGGTATGCTGAGGCGCACCGGTTCGTCCCAGGCATGGACGGACAAAGGATAAGCACCCCAATGCACAGGCATAAAACGCGCCGTTCGGACATCCAACGCCGCCTGTATGGTTTGTTCCGGCATCATATGGTTGTCATACCAAGCCTCGGCATACTGGCCGTTTTCAATCAAGGCCAAATCAAAACCGCCGAAAGCCTCGCCTATGGCGCGGAAATGATTGCCGCTGCCATAAGAAGAATCGCCGCTGTAATAAATCTTTTCCTGCGGGGTCTGCAACACCCAGCCGCACCACAAAGTCATATTTTTGTCATACATCCCGCGCGCGCTGCTGTGGCGGGCGGGGACGGCGGTCAGCCTTATGCCGCCCACCTGCACCGACTGCCACCAATCCAGCGAGACTATCCGTTCCGCCGGCACGCCCCAGCGTTCCAACAGCACCTCCATGCCCAAAGGCACATAAAAAGCCGTCTGCCGCCCGGCATAATACCGCACGACGTCCTCATCCAAATGATCATAATGATTATGGCTGTAAATGACGGCGTCCACTTCGGGCAGTTCGTCCAGCGCAACGGGCGGCGGCTGGAAACGCTTCATCATAACAGGTATGGGCGCGGCATATTCCTGCCAAACGGGATCGACCAGCAGGGTTTTCCCGCCCATGCGGACAGCCCAACTGGAATGGCCGAACCACACCAGCCTGGCCGCTTGGCCGGCCGCTTCAAAATTGCGCCAGTCGGGCTTGACCACGGGCAGCGGCGAAGGCGGGCGGAATTTTCCGCCGTCAAACAAAATCGCCCACATATTGCGCCGTGTGCCGCCGTTGTCCAGTTCGGCCGTGGGTGGCGTATTGTAGAAAGTCTGTGTTTCGGGCGAATAGTGGCCGCTGGCGCGGTAAACGGGATAATATCCCGGATGCAGGATATAGACGGCCAATGCCGCCAGCAGCAGCACAATCAGATAAAATCTTTTTTTACGGTAGAATTTCATTGCGGACAAGCCGGTTGAAACAGTCAAAAAACTGACAGCCGAATAGCCATTTTGAATTATCCGGCCGTATAAACACCGATACAAAACGGAAAGCCTTCATGTTTTTCCGGGCGGGCGGCGCGGCGGCGGATTCAGCCAGGCGATTTCGCGTTCGGTCAGCGCATCGCGCCATTGCTGCAAACATTCATCCTTGCCTTCTTCGAAACGCCCCTCCAGCAAAAGCTGCACCATCGCCCCGCCCTGTGCGGCTTCGGCCAAACGGCAGATTTGGCGCAACACGCCGCGGTCGGGCACATTGTGCGCCCTTACGCCGATAAGCAGTTGCGCGGGCCGGCGCAGCAATTCCGCCTCCAATTCGCCCACCGCGTCCCTATGGTCGGCCACACCCTTATCCAGCCATTCCTGCCCCAAAACATGCCCGTACCACACACCCTCTCCCCACGGCGCATCCAACAGCACCGCCCATTTTGGCGCATTGCTCAAATTGATTTTCGGTTTGACGGCGGCAACGGTCTCGCTTTGGTTGTCGGCATCCACGATACTGGCCTGCCGCCACTGCCGGAGTATTTCCTGATAATAAGGTTTGTCCATAGGCAAAGGCCGGCGCAAAAGAAGCAACATGACCTTGCACGAGAGCCAGGCCAGCGAACGCGGCAAAATGCCGTAACAGAGAATGCTGCCTATCAGCAGCCCCGACCACGCCCTCGCATCGGCAATATTGCTATGCTGGCGGCTTTTCAAAACCGCTTCGGCATCCGGCACGGAAAAACCCAGCTTTTCCGGTAACCAAGCCAAAGCCTCAACCGCGCGCACCGAGGCGGCGTTGCTCAACAACGTGCTTTCCCAATTAAACGTATATTGGCGCACCAACAACAACAGCAACAGGCAAATCAACATGCCGAACAGTGTGCTGAGCCAAAGGCTGTGCGCCACCGCGCCTATGCGCCAGCGGGTGGCCGGCCCCGCCCATTCGTCGCGGTAAAGGCGGAATATCGCCTGATTGACGGAATCCTTGCCGCGAAACCAAGTCGCCGGACTCGAAACCAACCGGCCGGCCGGCATCCGTACCATCAAAAATACCAGCCACAACAACAACATCAGGGTATTCATACCCAATATGCTGGCCAAGACCAGAAAAAAATTCACCCCCTTGCTGTCCATCAGCATAAAGGTGGAAGAAAAGCTGAATGTGAATAAAAGGCCGGCCGCCACTACCCAAAGCCAAAACATGCCCAGCCGGCTGCGGTTCAACGCGTCGGCCAGCCAACCGTTGCCGTCCACCAGCTCGGCTCGGCGCAAAAGTTTGTTTTCGCTGCCCTCGGCAATATGCCCCAAGGCTTCGGTAATCGGTGCGGGGTCGGCGGCGAAAACATAACCGCGTTCATCTAAAATCCGCACCAATTCGGCCAATTGGCGTTTATGGGTGATAGACATGTCTGAATAAAAAATGCCGTCTGAAACGGCGGGATTCTACCACATTCTTTCAGGCGGCCTGCGTTTGGAAAACGCTTATCCGGCAACAAAAAAACAAAGCGGCTTCGAAATCAGACATCCAGGCGTGCCGTATCGCCCACGGCCTCCATCCACGCACGGCGGCTTGCTGCTTCCCCCTTGCCCATCAACCTGACAAAAACGGCATAAGTTTCCTCATCTGCGCCATCCGGAATCCTGACCTGCAGCAAACGCCTTGTATCGGGGTTCATAGTCGTATCCTTCAACTGGTCGGCGTTCATCTCGCCCAAGCCCTTGAACCGGCTGATAGAATAGGCATTTTCCCTTACCTTGTCTTTTTTGAGCCGTTCCAAAATACCGTCCAACTCATCCTGGTCCAAAGCATACAACTTGCGGGAGGGCTTATTGCGCCCCTGCGCCCCCACATCCACCCTAAAGAGCGGCGGCTGCGCGACATACACATGGCCATTGGCAATCAGCTTGGGGAAATGGCGGTAAAACAAAGTCAATAACAACACCTGGATATGCGAACCGTCCACATCCGCGTCCGACAAAATCACAATCTTGCCATAGCGCAGGCCGCCCAAATCCGGCATATCGCCGCCTCCGTGCGGGTCCACCCCCATGGCGACGGCGATATCATGAATTTCCGCATTGCCGAACAGCTGGTCGGGATGCACCTCGAAACTATTCAACACCTTGCCGCGCAGGGGCAAAATTGCCTGAGTTGACTTATCGCGCGCCAACTTGGCCGAGCCGCCGGCCGAATCGCCCTCCACCAAAAACAACTCATTTTCCCTGATATCCTCACTTTCGCAATCCGTCAGCTTGCCCGGCAGCACAGCCACCCCCGACCCCTTGCGCTTTTCCACCTTCTTGGCCGAGCGCATCCTTGCCTGTGCCTGCCTGATTGCCAACTCCGCTATCTTTTTGCCGGCTTCAACATTCTGATTCAACCAAAGCTCAATCGGATCAAGCAGCACCGATGACACCAACTTCAGCGCATCACGATTAGTCAGCCTATCCTTGGTCTGCCCCTGAAACTGCGGATCCAGCATGCGGGCGGACAAAACAAAAACCACCTTGTCAAACACATCATCGCTTTGCACCTTTACCTTGGGCGGCAGCAGATTATGATGGCTGATAAAATTACTCACCGCCAAAAACACCGCCTGCTTCAAACCGGCCACATGAGTACCATGCAAAGGGGTTGGAATAAGATTCACATAACTTTCATTGGCACACTGCCCCTCCTCCAACCAAGTCAGTGCGACAGAAGCCCCCTCCCCGATACTGAAATCATCCGATTGCGCCGCAACATAGCTATCGGCGGCAAACAAAGGCACGGCAGGCACTGCTTCGCCAACCAAATCCGACAAATAGCCCTTCAAACCATCCGGATAATGCCAAGTCTGCACCAAAGCATCTGCCTGATTCCTAGCCGACCGTACAAACGAAACCCTAACACCCGGCAGTAAAACCGCCTTGGCTCGCAACAAACGCTCCAATTCCCCCAAAACATAATTCGGACTTTCAAAATACTTGGCATTCGGCCACACCCTAACTTCGGTACCGCTGTCCTTCGATGCACATTTGCCTACCTTCTCCAAAGGCTCAATAACTTTACCATCGGCAAAAACAATACGGTAAATCCCCCCATCCCTCCTAACCGTTACTTCCAGACGGCTGGATAAGGCATTCGTAACCGAAACCCCCACACCGTGCAAACCGCCTGAGAAAGCATATGCACCACCACCATCCTTCTTATTAAACTTACCGCCTGCATGAAGCTGGGTAAAAACCAACTCTATTACAGGCAGATGCTCAGTAGGATGCAAACCAATCGGAATCCCCCTTCCATTATCGAAAACCGATACAGAACCATCGGTATGCATCTCAACGGCAATCCTGTCGGCGAAACCTCCCAAAGCCTCATCAGCTGCATTATCAATAACTTCCTGAATAATATGGGTAGGGCTATCCGTACGGGTATACATACCCGGCCTTTCCCTTACAGGATCAAGCCCCTTTAAAACCGTAATACTAGACTCCCCATATCGTTTCTGATTCATTAATTTCCCTTCCTCATTAAAAATAGCCATCCAAAAAAATATGCCGATAAAAACAGTCAAATATCCTCACTGCCTTTATCAGCATACCTGTTTTTACAGATTATTTCTTATCTGTATTATTATTATTCGAACCGGTGTTAGAGACGACGGCCTCATCTTTGAGTTTGTTGAAG
>CAUVCE010000119.1:0-5524 GCA_963550425.1 uncultured Neisseria sp.
GCTTGTGGCTGGCGGTGATTGCCGTGGCTTTGGTGTTGATTTTGCTGTTTAAATAAAGAATTTCAAAGCCGTCAGAACACAGACATGCTCGGACGGCTTCCCCATACGGCCAAAATTCAACGGTATATTCCTTATCGGATAACCCCGTTTGCCTGCAAAAGGCTGCGGATTTTTGCCTCTGCCTTTTGCCGTTTCACGGTTTGAAGCAATTGCGGCTTAACCTGCCCAATGCCGGGTGCGTTTTCCATGCGTTCCGTTGCGGCAACCTTAAACAAATAATATCCCCCCTCAAACTTTACCGGCTTGCGGCTGACTTCGCCTCGCTGCATAAGGGCGACGGTTTGCGCAATTTCGGGCGGCATTTCCTTCAAAGTCATTTTTTTCGTTGAAACCTGCCCGCCGGAATACCGCGCCGCCAACTGCTCGAAGCTTAAGCCCTTCAAAAGCAGCCGCTGTGCCTGCATCGCTTCGATTTCCGTATCGAAACGGATTTGCTGCAGCCGCACCAGCCGGGTAAAAGAATCATAGGCCTGATGCAAATCCAAAGCATTGACCGAAGCGGAATCCATCAGATAATCAGCATAACGGTCGGCATAAAAGCGGGCTTCGGCATTTTTATGTTGCAGCCTGACACCGGCATCTTCATCCAATGCGGCATGCAAGGCGGCCGTTTTCAATACCTCCGCAGCCTGCAGCTCCATTTCAACCTGCCTGCGCGCCTCTTCCGGCACGGGCGTATCGGCGGGCAGACCGGACTGGCGGTTCAACTGCCTGACCATGCTGTCCACCCGTGCCGGTTCGATTTTCGGCGGGGCGGCGGAGGCCAATCCGGCAAAAAGCAGGATGGCGGCAAATAGCGGTTTGCGGTTCATCAAAATTTTCCTTTCCGTTTGAAACCGGTGCGTCATTCCGACCGGGCAATGGAGACAAACCCTTACTTGGCCGGGACGATAGAGGCTTTTTTATACAGTTCGCCTATGGCTTGATCCACCCTGCCTTCCCGTATATTCTGCGCGATGCCGTTTTTCGCCTCTTCCAACGAAGGCAGTTTGACCGGCCGTTTGTCTTGAATATAAAAAACGCCGTACACGCCGTTGCCGCTTATGGGGTTGGTAAACTGCCCCTTTTTCAAATCCTTTATGGCGGCATAGATGGGCGGGGCGGAATCCTGCAGGTCTTTCAGGTTGTCGAAATCGGGGTTGATGCCGCCGTTTTGTTTTGCCGCCGGATCGGCGGAATATCTGCGTGCAACCTCGGCAAAGGGTTTTTTCGCCTTGAGTTCTTTGACCGCCTGTTCCGCGTCTTCCTTTTTCGGTGTCAGAATCTCGCCAAGCCGTACCTCGCTGCTGCCCTGATAGCGGGCGCGCCCTTGTTCATATGCCTTTTTTATTTCTTCATCGGTAACCGGGCGGCTGCGCAGCACATTCACGACAAACGCCTGATTCAGCAAATCGGTTTGGTAATCCTCCCACTGTTGCCTGAAGCCGGCTTTTTTATCCGCGCCCTGCTCTTTGGCGGCTTTTTGCGCCGAAGCCAATGCGTCTTTAAATTCCTGTTGCTGATCAAGTTTCAGGCGGCGTGCCTCTTGCGCGACCAGCAGGCGGGTTACGGCATATTGCGCCAACTCGTTGCGTAATTCGGGGCTGTCCTGAATCTGTCCGTTTTGCTGCTGCAAAATCCGCACCTGGCGGTCGATTTCGCCGCTGTCGATTTTGGCACCGTTGACGGTAACTATGGTTTGCGCCATCAGGCTGCCGGATAAGAAGGCCGACACCGCAGCCTGAATCAGGTAATTTTTTTTCATCAAGATTTCCTTTTCGTTTGAAACCCGTCCATTGGGGCGGCATGGTTTGACAAATGTTCCAACACACAGTGCCGCACATAAGGCGCAACCCTATGTGTCGCACTGAATTTGGAAGGGGTTACACCTACCCCCGGTAAATCCGGATTCTACCGCCCCAAAGGACGGGCTTTCAACAATCCTGCCAAGTCAGCGGAAATATTCGTCGGGGGTTTGGGCGCGTATGCTCAGGGCGTGGATATGGCCGGCCTGAAACAACCCGGACAATGCCTCCTTGACCATGCGCTGCCGCATCACGCGGGAAACATCCTCAAAGGCCGCGCTGACGACCAATATCCGGTAATGGCCGCCGCCCCGGTTGCCGGCGTGCCCCTCATGCAGGTGGCTTTCGTCTTCGAATATGAAGATTTCGGGGCTAAGGTGCCGCAACGCATCCCCCATCAGCCCTTCCATGCCGGCGGCCATTATTTGAATACCGCCTTATACGGCCTGATTAATATTTCGCCATATACGCCCGCTTCGACATAGGGGTCTTGCGACACCCACTCTTCCGCAGCGTCCAATGAAGAAAATGCGGCGATAATCAGGCTGCCCGATACCCGTTCCGGATTGCCGGGGAGGGGGTTGGGGCCTGCTGTCAGCAGGCGGCCTTCGGCCTGCAGCCTCGCCAAACGCGCCAAATGCGCGGGACGTGCGGCCATGCGCGCCTCGTGCACGTCTTCGCCGTCTGTCGCCAAAAGCATGTAATATTGTTCAGTCATTTCTTTGTCCCTGTGGAAGGTGGCGGCTCAGGTAAACGCCCTGCGCCAGGAAAAAAACAAATGTCAGCGGTATCGCGCCAAAAAATTTGTAGTTGTTCCAAACGGCCTCGCGTTCGGCCGAAAAGGGATACGCCACAACCAGATTGATAATCCCCATAATCAGGAAGAAGGCAATCCAGCCGAACGCGAGCTTTTTCCAAACGGCATCGGGCAATTCGATTTCTTTGCCAAACAGCGAACGCAGGCCGTTTTTCTTCATCAGCGCGCTGACCGCGACGGCTATCGCGCCCGCCCAAAATAACAGGGTCGGCTTCCACATGATGAAGGTGCGGTTGCCGGTCAGGATGGTCGCGCCGCCAAATACCACTATCAGAAGCAGGCCGACCCACTGCATGGTTTCAAGCTTTTTGAATTTCCACCACAATAAAACCGCCTGCAATATGCCGGCAGCAACGGCAACCGCAGTCGCCCAAATGATGTTTTTGGTAAGGATGTAGGTAAGGAAGAATAAGGCGACGGCAATCAGGTCGCTGGCTGCTTTCATCTGTTTCCCTTTTTCAGTTTGGAATCCCGCACTCGGCAAGGCAGGGGCGGGGCGGTCGGCCAAGTCCCGGAAAACCTAAACCAAACCTCAAGCAAAAGCCCGTATCATACAGGCACACCCCGCTTTTTGCATCCCGAATTTGCCCCGCCCCCCGCAAGTTTGTGAAAAGTATTAAACCCGACCCCCGCCCAAAGCACGCCGCAAGTGGAAAGATAGATACAGGAAGCACCGCCTTATGCCGTTTCTTTACGATTAAAGTTGGCAGTTGAAGGCGTTAGAAGATAAGATAGAAAGATGTAATTGTAAGGGCGGTATAACCAATCCGTCGCCACAGGGGATAAATTTTGAAAGTGAACAGTAAAATTAGTTTGATGGCATTGTCTGTTTCGCTGCTGGCATCTGTCGAATCTTTCGCGGAAATGGGGTCCGTGCGCGTCAATTCCGGCTTGGGCGAGCCTTTTTCCGCCACCATTACCGTATCCGGCCAAGAGGCCAAAGAGTTGTTGAAAGGCAGCAAACCGAGTTTTTCAGACGGCCGTCTGAAAGCCAACGTCAGAAAATCAGGCGGCAATGCCATCATCAGCCTTCGTTCCAACGGCAGCATCAACGAACCGGTCATTATTTTTCAAATGGGTATCGGCAGCAAATCGCGCCAATACACCGCCCTAATCGATCCGTCCAACCCGCAGGCCAAAACCATAGCGGACGACATGAAGAAATCGGTGGCGGCAGAGAAGGGGAACAAGGCGGAAAACGCCAAAGACAAAAAGAATCCCGCTCCCGTTCCGAAAAAGGCAAAAGAAGAGCATACGGCCCCCGACAACGGCGAGCCCGGCCTTTATGTCGTTGAGAAAGGCGAAACCCTGACCATCATTGCCAAAAAACTCAAACCGGACAACTGGACCGAGGCGCAGGCCGTCAACGCCCTGATTCGGGCAAACAAAGGCAAGCTGGGGCACAGGCGTAAAAACGTACTGTATGCCGGCCTGGTGCTGAACCTGCCGCCCGAATTGGCGCAACAACTGTCCGACCCGTCTTTGCCGGCCGGCGACAAACAGGCACGGCAACAAGACGCGCCACCGCCGGCAAACAACGGCGGCGGGGAAACACAACCGCCAAATACCGCCGCACAGCCAGGCAACCCCCCGCCTGCCGCGACACCCGGCCAAACGGAAGACGGCGGCGATTCCGACTGGATGAAATGGCTGATGATTGGCGGCCTTGGCGGCGTAGTCGTCCTTTTGGCCTTCATCTTATACAGACAGACCAAAAACGGCCGCCGCAACCCTCCGCCTGCCGACAAAAAAGCCAAAGGTAAAGGCGCGGCCAAAGAAAAAGGCAAGGAAAAAGGCATCCGCACCCACAAACCCGTTGCGAAGCCCAAAAACCCCAAAGGCCCGATTACCAAAGAAGAGGCGGCGGCCGCACTGGCGGCCCAGAGCGAAGGAGACGAATGGATAGACGATTTGGGTTCCGGCGACGACATCGTATTCTTTACCGGCGAACCTGCACCCGCATCGGAAAAAAACAAGCAACACGGCGGCAATGCGGTCGAAAGTTTCGATTTGAACCTAGACGCATTGGATATCGACCAGCAACAAGGCATCATGAGCAGCGCCGTAACCGACGATGAAGAAACCATCAAACTTCAGAATGCCGATTGGGACAAAATAGAATCGACCGAAAGCATATACGAGCCAGATGAATTCGACTTCAAAAAACCGGCTGCAAAACCTGCGCCGAAAACACCAAGGCCGGCCGCCAAACAACAAACCGACGACTTTGACGGCTTCTTCGACATACCGGCGACACCCAAAACCGCGCCGGATGCCGTACAGGCCTCCCCTGCGCCGATAGACGACTTGGCCTTCGACATCCCTCCTATGCCTACCGACACGCCTCCCGCGCAAAAACCAACCAAAGGCGAAGGAACGCCGGTAACCTCTTGGGCAAGTCCGGCCTATTCCCATTCTTCGGCCGAACAGGAAGCCGCATCATGGGCGAGTGCCGAAATATTTGCCAAACAGCAGCCTGCCAAACCCGCTTCCGCCATGAATTCACCTGCGGGTAAAGTTATTGCGGACAAGCACTTGGAGGAACCTCTGGACATATCTTTCGACATACCGCCTTTGGATGACGAACCCGTTCAAACCGCCCCCGATACCGCTTTGGATTTTGCCTTGGATATTCCGGCTATCGATGACGAGCGGCCGGAAACCCCTGTCCCCGCCCTTGATATCCCCCCCGCACCGGCGGCAGAACCCGCCAGGGCGGCCGAACAGGAAATTTCCTTGGATTTCTCTTTGGACAAACCTGCCGAAGACAAACCCGCCGCGCCCGCACCGGCGGCAGAACCCGTTAAGGCGGCCGAACAGGAAATCTCCTTGGATTTCTCTTTGGACGAACCTGCCGAAGACA
>CAUVCE010000120.1:0-5518 GCA_963550425.1 uncultured Neisseria sp.
AAATATCGGAAACGGTAACGTCGAAGGCGCAGAGGATGCCGAAGGTTTGGTGCGGGGTGGTGATGCCGGCCTGATGCACGCCGTAGCAGTCGTAGGAAGTTTGGCTGTGGCCGCCGTTGCCCGCACAGTCTGCGGCGTTTTTGCCGTCTGCCGATGATGCGGCTTGGGGTGTTTGGCCGTTCTGCCCGCAGGCCGTCAGCGCGGCGGCGGCCGAAACGGCAGCGGCGGTTTTGAAGAGTTTGCGGCGGTCGGGATTGTCGGGCTGTTTGTTTTTCATCGGAAGTTCCTTAATGGTGAGACTCTGTTTTCAGGGACGCAGGGTTTAGGGCTTAAATTTTAACGCCCTGTCGGACCGGGTTTCAACCGTTAAGGAAAATTAATCTCAAAAAGAAAAGGAAAGCCGCCTGAAAATGGATGTTTCAGACGGCCTTGACCGTTTCAATCTTTAATTTCGCCTGACGATAACGAAATTCACCAAACCCTGCAATATTTTTGCGCCATCGCCGAAAGGCTCGATCAGTTTGGCGGCATCGGCGGCCAACTGTTCCGCATAACGGCGGGCATTATGCAGCCCCATCAGGCGCACATAAGTCGGCTTGTCGTTATCGGCATCTTTGCCGGCGGTTTTGCCCAAAGTGGCGGTATCGGCTTCGCAGTCCAGCACATCGTCTATGACTTGGAAGGCCAGGCCCAGTTTTTGCATACAAAGGTCAAGCCGGTTTAATGCGGCATCATCCACATCGGGGCAGGCCAATGCGCCCAAGGCCGCCGCCGCACGGATAAGCGCGCCCGTTTTCAGGCCGTGCATCTGTTCGATTTGAGCCTGTGTCATATTGCGGCCGATATTGGCCAAATCGATTGCCTGCCCGCCGGCCATTCCCGTGCTGCCGGAAGCCTTGGCCAATACCGACAGCATACGCAGTTGGCGGGCGGGCGGCAGGCCTGTAGGACGGCTTAAAATATCGAAGGCCAGAGTTTGCAGGGCATCGCCGGCCAGCAGGGCGGCGGCCTCGCCGAAACGGACGTGGCAGGCAGGTTTGCCGCGCCTCAGGCTGTCATTGTCCATGGCGGGCATATCGTCATGAACCAGCGAATAGGCATGAACCAACTCCACCGCCGCCACAGCCTGTTTCAATGCCTCAGGTTCGGGCGCGCCCAGTTCTGCCGCCGCCATAACCAAGAGCGGGCGCAGGCGTTTGCCGCCGTCCAACACGCTGTAGCGCATGGCCTGATGCAATTGGTGCGGGATTTGCGTTTCGGGCGGCAAAAAAGATTGCAGGATGTCTTCGGCCTGCCGCCAAGCCTGCTGCCGCCAATGAGTCCAATTATTCCCCCGCATCGATTTCCCACTCCTTCAAACTGCCGTCCGCATCCAATATTTGCAGCTTTTGTTCCGCTTCGGCCAATTTTTCCTGACAATATCTCACCAAACCGCTGCCCTCCTCATAGGCGGCCAGCGCGTCTTCCAAGGACATATCGTTTCCTTGCATGGATTGTGTAAGGCTTTCCAGCCGCTTTAACGCCTCCTCAAACGATTTTGGCGTATTTTTTTTCATCGAAACTTCCTTAACGGTTGAAACCCCGCCCTTCGTTTCGGGGCGGTAAATCCGGGTTTGTTTGGAAGGGGCGGCTCCTTACGATAGAACTGAATATAATACCCTGCCCCTATGTATCGAAACATTTTACCAGCCCGGTTTGGCCAGCCCTTTCAGGCCTTCGCGCACCTGTTCTTCGACCTCCCCGTTCAGGCGACGGCTGATGGCTTTGGCCAGATTGTCTTCTTCGGGCGTGTAATCCACCAGTTCGGGGGCTTTGACCACATCGCGCGCCACGCTGTATATATTGCCGAAATCGTCAATCAGCCCGACTTTTTTCGCTTCCAGCCCGGTATAGACGCGGCCGCTGAACAAGTCGGGGTTTTCGCGCTCGCGCAGGCGGCTGCCGCGCCCCTCCCTCACCGACTTGATAAATTCGCCGTGGATATCGTCAAGCATTTTTTGCCAAATGGCCTGTTGTTCGGGTGTTTCGGGCGAAAAAGGGTCGCCCATGCCTTTGTTGCTGCCGGCAATTTTCAGGCGGCGCTTGACACCGATTTTATCCATCAGGCCGGTAAAGTCGAAACTGCCGCCGATAACGCCGATGCTGCCCACCATACTGGAAGGGTCGGCATAAATCTTATCGGCGGCGGCGGCAATATAATAACAACCCGAAGCACATACGTCTTCGGCTACCACATACACGGGGATATTTTTGTGTTCGGCCCTCAAACGGCGGATTTCCAAGAAGGCCGTATTGGAAACCACGGGCGATCCGCCGGGGCTGTTGGCGCGGATAATGATGCCTTTTACATTTTTATTTTTATAGGCATTCCCCATGCCCTCGCGCAACAAGGCCACCTGATCGCGCCGCTCCAAACTGATTTCGCCATATAGGTTAATCACAGCCGTATGTTCGGCGGTTTGCGCCTTGCCGAAACCTTCTTCCCTTCCGGTATTGCAACTGTGGACGGTAAACAACAGGCCGCCGACCAACAGGGCGTTTACACCGCGCCAAATATTGCGCCAAAAACGGCCGCTGCGTTGTTCTTTCTGCATACTCAGCAATAATTTGCATATGGTGTCGCGTTCCCAGCCATCCTGCTGCTGTTGGGCATATTGTTTGCGGTCGTTATTTTCTTCTTCGCGCTGGATTTTGAAGCTCATCGATATTCCTTATCGGCTGGGAACCGCCCTTTTATGTTAGGCGGCATCGGATTGTTGGGGTGGTGCGGGTAATCGGTCGGATAACATTTAAAGCCGCCGTAAAAAATCGGGCAGCTCGGCCAGACGCGATAAGATACCGATTTGCGGGGCAGCCTGCAAGAGGGAGCGGCTGTGCGCGCCCGTGGCCACCGCCACGCCGCGCGCGCCGGCCGATGCCGCCATCTGCATATCGAATACGGTATCGCCGACCATCAGGCCGTCTGCCGGTTCTATGCCCAGTTCGCCGCACAAAGCCAATATCATATCGGGGGCGGGCTTGGACGGATATTCGCCCGCGCAGGCCGTGGCCGACCAAAACCGTCCCGTACCGCTTTGGCCGATTGCCTTATCCAAGCCGCCGCGTCCTTTCCCGGTAGCCACGGCCAGCAGGAAGCCTTGTTTTTTCAGGGTTTCCAAGACAGGCAGGGCATCGGCAAACAAAAGTTTGTCCTGCCGGTTGGACGGGTGCAGGTAAAGGGCGGCATAACGCTCGGCCAAAGCCTCCTTTTGATGCTCGCCCGCATCGGAAGCGAGTATCTGCAGCATCCGGGGCAGGCTGTAACCGATAAGCGGCCGGATTGTATCGGCCTCGGGCACGGTCAGACCGCAATCGGCAAAGGCCCGTTGCAAGTTTTCGATAATCGGGTTGGTGGTATCGGCCAAAGTGCCGTCCCAATCGAAAATGATGAGTCGGGGTTGCACGGCTTCCCTCCTTCATAACGGCTGTCTCCCTGTGTTGGGCGGTTGTTCAGCCATAGCGAAATTATGAAATGCCTGTCGGCTACAAGCCGAGTTCCCAATGGTTTTCGGGGCCGGCGCAAAAGCCGTCCGTGCAGTTTTCGTAATAGGCAAAAATACGGGCAACGATTTCATCGGCATCTTCAATTATTTCAAATAGTCCCATATCGCTTTTGGCGATAAACCCCCTGCCCAGCAGTTGTTCGCCTATCCAACCGGCCAAACCCCGCCAAAAATCCCTGCCGACCAGTATGACCGGACGGCGCGGTGTTTTGCCCGTTTGCACCAGTGTCAGGCTTTCAAATAATTCGTCCAGTGTCCCAAAGCCTCCGGGCATGACGACATAAGCCACGGCATGTTTGACAAACATGACTTTGCGCGGGAAAAAATGGCGGAATTTTACCGATAGGTCTTGATACGGGTTGGCCCTTTGTTCGTGCGGCAAAGCGATGTTCAGGCCGACAGCCGGGCTTTGTCCGGCAAACGCGCCTTTGTTTGCCGCCTCCATGATGCCCGGGCCGCCGCCGGAAATGACGGAAAATCCCGCGTCCGACAGTTTGCGCGCCAGTTTTTCGGCAAACAGGTAATCAGGATGGTCGACCGGGGTTCGCGCGCTGCCGTAGATGCTGACTGCAGGATGGACGGCCTGCAATTCTTCCCCCGATTCAAGGAATTCGGACATGATTTGCAGCAGGTGGTAGCTTTCGCCGGAACGGACTTCGCTCCGTATGTCGTCCGGCAGTATGGGGCGGGGCAGTTTGTT
Source organism: uncultured Neisseria sp. (assembly GCA_963550425.1). Taxonomy (GTDB): domain Bacteria; phylum Pseudomonadota; class Gammaproteobacteria; order Burkholderiales; family Neisseriaceae; genus Neisseria. Next base: position 4,243 of record CAUVCE010000120.1, read on the forward strand.
TTTCAGGGGCATGGCTGAACGGTCAGTCTTGGAAACGGCCATTATATAGCTGAAGCGGCCGTTTTTTAATAAGGCGGCTTTCGGTTTTGGGGCATGGGAAAAACGGACAGGCCGGTTGGAATGTCCAAACGGCCTGTATGAACACGGGCTGTATCGCTTATTCGACGATTTCCACTGCGCCGTGGTCGTCGCAATGGTCGCCGTGCGGATGATGCAGGCGGCCGTTTACGATGTAGTCTGTGTGGTCGCCGTGAGGTACGGCCTCGTGGCCGCAGCCTTCACCGTGGACGTGTCCCGCGCAACCGTCCGCCGGTATGCAGGCATCGGGGTGGGCTTCGTCCACCGCCAAGCTGTGTTCGTCATAGTGGCCGTCGTGTTCGTGATGCAGATGGCCGTCATGCAGGTAGTCGATGTGGCCGTCATGTTTGATGGCGGTATGGCCGCAGCCTTTGCCGTGGATGTGTCCGTGGTCTTTGTGGGTGTTGCAATGGCTCATGTTTTTCTCCATTCAGGTGTTTTACCGGGGATTTGATGCGGTTTGTGTGCCGCATCGGTTTGCCCGCATTATAGGCAGTTGCAGGAAATATGTAAATAACTATTTGTTTTTAATTGTTTTATTATACTGTAACAATTTTGGGTGTCTGCCCGATGGTTCGGCTCGCCGCAAAAAGCCGCCCTTTCGGGGCGGCCTTGGTTTGCGCCGGATGGCCGTTTAGAACAGTCCGGTAATGTTGCCGTTTTCGTCCACGTCGATTTTTTCGGCGGAAGGCACTTTCGGCAGACCGGGCATTTTCATGATGCTGCCGCAGACGGCGACGATGAAGCCCGCGCCGGCAGACAGGGTCAGGCTGCGGACGGTGATGGTGAAGCCGCTCGGACAGCCCAGAAGTTTGGCGTTGTCGCTGAACGAATATTGCGTTTTCGCCACGCACACCGGCAGTTTGTCCAAGCCCAGTTTTTCCAAAGACGCGATTTCCGCGCGTGCTTCGGCACTGAAATCGACATCGGCTGCGCCGTAGATTTTTTGCACGATGGCGCGCAGCTTGTCGGGGATGCCGTCATTGACATCATAGGCGTAGGCGAAATTGTTGGGCTGGTTGTCGATGGCGGAAACGACTTTGCGCGCCAAGTCCGCGCCGCCTTCTCCGCCTTTGCTCCACACTTCGGCCAGCGATACTTCCACGCCGTGTTCGGCGCAGGCTGTCTGAATCAGTGCCAATTCGGCATCCGTGTCGGAAACGAAGCGGTTGATGGCGACGACGACGGGCAGGCCGAA
>CAUVCE010000121.1:0-5507 GCA_963550425.1 uncultured Neisseria sp.
CCCTGAACGCGATTACCAATCCGTCCACCAACTCCTACAAACGCCTCGTGCCGCATTTTGAAGCACCGACCAAACTGGCCTATTCCGCCAAAAACCGCTCGGCCTCCATCCGCATCCCGTTTGTAAACAGCGTGAAAGCCCGCCGCATCGAAGCCCGCTTCCCCGACCCGACCGCCAACCCCTACCTGGCCTTTGCCGCCCTGCTGATGGCCGGTTTGGACGGCATCCAAAACAAAATCCATCCGGGCGACCCCGCCAGCAAAAACCTCTACGACCTGCCGCCCGAAGAAGACGCGCAAGTGCCCGCCGTCTGCGCATCGCTGGAAGAAGCACTGGCCGCCCTCAAAGCCGACCACGAATTCCTGCTGCGCGGCGGCGTATTCAGCAAAGACTGGATAGAAAGCTACATCGCCTTCAAAGAAGAAGACGTGCGCCGCATCCGCATGGCGCCGCACCCGCTGGAATTCGAAATGTATTACAGTTTGTAGTTGTCGAAGTTTGCAAATGATAAAATTTGGAAAAAACGCGGGTCGTCTGAAAAACAATCGTTATTCAGACGGCCTGCCGTTTAAAAAAAATCCGCCAAACAAACCAATCTCCCGTCTTCCATAATACCCTGTGGGCTTAACCTGAACGGATGCTTTTGTTATGATACGGCCAACTTTTAATTCACATTGCCGTGTTTGAGTCACAGAAACACCATGCGGTTTCCGTATCGTCAAAGGAAAAGCCATGTCTTCGAAATCAGTCGCATTGTCCGCCGCCGTAGCCGTATTACTCGGTGCTTGCGGCGGGAAAGAAACCAAACAGCCGCCGATTCTGGCCTGTGCCGACCCTGCCGTCATACAGAGCATCCAAAATACCCTGCAACAGGCCGTTAGGGAGCAGGCGCGAACCTTTGCGGCACAAGACATCCGTCAATTTGTCGATGCGGATAAAGTAATAGCCGCCGCCGTTTCCTTGGAAATCAGCCTGAACAACCCAAAGCAAGACAACAACGGCACACATCCCTATTGTCAGGCCGATTTGAGTATTACCATTCCTGCGGACTACATAAAGGCGGCGGAAACCAATGCCCCGCTGCTGTATACCTCGTCCACCTTGGAACAAGTCATCCGGCAGCGTACACAAAACAACAACCTGAACTACCTGAAAAACGGCGTATTTGAACAGAGCCTGAAATACACACCCGAAAAGAGGGCTGACGGCGGTTTGGACATCCGCTATGCCGACAACAGCCTGTCCGCAACTGCCGATACCCTGTCGGCCGCCCTACTGCCCTACGGCATCAAAAACATACTGATGATAGACGGCAAGGCAGTCAGCTTGGAAGATGCGCTCAAACGGCTGAACGGCAAGACAGAACCCGAGCCTGAAGAAACGGCGGCATCGGAAGAAAAAGCATCGCAGACTGAAGAAGCACAGGCATCTGACGAACAAAAAACCAAAGAGCATCAGGCGGCAAGCGTTCCTGAGCCGGAACAAGAAAACAAACCGAAAGAAAAAACAGACGGGAAAGAAAAACCCGAATCGGAAATTTCCGACAACGACCTATTGCAAAGCCGTGCCGACAATCGGGCAGCCGAATCCGAAATCAGCGAACTATGGCGCAATTTGGATAAAACCGTAAAAGAAGGACTTGTAGACGAACAACGTGCCTGGATTAAGAAAAAAATGGCCGATTGCCGCAAAGCCGCAGCCAAAGCGAAGGATGAAACAGAAGCCGAATACCTCCGTTTGGAATGCGACACCCGCAAAACCCGAGAACGCATCCTATATCTGCAAGACTATAGCATTGAATAAAATTGGAAACATATTTCTGATATGCCAAATATATCGCAAAATACCCGATAACCGAATACGGGGCAATAAACTGACGACACGGCGGCCAAGTTAGGTATTCCGCTAAATTTTCAAAGAAGCGAACAAGCTCATTCCTTCTCCCGCGCTTCCACCGCCAGCGGCGGGTTGGACATAAAAATCCGCCAGTAAACAGGCACATACAGCAAAAAAGCCGCCGATAAAAACAGCGCGGGCAGATACATTGCCGACCAAACATAATCCCAGCCGAATACCGTGCCGAAACAGCGGCACACCGCCGCCAGCGCAATCAGAAAAAGCGAAATACGGCTGCTTGGCGGATAATGCAGCTTCAAACTGCTGTGTACCGCGCCCGCAATAGAAAACACCTGCATCAGCATGGCCAAGTAACCGCCAATCATCACCAGATGAAAGCCTGCCGCCGCAGGTGCGTCCGTCAGCATGGCCGAACCCTGCCAGACATAGCCCGCCCCCAAAGACATCAACATCAAATAATACCAACGCACATAATAACGCCGCAGCAGCACCGGATAATGCCACTCGCGCAGCCGCCCCAACACCGCCAATCCCGCCGCCACAGCCAGCCAGCCCGATACGGCCGCATCATCAGACCAGATTTGCGCCGCAACAAAACCATATAAAAACCATGCCGCCAAATTCCGGTAAAACGGATTCGGCATAAACACACAATCCCGATAAGCCGTATCTTCCAAAGCCTTCTGCCCCACCGCCTTACCGATGCGGAAGGCCACCAGCACAATTCCCACTGCGAACAAGTGTGCCGTCTGCTTTAGCCAAAACAAATCCGGCCGCCATGCGAACATGGCCGTTGCCGCCGCAATTGCCGCCACTGCCAGCACCACGCTGATTTGGCCGTCATCACGCGCCTTCCAAGCCGTATAAGCAGTAAACACCGCCAGATACAGCCAAAACGGCACCATCGCCATTGCGGCGGCAGACAGCAGCGAAAAACCGGTCAAAACCGCCGCCGACAGCCACAAAGCCAGCGTAAACAGCGTATGCCTTGTCAAATCAGCCGTATAATGCGTCCACTCGGGCACAGCGGTAAACAGAAAACCGGCAAAGGCCGCCCCACCGGTCAGCTGCAGAAAGGCAAATGCATGCCACAACGGAGGCGCGATATCCAAAGGATAAACCCCCAAGGCCGCTGCCGCCCAAGTGCAGGCTGCCGGCAACACAGACAGTGCGCCGAGCAGGAAATACAGGCGGAAGGGATAGGAAAGCAGCGTGGGCAGTTGAGGATAACGGTTCATCAAAATTGCCTTAATGGTTGAAACTCCGCCCCGACATTCAGGGCGGTAGGGTAGGATTCATTTGGGATGGGGGTGCCCCTTTCTTCCGAATCAGGGCAACACATAGGGCTGCACCTTATGTGATGTGCAGTTTTGTGTGTTAAAACATTATTCCTCTTTGGGTATGGACAGCAGCCATAATTTACCGTGTTTGACAGACAGATGGCAAAGCGGCGGTGTCGGCAAATAAACAGATATAGTGGATTAATAAAAACGGTATGGCGTTGGTTTGATTTGCCTAATTGTACCGTATGCGGTTTGCCGCCTTACCCCGATTTTCTAATCCACTGTAATTATTTTTCATACAGGCCAGCATCAGTCGACAGGCGTAAGGACATATTGAAATTTTGGTAAGACAATATTCAAGATGCTGTCATCTATTGCACACGGTATTGGTATTGGTTTAAATTCAAACCGTGCCATTCAATTATAAACCCTTTATATGCCAAGATTCAGTACCCCAGACGTTGGCAAATCGTAGATACCAAGCCTGCCTGATTCAAAGTATAAAAATGCAGTCCGGGTGCACCTCCGAGCAACAGGCGGGCGCACATTTCCGTTACCACGTCCAAAGCTAAAGACTTGATAGATGCCGTGTCATCGGCATAGGATTGCAGCTTCAAGCGCAACCAGCGCGGAATTTCCGCACCGCAGGCATCGGAAAAACGGGCAAGTTTCGCAAAGCTGGCAATCGGCATGATGCCGGGGATGACCGGAATATCCGCCCCTAAGCCGCGCACATCGTCCACAAAGCGGAAATAGGCATCAGCATTATAAAAATATTGGGTAATGGCGGAGTCGGCTCCGGCCTTGGCTTTGCGTACGAAATTGTGCAGGTCGTCTTCCGCGCTGCGGGCTTGAGGGTGGTATTCGGGGTAAGCGGCAATTTCAATGTGGAAATGGCTGCCGTATTCGTTTTTAATCAATTCAACCAACTCGTTGGCATAACGCAGGCCGCTGCTGCCCACCCCCATGCCGGAAGGGATATCGCCGCGCAGGGCGACAATGTGCCGCACCCCCATTTCCTTGTAAGTATCCAATAGGTTTTTGATTTCGGCTGCCTCCATCCCAATACAGGGAAGGTGCGGTGCGGCAGGTGTGCCTTCGGCCAGGATATCGGCTATGGTTTGCAAAGTGCCATCGCGGGTAGAACCGCCCGCACCCGATGTGCAAGAAAAGAATTCGGGGGCAAATTGGCGCAGTTGTTTGCGTGTGGTGATTTGTTTCTCGCGTCCTTCAATGGTCCGGGTGGGGAAAAATTCAAAACTCAAAGTCTTAGATGCAGTGGGCATGGTGGTTTCCTTGATATTGTCGGGTTGCCGGTTGTCTTGAATCGTTATAAACCTAAAAACGGACGATTATATCAAGTTGTCGGCCATCGGGTGCTTTCCGCATCGTTCGGCAACAAAAAATATTGGTTATAAGAATTAGATTAAACGGTTATTTATATTTGATACATACAGCAAATAGAATAACAGGTTTTTATCACTTTTTTAATTAGTCTGTCGGTTCTTCCCATCGCTTGGGGGCTGGCCGGTATCATAAGAAAAGAAGACGACGGGGATTCCGGCGGTTTGTTCAGACGGCATGGCTTTGAAGCAAACCATATTAACGGCTTTTTAAAGAGTAATATTGCGGGCTGTTTGTCTTTCGGTTGGTATGGCGGCCTTATTATGCCTGCCTATTCGGGAAAATAAAGGATAAAAAACCACTGTTTTAAATTAAGAAAGGGCAGCAGATGAATTATACGGCTCATCCTACGGCAATTATTGATGATGGCGCGAAAATCGGCGGTCGAAGCCGTATCTGGCATTTCGTCCATATTTGCGGCGGTGCGGAAATCGGCGAAGACTGTTCATTGGGACAAAACGTTTTTGTCGGCAACCGGGTCATTATCGGCAATCAATGTAAAATTCAAAATAACGTTTCCATATATGACAATGTTACTTTGGAAGACGGTGTATTTTGCGGGCCGAGTATGGTTTTTACCAACGTTTATAACCCAAGAGCCCTTATCGGCCGCAAAAACGAATACCGTGATACCCTGATAAAGGCCGGTGCAACGCTTGGTGCAAACTGTACTATTGTCTGTGGGATAACCGTTGGGCGGTTTGCCTTTATCGGTGCGGGCGCGGTGGTGAATAAAGATGTTCCCGATTATGCCCTGATGGTTGGGGTACCTGCCCGTCAGGTAGGTTGGATGAGCGAGTATGGCGAAAAATTGGCATTGCCCTTAAAGGGTGAAGGAAAGGCCGTTTGCCCCCATAGCGGGGATGAATATATTCTTTCAGACGGCGTGGTTAAAAAACTAATTTAACTAAATTCGCATATAAAACAATAGATTTTATAATTACCGTAAAAATTTCCCCCTAT
>CAUVCE010000122.1:0-5487 GCA_963550425.1 uncultured Neisseria sp.
AACAGCGCGTACAGCGGCGCGAGGTCGGTATAGCGGCGCGAGGCGCGGCGCAGGTAGTTGAGGAAGCGCGGGATTTCGGGGCGGTATTTGTCTTTGCCGTCGCGGTGGTAGAGGCGGGCGAAGATGCCGGCGACTTTCAGATGGCGTTGTACGCCCATCCATTCGAACCAGCGGTAGAACTCGTCGAATTCGGCCGGAACGGGCAATCCTGCGGCGCGGGCTTTTTCCCAGTAACGGATGACCAAGTCCAGCACGAATTCTTCTTCCCATTCGATAAAGGCATCGCGCAGCAGCGACACCAGGTCGTAGGAAATCGGGCCGTATAAGGCGTCTTGGAAGTCGAGCACGCCCGGCCGGCCGGCAGACAGCATCAGGTTGCGGACGATGTAGTCGCGGTGGACGAACACTTGCGGCTGCGCCAAAAGCGGCGGCAGCAATACATCGGCAACCTGTTGCCATAGTTGTTTTTGCTTGAAGTTGAACGGCTTGCCCAATTCTTTGGCGGCAAACCAGTCGGGGAACAGGTTGATTTCGCGCAGCATGACTTCGCGGCCGTAAGGCGGCAGTACACCGGGGCGGCCTGCCTTTTGCAAAATGATCAGTTCGTCTATCGCCTCCAACAGCAGGGCTTTATGTGCCGCCCCGCTGCCGTCGTGCCGCATGGCGGCGAGGTAAGTGGTGCTGCCCAAGTCGCTCAGCGCGGCAAATCCCAGTGTTTCGTCGGCGTGATAAACCTGCGGAACGTTCAGCATGGAAAACAGCTTTTGCACTTTCAAATAGGGCGCGATGCTCATTTTGTCGGGCGGCGCGTCCATGCAGATGACGGTTTGGCCGTCTGAAAAAGTAGCGCGGAAATAACGGCGGAAGTCGGCATCGGCGGCGGCAAAGGCCAGCTCGAAGGGACGGTTGGGATACAGGCCGTGCAGCCAGTTTTGCAGTTCGGATTGTCGTTGCATGGCGGTTTTACGGGGAAACGGTTAAAATGGCCGCCATTTTAACGGGCAAAATCGGTTTAAGGTGATACTTTGGCACGTTTATTTTTAGTCAAACCGCTGTCGGCCGCGCTGTTGGCGGCTTGGTGTGCGGGCGAGGCGGCGGCGGGGGAATTGTCGCTGGGCAGCACCTGTCCGACGTGCGATGCCGGAAAAGTCCGGGCGGTTGAAACCGAACCTGCCGTACAAACCAGCGGGCAGCCTGCGTTGCCGCCCGGCCATACGCGGGTAACGGCCGATGCCGTGGCGGGGCAGACCCGTGTCGGCGTGGAGGCGAGGGGCGGGGTGATTGTCGAGCGCAACGGGCGGGTTTTGAATGCGGACCGCGTGCAATACGACCAGCAGGCCGATACCGTTCGCGCCGAGGGCAGTGTGGTTTTGGACGATGGCGGTTCGGTTGTCCGCAGCGAGCGTTTGGAATACGATTTGGGCAGGGGCGGCGGTAAGGCCGAAGCCGTGCGCCTGGAGGCGGAAAAAGAAGGCCGCAGGCTGCAGGCCGTGGGCAAAGAGGCGAAGATGGAGGGCAAAACCCGCTACACCCTGAACGATGTCCGGCTCAACACCTGCCAAAAAGGCGATGCCTCTTGGTATATTCAGGCGGACAGCATAGAGGCCGATTACGGTAAAGGCGTGGGTGTGGCGAAGAAAGCCAAGCTGGTTTTCGGCGGCGTGCCGGTGCTTTATACCCCGTGGGCGGATTTCCCGCTCAACGGCAACCGTAAAAGCGGCCTGCTTGTACCGACACTGAAGGCTGGTTCGGACGGCATGGAAATCGAAGTGCCTTATTATTTCAACCTTGCCCCCAATTATGACGCCACTTTCAATCCGCGCCTGATTTCCGCGCGCGGCCTGCAGCTGGGCGGCGAATTCCGTTATCTGCAATCGAAGTACAATGGCGAATTCAACGGCGACTGGATGCCCGACGACCGGCGCAGCCGCCATAACAACCGCTATCAGGCACGGTGGCGGCACAGTCAGCAATTCGGCCCAGGTTTCCGTGCCGGCGTGGATTTCAATCAGGTTTCCGATAACGACTACTACCGCGATTTTTACAACCGCGAGGACATCGCCCGCAATGTAAACCTCAACCGCGAGGTTTGGTTGGAAAATGAAACCGATGTGTTGGGCGCGTTTTTGGTCAGCAAGTTGATTGTCAAGAAATATCAGACGCTGGCCAATGCCGACGGGTACAGGGACAGGCCTTATGCCATTTTGCCTCGCCTGGGCGGCAGTTGGCAGAAGAATTTGGGCGATACCCAAATCAATATGGACGGACAGTATACGCGCTTCGTCCACGACAGCAGGCAGTCCGGCAGCCGCGTGGTGCTGTATCCCAGCGTCAGCCGCCATTTCCACAACGGCTGGGGTTATGTCCGCCCCAAGGCAGGCCTGCATTATACTTATTATAATCTCGACAGTTTCCGCGACCGGCCCAGCCGAACGGCCGGACGCAGTATTCCGATTGTCAATGTGGATGCGGGCATGACTTTCGAACGGCAGACGGAGTTGTTCGGCCGAAGTCTGGTGCAGACGCTCGAACCGCGCCTGTTTTACAACTATATCCCCACCCGCTCTCAAAACGACCTGCCCAATTTCGATACTTCGCCCAACAGTTTCAATTATCAACAGTTGTTCCGTGAAAACCTGTATTCGGGCAATGACCGCATCAATGCCGCCAACAGCCTGACAACCGCCGTGCAGACGCGTTACCTCGACCGCGAAAGCGGCGAGGAAAGGGCGCGCTTGGGCATAGGCCAGAAGTTTTATTTCAAAGACGATAAGATTCTGATGGACGGCAGTGTGGAAAAGGGGACGCGCACGCGCTCCGACTGGGTGGCCTTTGCCGAGGGTAATATCAGCGACAGCTGGAGCGGGCAGGCAGCCGTACATTTCAATGAAAATCAGTCGCGCTTCGATAATGTTTCCGCCGGCCTGCTCTACCGGCCGGAAGAAGGCAAGGCCTTGAGCGCGCGTTATACTTACGGCCGCGACGAGCCGATTTACCTGCAGGGCAACGGCGAATATTTCCGCGACAAGCTCAGCCAGATAGATGTGGCCGCACAATGGCCGTTGCGGCGAAACCTTTACGGCGTGGCGCGTTTCAATTATGCCGCCAATGTGAAAAAGCCTTTGGAAATGTTGGCCGGGTTGGAATATAAAAGCGAATGCGGCTGCTGGAGCGCCAGCGCCGTCGGCCAGCGTTATGTCAGCGGCTGGAATACGGAACGCAATGACGCCAATTATAAAAATGCCTTCTTCTTTACGCTGCAGCTGAAGGATTTGAGCAATATCGGTAAAACAAATAATATTTTGAATAATAATGTCATCCCCGGATACAGTAAGACCAACGAGGTCGTCAATCCCTGAGTTCGGGGTGGGTCGGACAACCCCCATCCCGCCGGCCGAATGTTGCGGCGGGATCAAATCAAAAAGGTGTAATTTATGAAAAACCTGATTTCTGCACTCGTGTTGTTGGCGGCGTTTCAGACGGCAGCGGCCGCCGATGTCAAATCCGTGGACGGCATTGCCGCCGTGGCGGGCGACGGTGTGATTACCATGCGCCAGTTCAACAATGCCCTTGCCGCCGCGCAACGAAGTGTTCCTGCGGCAAAAAGGCCGTCTGAAGCCGAATTCCGCCGTTATGTGTTGTTACAGCTGATTAATCAGTCGCTGATAGTCCAAGCGGGCAAAAGGCGCGGGCTGACGGCGGGTGAGGCCGAAATTGATGCGGCTTTGGCACATGAGGCGGCACAAAGGCGGATAACGGTGGACAAACTTTACGCCGAAGCCGCCCGGGACGGTTTGGACAAGGCGGCCCTAAGGCGTGAGACGGCGGATGGTTTGGTGGCGGAGAAGGTCAGGCAGCAGGCCATTTTGCCAAGCGCCCGTGTGAGTGAGGCGGAGATTGATGCGGCTTTGGCGCGCGCCAAACAGCAAGGCATCGCGCTGCCCGAGGGCGGGCTGGTTCGCCAATACCGTGTACAACATATCTTGATTAAGGCGGAGAAGGAGGCGGCACAGGTCGCGGCCGAATCGGTTATCCGGAAAATCCGCGCCCAAGCCGCATCGGGCAAGGATTTCGGCAAGCTGGCGAGGGAATATTCGCAAGACGGCAGTGCGGCACAGGGCGGCGATTTGGGTTGGTTTGGCGACGGGGTGATGGTGCCGGAGTTTGAAGATGCGGTGCATAATCTGAAAAAAGGCCAAATCAGCCAACCGGTAAAAACGCAGTTTGGCTGGCATTTGATTAAGCTGAACGATGTGCGCGATGCGGGCAGCAAGGAGGAACGCCAACGCAATGCCGTCCGCCAATATATTGCGCAACAGAAGGCCGAACAGGCCACCGCACAATTGCTGGAGCAACTGCATGAGAGCGCCTATATCGATATCCGATTAAAATAAAATCCTTATCTTAATCAGGTTTGAAAATCGGAGAGCCTTATGCGGTTTATCGACCTCGCCGCCCAGCAGGCGCGCATTAAAAAACAAATCGACGCCAATATCGAACAAGTCCTCTCGCACGGCCAATACATCCTCGGCCCCGAAGTGGCCGAACTGGAAGAAAAACTGGCGGCCTACTGCGGCGCGAAACACTGCATCGGCGTCGCCAACGGCACCGACGCGCTGCAAATCGCCCTGATGGCTTTGGGTGTAGGTGCGGGCGACGAAGTGATTACCCCCGGGTTTACCTACATCGCCACCGCCGAAACCGTCGCCCTGCTCGGCGCAAAACCGGTTTACATCGATATAGTCGAACAAACCTACAACCTCGACCCCGCCAAACTCGAAGCCGCGATTACCCCGCGCACCAAAGCCATCGTGCCCGTATCGCTCTACGGCCAGTGTGCCGATTTCGATGTGATTAACGCCATCGCCGCCCGCCACAACCTGCCCGTCATCGAAGACGCGGCGCAGAGTTTCGGCGCATCGTACAAAGGCCGCAAATCAGGCAGCCTGACCACTGTTTCCTGCACCAGCTTCTTCCCCAGCAAACCTTTGGGCTGCTACGGCGACGGCGGCGCGGTTTTTACCGACGACGACAATCTGGCCGCCGTCATCCGCCAAATCGCGCGCCACGGCCAAGACCGCCGCTACCACCATATCCGCGTCGGCGTAAACAGCCGCCTGGACACGCTGCAAGCCGCCATCCTGCTGCCCAAACTGGCGATTCTGGAAGAAGAAATCGGCCTGCGCGGCCGGGTTGCCGCCGTTTACGCGCAGGAACTGGATAAAGCCGGTATCGCCGCACCGTTTATCGAAAGCCACAATATCAGCGCGTATGCCCAATACACCGTGCGCGTGAAAAACCGCGATGCCGTTCAGACGGCCTTGAAAGCGGCAGGCATCCCGACCGCCGTCCATTATCCGATTCCGCTCAACAAGCAGCCCGCCGTCGCATCCGATGCCGTGCTGCCCGTGGGCGATTTGGCGGCGAAGGAAGTCATCAGCCTGCCGATGCACCCGTATATGACGGAGGAACAGGTGCGGCAGGTAG
>CAUVCE010000123.1:0-5437 GCA_963550425.1 uncultured Neisseria sp.
GTCAGCAGGGCGGCTTCGACGAGCGCGTCCGGCGGGAGTTGGTCGTTCATCAAAACTTCCTTAAATGGCGAAAACACCGCCCTTTGGGACGGCGGGGTTCGGGTTATTTTTGATGGTATACTGCCTCTCTGAAATCACGACAATATATTATGTGCAACCCTGTTTTTGCGTAATCGGAAAACAGGCCGCCTGACGGGTTTTCAGACAGCCTGGAAATCAAAACAAACGTTTTTCCAACCTGATAAAGCCATCTTCCGGCTGCGTCATGCAACGCCCATACCCCAAACGTTCGCAATAGTCGGCCAAGACCCCCTTATCGGCCGGAATACGGACGGTCAAACTCCCCTGCTTCAAATGGTCGGAGGCAAAGCCCTCTGCCGCCTTTAACAGGGCGCCGCCTATCCCCTGCCGTTGACTTTCGGGGCACACCGCGATGGCGGCGATATCCGCGCGCTGCCGCTGCGGGGTATGCAGCCGCACCGTGATGCAGCCGAGCAGGCTGTCGAAACGGTCGGGGTTGTCGTAAACAAAAGAATAGTGGCGGCCGTCGGTCAATATCCTGCCTATTTCGGCGGCATCGGCTTCGCGGACAATACCTTCATCCGGCCAGCCGCCGCAACAAATATTGAACAAATTGGCGATTTCTTCGGCATCGTCGCGGTTGGCGATGCGGAACAACAGGTTTTGCGTCATCCGTTTCTTCCTTCGTTTTTCAACCGTCTGAAAGCCGTTCAGACAGCCTTTCCCTTGCGTTCGGCCTTACGGCGTTCGCGTTCGGCCTTTTGTTCGGCTTCGCGCCTTTGGGCGGTTTTGAGCCATAGTTCCCATTGGTTTGGGGTTTCGAGCGTGATTCGGCCGATAAGGCCGTTGCGGAAATCGGCGAGCGTATTTTCGGCTGCCTTTTGATAATTGATGCGCCCGCCGCCCAGCAGCGCGCCCCTCCTTCGCCCTATCCATTCCAGCCATTGCCCGTCTTGCCAGTGGCTGCTTTCGTTTTTATCGGCCTGATAACGTTCCTGCAACTGCGGCAGATAGTGGCGGCGCAGGTAATCGACGAGCTCGAGGGCGACAACTTCCTCATCCAACGCGTTGCGGCCGACCGCGCCTCCTGCTGCGAGATTGTAACCGCCTTCTTCCACAATGATTTTCGGCCACAGCATACCGGGCGTGTCATAAAGCCAGAAGTCGTCGGCAAGGAACAGGCGTTGTTCGGCTTTGGTGATGCCGGGTTCGTTGCCGGTTTTGGCGGATTTTTTGCCCAACATACCGTTAATCAGAGTGGATTTGCCCACATTGGGAATACCGCAAATCATAACGCGCAGCGGTTTGTCCACGCCTTTTCGGTTCGGCACGAGCGTGCGGCAGGCGGCAACCAGCTTTTGAGCCGCCTGGCGGTCGGACGCGTCCAGCGCGATGGCGTTGGTGTTTGGGCGGGACTGGAACTCGGCCAGCCACAGGGCGGTGCGTTCCGGGTCGGCCAAATCCTGCTTGTTCAGGATTTTCAGTTTGGGTTTGTCGGACGAAAGCTTGCCCAGCAACGGGTTTTCGCTGGATGCGGGCATACGCGCGTCCAGCACCTCTATCACCATATCGACACTTTTGAGCCGTTCGATAATCGCTTTTTTGGCCTTGTGCATATGGCCGGGATACCATTGGATTGCCATATCTTTTGCGTCTTCCTTATACGGGCTGTTCGGCGGGCGGTGCAAGCTGCCTGTGGCGCACCAATACCGGATAACCGCGTTTCAGGCGTTCGGCAAGGCGTTCGGCCACATAAACGGATCGGTGCTGGCCGCCGGTACAGCCGATGGCAATCGTAACATAACTGCGGCTTTCCACCTGCATACGCGGCAGCCAGCGGCCGATAAACTGTTCGATATCGTCCACCATTTCGCCGGCCAAAGGCTGCTTGTCCAAATAATCGCGGATTTGTGGCTGCGTACCGTTGAAGGGGCGCAAAACCGGATCATAATAAGGATTGGGCAGACTGCGCATATCGAAGACAAAATCGGCATTATCAGGTATGCCGTATTTGAAACCGAAAGACTCGACCACCACCAACAGGCCGCCGTTTTCCACCTTCAGCCATTGGCGCACGGCATAGCGCAACTGCTGTGCGTTCATCTTGGACGTATCTATACAGTAAGCCTTGTCCCGCAGCGGAGACAGCGTTTCACGTTCCTGCCTCAGGCTTTCGGGCAGCGCGCGGCCGTCATCGGTCAGCGGATGGCTTCGGCGCGTTTCGGAAAAGCGGCGCACCAGCGTTGCCTCATCAGCTTCCAAAAACAGAATTTCGACCTCATGCCCTTTGCCTCTCAAATAGGCCAGTTGCTTTTCCACCTCGCTGACTTTGATGTGCGAACGTATGTCCACGCTCACCGCCAGACCGCCCACGCAGCCGCCGCGCCGGATGTGATACAGCACCAATTGGGGCAGCATTTCCATCGGCAGGTTGTCCACGCAATAAAAACCGGTATCTTCCAACAATTTCAAAGCAACCGACTTGCCCGAACCCGACAAACCGCTAATCAGGATTATCTTCATGTTGAACCGCCTGCTCCTTCATCATTTTTTGATGACGATCAAGGAATTCGCGCGTACTGTCCTTGCCCCTCAGCTGCAAAATATAATTGCGTACGGCCGCCTCAACCAGCACCGCCAGATTGCGGCCGACCGCCACGGGCAGGGTAATCGAACGGACGGTAACGTCCAAAATCGTCTCCGTCTCGCTGCGGATGCTCAAACGGTCAATCTGCTTCATGTAGCTGTCGTCAGCAGGCACTAAGTTTATAATCAGGTTCAGGTTCTTTTTCGGCCGTACGGAAGTCTCGCCGAAAATATGGCGGATATTGAGTACGCCCAAGCCGCGCACTTCGAGAAAATCGCGCAACATCGGCGGGCAGCGCCCTTCCAATATTTCGGGCGATGTGCGGTGCAATTCGATGGCGTCGTCGGCAATCAGGCTGTGGCCGCGCGAAATCAATTCCAAAGCCAGCTCGCTTTTCCCCAAACCCGACTGGCCGGTCAGCAGAACGCCGATTTCAAAAACATCGAGAAACACGCCGTATTTAACCGTGGAGGCAGCCAAGGCGCGCTGCAGGTAAATCCGCAAGACATCCATCAGGTAGGGGCTTTCCAATTTGGATGTCAGCAGCGGCACGCCGTTGGTATGGCAGTAATCGCGCAATATCTGCGGCACGGGCAATTCGTTGGCCACAATCACCAGCGATACGGGCAAGTCCAGCAAGGGGCCGATGTTGCGGTGGTCGGGTTCGCCCGATTCCATGCGGTTCAGGTAGTCCACTTCGGCCACGCCCAGCACCTGTACCTGGTTGGGATGGATAAAGTTCAAATGGCCGACCAAGGCCAAAACCGGCTTGTCGGCCTCCACGCCGATGCGGTTGTCCGCACCCGCCGCACCCGCCGCCCAGGCCAGATGCAGTTTCTGCTGGTTGTCCTGATAAAGGCGGCGCACCGAGATACTGGGCATTATTCCTCCGTCAGGATGCGGCGGACTTCGGCGGCGTCTTCCGCCTGCATCAGGCTTTCGCGTATGTTTTTGTCGGAAAAACGGCCGGCAAGTTTGGATAAGACCTGCAAATGCGCCCCTGCGGCATGTTCGGGGACAAGCAAAACAAATACCAAAGATACGGGCTTGCCGTCCGGTGCGTCAAAAGGTACGGGTTCTTTGGTGCGGATAAACACGGCGGCGGCCTTTTCCAACGACGCCAGCCGGCCGTGCGGTACGGCCACGCCGTGCTCCAGACCGGTCGAACCGAGTTTTTCGCGTGCAAACAGGCAGTCGAATACTTCGGCACGCGAAATGCCGATATCGTTTTCCAAAATCAGACCCGCCTGCTCAAACAGGCGTTTTTTGCTGCCGGCATCGGAATCTAAAACTATGCGCGACAGGGGCAGGATTTCTCCAATCAGGCTCATAATGTTTCTTTACGGTTCTTTAAAAAGAAAAACGCGGGAATTGTACCGCTAGTGGGCGGCAAGCTCAATCCGCCATATGGCGTTTTGAAAGGCCTTATCGGCCGTAAAAAGATAAAAACCGCCTGAAAACACATACTTGCGTTTTTCAGACGGCTTGCCGATCCTATCATCAGCCTCCCAGCAGGCGGCCGAACCAGCCTTTTCTCTTTTCTTCGACCACTTCTTCCTCCATGACGCGCTCAAACGGCCCTGCGGCAAATACGGCTTCCCCGTTGAAATATTCGCGCAACCAAATATTGCCGAATTCCAAACCTACGCCGCGCACAAAAAAACGCACCTCCGGAAATTGTCGGGCGATTTCGTCAAACAGGCCGATAACGGTTTTTGCATCCAATCCGTTGAAGGCAAAGGAAAAAGGTTCGTCCAAAATAGCATCGATATCCATTACCGCATGACGGCTGGCATTTTTGTCCGACAGCCATACGGCGGCAACGGCCTGTATGGCGGTTACCTCCAACGGGCTGCCCCTTCCTCTGTCATCCCAGCCGAACTCCAAGCGGGTCATGTGTGTCGCCATTAATCTTTTCCCTCAAACCACCACGGTTATATTTCATTAATAAAATGGTTTTTGCCCAAACCGTCCTTTGCGGCACGGCAAGGCAAAGCCGGCAATGTGTCATCCGTATCAAACCGCCCGATACCTGATTGTCGTCAAAGCGGTAGTTTTATATTTCCCTTCGGGTTTTTCTTTATATGGCGTACCATATCGAAACCCTTTTCATCAAAATTTCCTTAATGGTTGAAACCCCGCCCTTTGGGGCGGCATGATTCGGGTTTGTTTGGGAGGGGCGTAACCCCTTCCGGTAGGGCGACACACAGGGCTACACATAAGACGCAGCCCTGTGTGTTGAAACATACGTCGTTTGCAAAAGGGTGTTTCCCTTCCGAATCAGGGCAACACATAAAGGCCGTATGTGTTGCCCTGTCCGTTAAATACCGTGCTACTTTACAATGCTTCCGCCAATTCGTCAAACGTGCACACTGCCGTGCCGAGTTTGCCCACGACCACACCGGCGGCGGCGTTGGCCAGCCGCATGGCTTCGGGAAAATCCAATCCGGCCGCCATCGCCAATCCCATGCCCGCAATCACGGTATCGCCCGCACCGGAAACGTCGAATACTTCCCGCGCCCGTGTCGGTTGGTAATGCGGTTCTCCGTCGCGGAACAGGGTCATGCCTTCTTCGCTGCGAGTCAGGAGCAGTGCCTGCAAATCCAAATTACGCCGCAACGCGCGGGCTTTTTCCTGCAAATCGGCTTCGTTTTTCCAACTTCCGGTAACTTGGCGCAGTTCGGCACGGTT
The DNA here is from genome assembly GCA_963550425.1 of uncultured Neisseria sp. Classification (GTDB taxonomy): domain Bacteria; phylum Pseudomonadota; class Gammaproteobacteria; order Burkholderiales; family Neisseriaceae; genus Neisseria. The sequence continues at coordinate 5,300 of CAUVCE010000123.1, forward strand.
GGGGGTAAGCAGGGTTGCGCCGGTGTATTTGGCATAGTCGTCCCCTTTCGGGTCGATTAAGACCGGTTTTCCCTCCTGCCGCGCCCATTCGATAAAGGAAACCACATGGGTCAGCCCGCCTTTGCCGTAATCCGACAG
>CAUVCE010000124.1:0-5400 GCA_963550425.1 uncultured Neisseria sp.
GCCGCACCCATCACGCCGTTGATTTGGAAATCGCCGTGTTCGGCGTTTTTGGTCGGCTGCAAAACAACGGGGCTGTCGGCGATGCCTGCGGCGGCAAAGGCGGCGGCGGCTTCGCGTTCAATAATTTGGGAAAGATTCATCAAAACTTCCTTAATGGTTGAAACCCCGCCCATCGGGGCGGTAGGATGTGGACTTATCCGAGAAGGGTGTAAGGCAGCAATATTATATAGAGCCGGCCTTATGTGCCGTTCCATCTGTCAAAACAAAAACCATCAGCCCAGCGGCAACATTTCAATCTGATGCAAACTGCGCCCTAAAAAGCGTTCGCCTATGGTTTGGAAGCGCAGCGGGATATCGCTGACGTAGAAACGATAATCGGCGGTCTGCCCCGTGCCGTCGTTAAGCAGCCCTTCGGCCTGCAATGCCCGGGCGGCGGATTCTGCGGTGGTCAGTGCCGAATCGACCAGTTGCAGATGCGGCGCTTCCTGCTGCAACAGCGGCTTGAGCAGCGGATAGTGGGTGCAACCCAACACCAGCGTGTCCACGTCTTCGGCCAGCAGCGGCTTCAGATATTCCCGCGCGGTCAGGCGGGTAACTTCGTGATCCAACCAGCCCTCCTCCACCAGCGGTACGAACAGCGGGCAGGCCTGCGATTGCACGCGCGCGGCGGGATTGCGGCGGTGGATTTCGCGCGCGTAGGCGTTGCTGTTTACCGTGGTGTTGGTGGCAATCACGCCGATGTGGTTGTTGCGCGTGGTGGCCAACGCCGCCTGCGCCCCGGCACTGATTACGTCCAAAACCGGCATATTGCCCGCCATCTGCCGTACTTTATGCCCGGCGACGGCCGCGATGGTGTTGCAGGCAATGACAAGTGCCTTTACGTCGTGTTCGAGCATGAAGCCGACGATTTGAGCGGTAAAGGCTTCGATGGTCGCCCGCGACTTCACGCCGTAGGGCACGCGGGCGGTGTCGCCGAAATAAACGATGTTTTCCAGCGGCAGGCGTTCCATCAGGGCGCGCACGTTGGTCAGACCGCCGACGCCGGAATCGAAAACGCCGATGGGGCGTTGGTTGGGGGAATCCATATTGCTAAACTGAAAGACCTTCTCAAAATCTTCGCATTCTACAACAGGTTGAAGGGATGCCTTTATTCTTTTGTATCAAAAATGCACACTGGAAAACCCGCATACGATAATGGTAGGTCAAATCTAAAGCGGGGCAAGGCAAACCGGCGCAGTACCGTTTTAAGCCTAATCTGTTAAATTTAATCCGCTAAAATTTGCCAAACCGGTTAATTGGCCTGTTTAACGGTTTGAACAGTTTGCAAAAAACGCCGTTTGCCGCATAATCCCCCATTTTCGCCCTTTGCCGACCGCCATGACGACCGACCATTCCCCACCGATTTACCTGCCTGACGAACAGGCAACGGCCGACCTTGCCGCCGCCTTCGCCGCCGTCCTGACCGCGCCGCTGACGTTGTGGCTGGAAGGAGGATTGGGGGCGGGCAAAACCACTTTCGCCCGAGCACTGTTGCGCGCGCTGGGATTTGAAGGGGCGGTGAAGAGCCCGACCTACGCCATTGCCGAATCTTATCCCCTCCCGCAATTTACCCTGCATCATTTCGACCTTTACCGCTTTACATCGCCGGAGGAATGGTGGGATGCGGGATTGGACGATTTGGCCGCCGGAGGGGGGGTTTGCCTGATAGAATGGCCGCAGAAGGGTGGGGGCTTTACCCCGCCCGCCGACCTTACCCTGTCGCTGGACCGCCTTGATGCGGGCAGGCAGGCGATAATTGCCGCACACACGCCCACCGGCCGAAAAAGTTTGAAAAAATGGATACAAAATATACCCGCCGCCAAATAGTCCGCAGCACCGCCGGGCTGTTGTTCACCCTGATTCCCCATGCCGCCAACGGCAAGTCTGCGCCGCAGTTCGCCGCCGTCCGCATCTGGCCGGCGCAGGCGTACACCCGCATTACGCTCGAAGCCGGCGAAAAGCTGCAATACAATTATTTCGTCCTCGACAACCCGCGCCGCCTGGTCATCGATTTCAAGGGCGTGCAGCTTAATAATGTCTTACAGGGGCTTTCGTCCAAAGTCCAGCGGGACGACCCCTATATCGCCAATATCCGCGTCGGCCAATATGACGCGGCCACAGTGCGCGTGGTTGTCGATTTGAAAGTGCCGGTCAATCCGCAACTGTTTACCTTACAGCCGGTGGCCAATTTCAAATACCGTTTGGTGGCCGACCTGTACCCGTCCGATATCCGCGACGACAACGACCCGCTGATGGCGCTTTTGGAAGAGTACACTAAAGGCCGCATCAGCCGTCAGGGTACGGGCGCGGGCACGCCCCCGGTCAGGCGGCCGCCCGAACAGGTCGCCGCCAACAATCCGCCCCCGCCGCCGGCCAGGCACGGCAGGGGCGACGGAGGCGGAACCGACCACGCAAAACAGGAAACAGGCGGCCGCCGCCCACACCGCCAGCCGGTCATCATGCTCGACCCCGGCCACGGCGGCGAGGATCCGGGGGCTGTTTCCCAAAACGGCCTGCGCGAAAAGGATGTGGTGTTGTCGATTGCGCGCGAAACGAAAAAACGCTTGGAAGCCGACGGTTGGAAGGTTTATATGACGCGCAACGAAGACGTGTTCATCCCTTTGGGCGTGCGCGTGGCCAAGGCGCGCAAACTGCGTGCCGATTTGTTTATCTCGATTCATGCAGATGCGTTTACCAGCCCTAGCGCGCGCGGTACCGGCGTTTATATGCTCAGCACCAAGGGGGCAACCAGCGCGGCGGCAAAATTCCTGGCCGAAACCCAAAATAATGCCGATTCCATCGGCGGCGTGCAGACCGTGGGCATCAAAGATGTGGACAGCACCATCCTCGATTTGACCCAAACCGTTACCAACCGCGACAGCCTGTTGCTCGGGCAAAAGGTTTTGGGCGAATTGGGGCGTTACAACAAGTTGCACAAGGGTTCGGTAGACAGCGCCAATTTCGCCGTGTTGCGGGCTCCCGATATCCCGTCTATTTTGGTGGAAACCGCCTTTTTGTCAAATCCCGAAGAAGAAAGGAAGTTGGCCGGCATGGCCTTCCGCCACCAATGCGCCGACGCCATTGCCGCCGGTGTGAAGTCTTATTTGTCCAAAGCGGTTTTGGCGCGCCGCTGATTCGGAAACAGGCCGCCTGAAAACGCCTTTTCGGTGTTCAGACGGCCTGTTTTGCCATATTCGCAATAACGGCCAAACAAATAAAAAGACCTAACGCAACGGCCTTTGCAACACTTGACCGTTCGGTCAAGATTACTTAAAGTGCCGCGCTTTATCGGACACGGTTCGCCCGGCGGGCCGGTTTTAACAAAAAACACAAACCGAAAACTATGACTACCACCGTAAAACCCGACATCGGCAAACCGTCCGATGTATATTTTTTCGGCACATGCCTGCTGGACATTTTCATGCCGGAAGCCGGTATGGATGCCGTTACCCTAATCGAACAGCAGGGCATACGGGTACATTTCCCGATGGCGCAAAGCTGCTGCGGCCAACCCGCCTTCACATCTGGGCATCCCAAAGAGGCCTTTGAGATTGCCAAGGCGCAACTGGATTTGTTTCCCGAAGACTGGCCGATAGTCGTGCCATCCGGTTCCTGCGGCGGCATGATGAAGCACCACTGGCCGGACGTATTCAAAGGCAGCCCGTATGAACTGCAGGCGCAAAAAGTGGCCGGACGCGTGGTCGAATTTACCCACTTCCTGCTGGATATCGGCTATACGCCCGAAGACAAAGGCGACAACATCAAAGTGGCCGTTCACACCTCCTGCGGCGCACGGCGCGAAATGGGTGTGCACCTCACAGGCTGGAAACTGATAGACAGCCTGAAAAACGTCGAACGCGTGGTACACGACCACGAAAGCGAATGCTGCGGCTTCGGCGGCACGTTCTCCGTCAAGCAGCCTGACATTTCCGGCGCGATGGTGGCCGACAAAGTAGCCTCGTTAAAGGCAACCGAAGCGGTGGAAATCGTCAGTGCCGATGCGGGCTGCATGATGAATATCGGCGGCAAAATCGCCAAAGACGAACCCGGCATGCCCAAACCCAAACACATTGCCACCTTCCTGTTGGAACGCACGGGGGGCAAAGTATGAGCGCACGCGAAAATATTTTGGCCAAATTGAGACAGGCCAAGGCCTTGCCCATGGAAGAGCCGGATGTGGCCGCTTATTATGCCGCCGCACAAACCTGGGATAACGAAATCGAACGCCTGAAGCACTGGGCAAAGGCCATGAGGGCGGTAAAAACCGAAATTTTTTGGGTGAAACCGCACAACTGGGCGCAACAGATGCTGGAAACCGCCCGCGGCAAAGGGTTGAAAAACATCCTGCTGCCTTTGAAAACCGGCCACGGGCGCGAGGCTGCGGAGGTTTTTCAAGCGGCGGCCGATATCGAAATCAAAGTATTCGCGCGTGAAATAGAACATTGGAAAGACGAGTTCTTTAACAAAATTGATGCGGGGTTTACTTCCGCCCGTTGCGCCATTGCGCAAACCGGCACGCTGCTTTTGTGGCCGGATGCGGATGAGCCGCGCAGCCAGAGCCTGGTGCCGCCGGTGCATTTCTGCCTGTTGGATGCGGGCAGGATGTACGACAACTTCCACGATGCCGCAAAGGGCGAAGGTATGGCCGGCAAAATGCCGACCAACATAGTGCTGGTGTCCGGCCCGTCCAAAACGGCCGATATCCAACTGACCCTGGCTTACGGCGCACACGGCCCGCGCGATTTGGTGGTATTGGCCGTATTGCCCGAACACATAGACCCTGTTGATTTGGAGGATGAGGCATGAGCGTAACCGTCAATTTTCACCCGAGGCCGGAAACCTTTAAACAAAACGCCAAAGACGCCCTGTCCGACAAACCCCTGCGCAAAAGCCTGCGTACGGCCATGGACATGCTGATGGCCAAACGCAAGGCCGTATTGTCGGATGAGGAGGAATTGCAGGCATTGCGCGCCCTGTGCGAACACATCCGTCAGCGTTCCCTGTCCCGCCTGCCCGACTTATTGGAGCAACTGGAAGACAACCTGACCCGTTTGGGCGTGAAAGTACACTGGGCGGAAACGCCTGCAGAAGCCTGCGAAATCATTCACGGCATCGTCAGCGCGCACAACGGCAAGCTGATGGTCAAAGGCAAATCCATGGTCAGCGAGGAAATCGAGCTGAACCATTATTTGGCCGACAACGGCGTTAAAGCGGTGGAAAGCGACTTGGGCGAATTCATCGTTCAAATGGCGGGTGAAAAACCGACCCATATCGTGATGCCCGCGATTCACAAAACCAAAGAACAAGTCAGCGAACTGTTCCACCAAAACCTCGGCACACCGCTGACCGACGACGTAGACC
>CAUVCE010000125.1:0-5225 GCA_963550425.1 uncultured Neisseria sp.
CAGATCGAGTTCCACTTCAACCACTACAAAGACCTGAAAAAACCGGGTACGACCAAAGTGGAACACTGGGGCGGCATCGAAGAAGCCAAAGCCGTCATCCGCGAATCACAGGCGCGCTGGCAAAAACGCTAAACCCAAAAACCACGCCCCAAGCCGCCTGTACGCAAAACCGGCCTCAGGCGGCTTTGGCCGTCTTCTCGCACAAAAAATCAATAAAACTCCTCACCTTGGCGCTTAAAAACATCCTGTCTACATAAACCGCGTAAAGCCTGGCCGACAAAATCGAATAATCGGGCAACACCCGGATCAGGCGGCCGGCGGCCAAGTCATCGCAAACCATCCATTCCGGCAAATAACCGATACCGCAGCCCGACAACACCAACTGCCTTATCATCAGCGTACTGTCGGCACGGATATGCGAGGCCGGCGACAAAACGGAGGTCCTGCCCGTCCCGTCCGAAACAGACAGATTTTCCATATCATAATAAGACTGCAGCACAAAAACATGTCGTCCGGCCTCATGTGCGTCTTTCGGCACGCCGTATTGCGCCAAATAATCCGGCGATGCCGTCAGGAAAAAATCAATATCGCACAAAGGGCGGGCGATTAGCGACGGCGGCAATCCGTGCGGCGTAACACGCAGGGCCAAATCCACCCCTTCGGCCACCAAATCCACCTTGCGGTTATCCAGCAGCAAATCCAAATCCACCCTCGGATAACGATGGCGGTATTCCGCCACCCAACTGCCAAAACGACGCATGGCAAACCACACAGGCATAGTAACCCGCAACACGCCCTGCGGGGTTTCCGTCCCTCCGGACGCACATTCCGCCGCCGAAGCCAACATATCCAAAGCATAACTGCACCGGCGGTAATACCCTTCACCCGCTTCGGTCAGATGCAGATTGCGGCTGTTGCGGTGCAGCAACTTGGCGCGGACACATTTTTCCAAATGGCCGACATGCTTGCTGGCCATAGCCGTGGAAATACCGAGCTTGTCGGCGGCACGGGTAAAGCTGCCCTGTTTGACCACTTCGCAAAAAACCTTCAGACTCAATAAAGTATCCATAATTTCCTACCGGGAAACGTAATTTAAACAAACGAGTATATCGCGACACCATAAAAGCAGCTATAATGTCCAAATCTGATATAGATTATCAATAAATAAAGGAGACAAAATGCCTTATCAAACCTTGCAGAAAACAGCCGAGGACCGCCGTTCCGTTTACGCGTTGAACAAAGACCTGCCGCTGCCCAAAAAAGAAGTGGCCGCCATTATTGAGCATGCAGTCAAACACACCCCTTCATCCTTCAATTCCCAATCCACCCGCGTAGTGGTGCTGTTTGGTACGGAACATGAAAAACTGTGGCAGTTTGCCGAAAACGCCCTGCGCGCCATCGTTCCCGCCGACCAATTCGAACCCACCGCGCAAAAACTGGCCATGTTCAAAGCGGCTGCAGGTTCGGTACTCTTCTTTGAAGACCAAAGCGTCATCAAAGGCCTGCAGGAAAAATTCCCGCCCTATGCCGACAACTTCCCCATATGGGCGGAACACGCCGACGCCATGCATCAATACGCCATATGGACGACGTTGGCCGCCGCCGGCATCGGCGCCAACCTGCAGCATTACAACCCTCTGATTGACGATGCGGCCGCCAAAGAATGGAACATACCCTCATCATGGACATTGCGGGCGCAACTCGTATTCGGCGGCATCGTCCAACCCGCAGGCGAAAAAACATTCGAACCCCTATCCAGACGGTTTAAAGTATTCGGCATCTGAGAGAAACCCCCCTGTATGCATACAGGGGGGTTTCTCCAAAAGAATAAGGAAAAATATTGATTAGCCGATATGCCTGAACGGCGGCAGACAGGCCAGCAGGCGGCGGCCATAAGATTGTGTTTGAATGCGGTTGTCGAGGATGCTGACGCGGCCGTAATCGCTTTCGGTGCGGATTAGGCGGCCGACGGCCTGTATCAGCTTGATACCCGCCTCGGGTACGGTGATTTCGTTAAAGGGATTTCCGCCTTGCTGTTCTATCCAGCGGCTTTGGGTTTTTTCTATAGGGTTGTCGGGCATTGAAAACGGTAGTTTGACAATGATGACATGCACGCACAAATCGCCCGGCAAATCCAATCCCTCGGCAAAGCTGTCCAAGCCGAAAATGATGCTGGCACAGCCTGATGCCACGGCCTGCCGGTGTTTTTCCAATAATGCCGCCTTGGGGATATCGCCCTGCACCAAGAGTAAGGGCAGATATTCTTCCGGCAGGCGCAAGGCGACTTCGTTCATCTGCCTGCGTGAGGAAAACAATACCAACGTACCGACAGGCTGGTCGGCGGCAATGAGCTTGGGTAACCATTCTGATACGGCTTCGGTATGGGCGGATGGGTTTTTCGGGCTGGCCGACAAGGGGGGGATGTACAGTTCGCCTTGTTTGGCGAAATCGAACGGGCTGTTTAAGGCCAAAGTCGTGGTTTCAGGCAGCAAAGACAGGCCTGTTTGATGCAGCAGGAAATCAAAACTGCCAAGCGGGCGCAGCGTGGCCGATGTCAGCACCGCGCCCGCCGCCCGCCGCCACAATCCCCCGGTCAGGCGTGCCGCGCCGGAAATCGGACTGGCATTGAAAATATAATCTTTGCGTCCGCCCAAATTTCTTTCTATCCATTTGGCAACAGGCGGAGAACCTTCGGGAGGTTCGGCAGCCATCAGCGTCCAAACCGCCTCTATTTGTTCGGCGCGTGCGGCAAACAGGCCGAGTTCTGTCGCGGCCAGGTCAATTTGGCGGCCGTCTTGGGTTTTGTCGCGCCTGCAGGCGGCCAAATCGCCCTCCAAACGCTCAACCTGCCGCAACAGTGCGGCGGCATCGGTTGCGGTATTGGAAACAAGTACGGCCAAATCTTGCGGTATTTTACCATCCGCCCAAAGCCATACGGGCGGATGGCCGCTTTCGTCCAAATCAAGTTCGTGTGCGCCATCGAGATGATATTGCCATTCCGACAGGCTTTCCTGCAGGGTTTGGGCGGCTTCCTCGGCCGATTGCGCCGCATCGTATTTGTCTGCCAGGCGGGCGATTTTGTGCGCCATAGCCGGCAGTTTCTCCGCCATCCAGACGGCCTGTTCGAGGGAATGGGCGGCCGAAAAGCGGCTGACGGCCTTTTTAGCCAGATGGTGCGCCTCGTCTATGCAATAAAAACTGTTTTCGGGCGCGGGCAGGATGACGCCGCCGCCCATGGCGATATCGGACAACAAAAGGTCGTGGTTGGCAACGATGACGTCGGTGTTTTCAAGTTTGTCGCGCGCCAGATAAAACGGGCATTCGGCGCGGTTGGGGCAGGCGTTTTTCAGGCAGCCGTGGCGGTCGTTGCTTATCTGCAGCCACAATGGGTCGGGGATTTTTTCCGGCCACGCATCGCGGTCGCCGTCAAATCGTCGTTTGGCAAAGGCATCGGCCAGTTCGCGCAGTTGCGACAGGTCTTCGGCGGCGGGCTTGTTTTGCCACAGGGTGTCGGGCGGCGGGTCGAAGCCGTCCAAAACGGCTTGGGCGTTGCTTTGGGTCAGGCTGTAGAGTTTGTAGGGGCAGAGGTAGCGGTTGCGTCCTTTTGCCAATATGAAACTCAATTGCAGGCCGCTTTTTTCCACCAGGAACGGCAGGTCGCGGTTTACCAGTTGCTCTTGCAGTGCCACGGTTGCGCTGGAAACAATCAGCCTTTTGCCCCGCGTTTGCGCCATGATGCCGCCGGCCAGCAGGTAGGACAGGGATTTGCCCACGCCGGTCGGGCCTTCGATAACGGCTATACTCTCGCCCTCGCGCTTTGGCGGGGCTTCGCCTTCCTTATATGTTTTGCTGCGGGAAAAGGCTTTGGCGACAGCGGCTATCATCTCCCGTTGGGCGGCACGCGGGCGGAATTGCGGCAGGTTTTCGGAAATGGCGCGGTAATGGTCGCGGATGGCGTCTTTTTCTGATTCGGTAAGCATGGGGGCGGCTGTTTGGAAAGTAGATGTTTCAGCTTATGTCTTGTTGAAGCGCATATTGTGTTGTTCGGATATGAAGCCGTGCATCGGTATGTCGTGCGGTTCGCGCGGCAGCCTGCCGGTCAGTTGGCAGGCAAAGCCCACGCCGATGCGCAAGGGCTTTTTAAAACGGCAGCGTGCCAATGTGGCATCGTAATAGCCGCCGGCCTGTCCCAGCCGATAGCCGTCCATATCTGCCGCGACTATAGGCAGCAGCATTACATTTAACCATCGGGCGCGGATTTTGCGGCCGGAGAACTGTGGAACATGCAATTTGGCACGGCCGCGTTTGCGCTCGGGGCGCGCATCGGCGCGATATGGGGTAAACCACATATGCCGGCTGTCAGGCTCGATATAGGGCAGGTAGATTTCCGCGCCTCGGCGGCGGGCGGTTTTAAACAGGTCGTCCAAATGCAGTTCGCTTCCCAAAGCCCAGTAAGCGGCAATTTTCTTCCCCCGTTTGATAAGGGGCTTTAAACGGCGCGCGATTGTTTTCTCGGCCGCACGGCGTTTGCCATCGGTAATGGCGGCACGCGCCTGTCGGAATTGCCGGCGGAGTTGCCGTTTGAGTTCGCGTGTGTTGTCGGGCGGCATGGCTGTTTCCTTCGAGTTTGTGGCTGAAGTATATTGTACTCTTTCGTTTAAGGGGCATTATTCCTGCTTGTACGGCTTGAGGTTTGTTATTTTATCCCAACACATTTGGTTGTCTGTCTCTATTTGTAATAAAACGACATTTGTATGGATATGCTGTTCGTTAATATATATGCATCGTGTTTATGCAGTTTGACGGGCAGCCATTTTTGTTTCTGTTATCTGCTTTGGATTGGTTGTGTTTGAAGGGTTCCTTGGTCATGCCCCAACCAGAATGTTAATATAGGTATTATTTGCTTTTCTTTACTTTTACTTGCAATAAGCCAAAACTTTTGCTATCTTCGATAAGAAGTATTATTTTTATTTATTGGGATTTGTACCCCGCCGAATGAAACCGTATCACACCACCATAAATGGCGGTAGTTTAATTTAAAAGGAAAATTTGATGAAGTTTCTGTATTTGCCCGTCATTGCGGCCGCACTGGCGCTGCCTGCCGCCGCTTATGCCAAGCCGGTTCAGATTACCGATACCGCAGGCCGAAAGATAACGGTTGACCTGCCCACCAAACGCGTGGTTTTGGGCTTTTATTATCAAGACTACATGGCCATCGGCGGCAA
>CAUVCE010000126.1:0-5157 GCA_963550425.1 uncultured Neisseria sp.
AGCCTGACCAGCTCCGCACTGGTGCTGGAAAACCTGATCGGCAAATTCATGACCAGCTTCGCCGAAGGCAACAGCGGCAAAAAACCGGCGGAACAATGACCGGCACGGCTCAAATTTTTCCGCCTCCATTTCAACACACAAAACCGCACACACATAAAGCACGGCCCTATGTGTTATCATGATTCTAACGTCATAAATGGCGTGGTCTCAACTGCAAAGGAAATTCTTATGAAAACAAAACCCTATATTGCCGCCGTTATCCTGTTGGCCGCCCAAACCGCCCAAGCCACCCCCCAACAGGCCATCAACCAAGTAAAAGAAAATGCGGCACAGGTGTTGAACATCCTGAAAAAGGCAAACGGCCACAACGATGCCGCCATAAGGAAAGAAGCGGAAAACTACGCCATTCCCTATTTCGACTTCCCGCGCATGACCGCGCAGGCAGTCGGCAGCCCTTGGCGGACGGCGACCCCCGTGCAGCAAAAAGCCCTATCCAAAGAATTTCAAACCCTGCTGATCCGCACCTACTCCGGCACCATGCTGAAATTCAAAAACGCCACAGTAGATGTCAAAGGCAACCCCGTCATCAACCGCGGCGGCAAAGAAATCATCGTGCGGGTAGAAGTCAGCCAGCCGGGCGGGCGGCCGGTAAACATGGATTTTACCGCCTACCAAAACGGCGGCAGATACCGCGTCTACAACGTGGCCATCGAGGGGGCGAGCCTGGTTACCGTATACCGCAACCAATTTGGCGAAACCATCAAAAACAAAGGAATAGACGGACTGATTGCCGAACTAGCCAGCAAAAACAATGGCCACTAAACTAATTTGGGGAAAATTTTGATGAACAGCGAAATAAGTAACGGCGTACTGTATTTGGGCGGCGACATCACTGTCAAAACCGTGCAGGCCGACACCTGCCGCCGCATCATCCAATCCTGCGGCAACAACATCCTTGCCGTTGATTTGTCCCGGGTAGGCAAAGCCGATTCCGCCTGCCTGTCGCTGCTCTTATCATTAATGCGCCGCAACGGCAGACGTCCCGAATTGCGCAACCTACCCGAATCGGTAAAGGCCTTGGCAGAACTATACGAAATCAAAGACTGGCTTGCCTGACCAACCTGCCCTTCCCCCGCCAAAAAGCATGAAACTCCTTTGAAGGATGGCGGGATTTCAACCATTAAGGAATTTTTGATGAAAAAAACAAGTGCCGCCATACTGACACTGGCATTGCTGGCTGCCTCCCCAAATATATCCGCCGCCGACAACGACCCCTACGAAAGCTACAACCGCTTTATGTTCAAAGTCAATGAAAAAGCCGACCGTTATGTCATGACTCCCGTTGCGCGCGGCTACCGCAAAATTACCCCCAAGCCGGTGCGCACCGGCATCGGCAACTTCTTCAACAACCTTCGCGACGTTGTGAGTTTCGGCAGCAACCTGTTACGTTTGGACATCAAGCGTGCCAGCGAAGACTTTATGCGCGTTTCCATCAACACTACATTCGGTTTGGGCGGCTTAATCAACGTGGCCGGCATGGGCGGCATACCCGACAACAAAAACACCCTGGGCGATACCTTCGCCTCATGGGGCTGGGAAAACAGCAACTATTTCGTCTATCCCCTGCTTGGCCCATCCACCGTGCGCGACAGCCTGGGTAACACGATATTGGCCGCCTACCCCGTGCAAAACGCCGTCTTCCATACTGCTGCCGGCCGTATAACCGCCACCGCCGCCAATGCCGTCAATACCCGCGAAAACCTGCTCGATTTGACCGACAGCCTCAACGATGCCGCCATCGACCCCTATATCATGATGCGCGACAGCTATATGCAGATGCGCAACAGGCAACTGGGTAAAACCCCTTCGGAAAGCGGGGTCGAAGAAATCGACATTGACGAACTGGTCGCACCGGACAGTGGAGGTGTTGCCGAAACCGCCGCATCCGCCGGTATGGAAAAAAATATCGAGATTGAAGCTTCCGCCGTTGAAGCCCCTTCTGAAACGGCAGAAGGGAATATTGCAGAGTATTGATACCCTCGATTGTCAAAAGAATGTTTATCGTCATTTCTCGGCATATGCGGTTTTGCGTGTATCAAGATAGCCGGTTGGAAATCAAACGTTCGGCTTCGGCCAAACGCCCAACCGTGCCGACATCCAGCCACAAACCGCTATGGTACGTTCCAAACACCTGCCGCCTGCCCATCGCCTCACGCAATAAAGGTGCAAGTTTTGCAGCCCGATGTGGAACAAGGCCGTCAAAGAAACAAGGGCGGTAAAGGCCGCAGCCGCCAAAGGTCAGCATCCTGCCCCCCTGTGCCTGTACCAAACCATCCGCCGCCAAAGCGAAATCCCCTTGGGGGTGGTGTGGGGGATTATCCACAAGCCACAAAAAGGCTGTACCGCCGGCCAGCAGTTCTTCCGCCTGATGAGCGGCCGAAAAGTCGATATCAGTCAAAATATCGCCGTTTATTACCAAAAACGGCTCGTTCCCCAACAAAGGAAGGGCCGTGGCAATGCCTCCCGCCGTCTCCAAGCCTTTACCACCCTCGGGAGAGTAGCTTATCTTTACGCCGCAAGCTTCGCCGTTTCCCAAAGTGTCCTCAATCTGTCGCCCCAACCAGGCATGGTTGATGACGATTTCCCCTATTCCCGCAGCCTTCAGACGGCGTAAATGCCAACCGATTAAAGGTTCGCCCCCGACTTTCAACAAAGGTTTCGGCGTGGTGTCGGTCAGGGGGCGCATCCTTTCGCCGCGTCCGGCAGCCAAAATCATGGCCTTCATAAAATTTTCCTTCTTAAGGTTTTTCAAAATTGTTTGTCATTGCCCAGATCCGCCTTTTCTTCAAACTGCTTTGAAATGTTCCCATACCGGCACACATATTTGCGGCAATTCGGGACATGCGCCCAATAGGCCGCCGCCAAAATCGCCAAAACGGTGAAAATCGCTCCCAACGCTGGCCAAAAGGCCGTGGCGCGATGCAAGGAGGGCATAATTCAAACGGTCGTTTTTGCCGCAATTCCCGCTGTGTACCTCTATGGCCGTGCCGCCAAGCGATTTGAATTCTTCAAGCAGGCAGCGTTTGGCCGTAGCCGACAGGCCGTAACGCATGGGATGGGCAATTACCGATACGCCCCCCGCATTGTTCAATGCCTCCACGCAGTCTTCCAACCCGACCCATTGATGGGCTACCGAACACGACTTGCCTTCCCCCAAATATTTGGCAAATGCCTGCTGTTTGTTGCGGACAAAGCCGTTACAAACCAAAAACTCCGCCAAATGGGTACGTCCCGCCATTTCGCGGTTGGCAGCCAATGCCAATGCGCCTTCGTAAGCGCCGCCGATTCCTTTTTTCTCCAATTTGGCAGAAATGGCTTCCAAACGCGCCAAACGCCCTTTCCTGACATCGGCCAACAGTTTTTGCAGGGCGATATCGCCTTCATCGAAGTCCAGCCCGACGATGTGTATCGTCCTATGCCGCCAGGTAACGGAAACTTCTACGCCGTTCACAAACCGCAAACCCAAACGGGCCGCCGCCGAGCGCGCTTCCGACAAGCCGCCCGTATGGTCGTGGTCGGTCAGCGCCAGCATCGTGCAGCCGTTGCGGCAGGCCGCTTCAACCACCTCTGCCGGTGTCAGCGAGCCGTCTGAAATAGCAGAATGGCAATGTAAATCTATCATGGTGTTTTTTTATATTGGGGTTTCCAAGGCAGGGGAGGTATCCCTATTCTTCTCCATAACCGTCTTTGACAAATAAGACGGTATTTTGATAGGAAATTATTTCCCCACCGCGTATTTTTGCCGTTTTTCGGATTTCCGTTACGCCGTTGCGGCCGACTTTCCCTGCGGCGATAACGGCCTTGGCTTGGCCTCCGCTGTCTGTCAAACCCGCCAGTTTCAAAAGATCGCACAATGCGATGTATTCGTTGCCTTCTAAATAAACGGTCAGATTCATTAGAATTTCCTTAATGGCTGAGACCTGCTGCCACGCTTTTTGGGATGGGATGTTTGAAATGGATATACCACCCTTCAAATCAGGGTGGTATATCGGGCTGCCGTGCTTTGCGCCGGATCTATATGATTCTTCAACCCACCAGCAGCCCTTGAGCCAAAAAGCCGCCTTTTTCCACACCAGGCAGGGTGAAGAAGTAACCGCCGCCGAACGGGCTGATGTACTCCTCCAACGGCTCTAAGTTCAGGCGGTTTTGCACGAAGATGAAACCGTCGGCAAGGTTGGCCTGATACATGACCAGAATCAGGCCGACGTCCAACTGGCCGGACTTGGCCAAACCCATGGAATAGTTGAACGGGCGGCGGAACAGCAAATGCTTTTTCATGAACTCGGGGTCGCGCGGGTTGCCCAGCCGCATATGGCTGTCGGTAGGGATGGTTTTGCCGTCGGGGTCTTTGGCGTAATCGGGAATGTCGCCTTCTTTTTTCATGCCCAAGGGCGCGCCGCTGTATTTTTCGCGGCCGAAGATGGTTTGCTGTTCCTGCAGGGGCGTCCTGTCCCAAAATTCGACAAAGTGGCGGATGATGCGCACGGCCTGATAGCTGCCGTTTCTCGTCCACGCCGGTTCGTCCAAACTGTTGGAAGCCACACCCGTCCACAATACCTGGTCGGCGATTTCGGGTTTGCTGACGTCGGGGTTGGCCGTACCGTCGCGGAAGCCGAACAGGTTACGCGACGCAATCGCGCCCGGCTCGGCCTTGGGCAGCCAGCCGTCCAGCGACCAGCGGGTAATCGCGTATTTGGCGGTGTTTTTGATGATGTCGCGCAGGGCGTTTTGACAGGTTTCGGGAGAAAAAGCGCAGATTTGGATGCCGATGTCGCCGTCGCACCACTCTTTTTGCAGTTTGTCGTTGGGGAAATCCTTCATTTCCTGCAAATGCTTGGGCTTTTTGCCGCCCAGCCCGAAACGTGCGTCAAACAGGCTCGCGCCGACGGATACGGTAACGGTCAGGCCGTCGGGCGGGACGGTTTTGCCCAGCAGGCCGCTGCCGGCGGGCGGCAGTTTGTCGTCGCCGTCCATAAGTTCGCCGCCTTTGGTCAGAAATTCGATGCGGGCGGTCAGGGTGCGGAAATAGTTGATGAGCTGGGAAATATCGGAAACGGTAACGTCGAAGGCGCAGAGGATGCCGAAGGTTTGGTGCGG
>CAUVCE010000127.1:0-5130 GCA_963550425.1 uncultured Neisseria sp.
TTGGAATACGGCGGGGACGGTGTGGTACATATAGCCCGTGATGCCGCGTTTGGGGTCGGGGGCGTAGGTTTGCAGGCCGTCTGAAAATTCGTTGTCGCCGATTTGCTGCAATATGGCGGCGGTGATGGCTTCGGTTGTCCAGTCGGGATGGCGGGTTTCGTACCACGCGAGCAGGGCGACGGCAAGTGCGCCGCGATAGGCTTTCGGGTCGGTGTGGGTCAGTTCGGTGCTGATTTTGACCAGCCGGCACAGCTCGTCCAAATCGTCGCACAGCACGCCCAACACGGGGGCGCGCATGGCGGGGCCGTTGCCTGCCGAATATACGCCCGTGCGCCCCAGCCCCAGCCACATTTTCAAGCAGCTTCGCAGCGTTGCCAGACCGATTCCGGCGGGCAGGCGGGCAAACCACCATTTCAGACGGCCGCGCAGGCTGCGGCGGAAGATTTCCGGGTCGCCCGCGCCGTCTATCCACGCTTGGGCGGCCATCACGGCGTGTTCGGTGTCGTCCGAAACCATGCCGCCGTGCAGCAGGGGAATCAGGGCGTAGCGGCGCGGCACGAAACATTTGCCGATACGGCGCGGGGAAAGCCCTTCGTAGGGCAGCCCGCAGGCATCGCCCGCCGCCGTGCCGAGCAGGCTGCCTGAAAGCGGATGGGTCATAAGGTTTCCTTGTTTTTGCGGTTAATCCAGCCTGTCCAACAAAAGGGCAATCTGCCGTCCGACCGCCTGCGCCAGATTGACGGGTACGGCATTGCCGATTTGTTTGTACTGTTGGTTCATCGGCCCCTGAAATACCCAATCGTCGGGGAAGGTTTGGATACGGGCGTATTCGCGCACGGTCAGCGGGCGGGTTTCATCGGGGTGGCAGCGTTCGGTTTGGTTTTGGGCGGGGGAACAGGTGAGCGTAAGGCTGGGTTCGTGCCAGCCCAGCCGCCTTGCCATGCCGGTTTTGCCGCCGCCGAGAAAATAACTGCCTTTCATGTATTGCCGTGCGACATCGTCCGGCAAATCGCGCCAGCAGCCGCCTTGCGGAACCAAATCCAACACGCCTTTTTTGTATTCGGTATAGGCCTGCCCTATGGACGGCGGAACATCGTTGTCATAAAGTTCGCCCGCTTTGAGTGCGTCCTTCATGGTCATTCGGCGGTGATAAGGCTGCGGCCAGGCAAAAGCCGCCTTATCCGCCAAATCGGCGCGTATGCCGACAATCAGCACGCGCTCGCGTTTTTGCGGCACACGGTAGTTTACCGCGTTCAAAATGCGCGGTTCGGCCAGCACATAACCCAAATCGCGCAGGGTTTGTTTGATGGTGGCTATGGTGCGCCCGCCGTCGTGGCCCAACAGGCCGCGCACGTTTTCGCCCAAGATGATTTTTGGTTGCACTTCTTCAATCGCGCGGGCAAATTGAAAAAACATCGTGCCGCGTATATCGTTGAAGCCTTTTCCCTTGCCTGCGTAGGAAAACGCCTGGCAGGGGAATCCGCCCGACAGCAGGTCGGTTTGGCCGCGATAGGGCGTAAAGTCTATCCCGCAGACATTGCCTTCGACAACATTCCAATCCGGGCGGTTGAGGCGCAGGGTGGCGCAGGCGTGTTTGTCCCATTCGTTCAACAAAACGGCTTGGAAACCTGCCCGTTCCAAACCCAATGCCAAGCCGCCCGCTCCGGCAAAGAGTTCCATGCTTGAGTATTTTTTTTGCGGCCGTTCGGAATAGTCTTTTGAAGCGGGGATATCGTCGAATAAATCTAGAGTAGTCATTTTGCCCATTGGAATCGTTCAAAGCCTTGGTAGGTTTTAAAGGCCAGCAGGTACAAATTTTTTAAAATATCTTCCGTGCCGGAGGCATATAAGTCTTCAATAACGGTGTCCTGGATAAAAGCCCGTTCTTGCCGGGCAATCACATTACCGATAACGCGCGGCAGTACGGCGCATAATTCGGCAAAGGCTGTCGGACTGCCGGTTACACGCCTGTAGAATTTGTCTAATGACACGCGGCGGATATTGGGATGCCGCACGGTTTCGCCGTCCACGCTGCATACCCACTCGGTGTCTTGGCTGTGTTTGGCAATAACCTCAACCAGCAGGCAGGTGTTTTGGCTGTCTTTTAAAACTTTGTTTTGCATACGCATGTAGGTCTTCGCCGATGACGAGCTGTTCATGGTGTTGTGTTTGTTTTTCATCTCAACAAAGATTTTAAGCACGGGATTTTCCACGTCAAAACCATGTTCCGGCACAATCCATCCGTCTTTTTTTCCAATATGGCGGAAAATATTTTGATGGAAATAGCCTATGTGGTTGGTATTGGATTTGTCCATCTGGCGGCGGACTTCATCCTGTAGTACGCGCTCCAAGGCCGGATTGTCAAAGGCACTTTGGTAAACGCCCGCGTCGAATGTGAGTTTGACGGGGTCTATCAGGTTCTTGTTCAGTTTGTCCAGGTTGATATGGAAGCGGTATTTGCCTATGGTTTCTTTGACATGTTCGAACAAATCGGTATCGCCGATAAAACTCAAATTGTAGTTCATCAAAATTTCCTTAATGGTTGAAACCGAAACCCCGTACTTCAGGGCAGTAGAATCTGTGCTTGTTTGGGAGGGGGCGTTACCCCTTCCAAATCAGTGCGGCCCTGTGAGTTGAAACATCATGTTTTCGGCAACGGTGTTTAAACGGTTGGCGGATATGCTTTTTAATCCGCCTGAAACGGCCACATGCCCAATATGGCGTTGCCGTATTCCGATAGATGTGTCCGGCGGTTTGTATCCTTTGGGCAAATTCGGCGTTAAATTGGCGGATGTATTCGCCTTTGTTTTCCCAAACCGGGGTTTCTATGTTTTCGCCGATATGGGTGTAACGGTTGCCGGCCTTTTCGGATTACCATTCGGGTTTGTCGAAATCCTGCGGCGTTCTGACAGTATGCAGCATATCTGCCAGCCGCAATAATTGTTCGGCAAAAATCAGGCTGTCGGCTTGCTCAACATCGGTAAACTCGAAAAAGTCATAACCGGGTATGCACTCCCGGGACAATGTTTCGAAGAAATTTTCCCAAAGCGGGTAATAAACATACACGGGGTTTTCCCGCCAGCATTTGCCCGCATAGCCGCCTTGGCAGATTTCGATATAGTTCGTGCTGCCCATTTTTTTTAACGGCGGCGTGGCTCAACAACCATGTCGGGCATGTTTTCATCAAAACTTCCCTAAGATTTAGAGAAGTAGGAAAAACCTTTAAATCCTGTGCATGGCATTAAACAGCTCTTCGTCCTGCATACGGATGTCCAGCGCAAGCGTTTTCCCTGCCTGGGTGAAAACGTCCAGCATTTCCTGCCGCGATTTTGGGCATTTGGTGGTGTCGGCCAAAATAATCATGGTGAAATAATTGTCCATCAGCTGCTGGCTGATGTTCAGGATGTTGATTTGGTTTTCGGCCAAAAGTTTGGACACGTCGTAAACGATGCCGATACGGTCTTTGCCGATAACGGTGATAACGGAATGAGAAGACATGGGAAATCCTAAGGAATATTGACAAACAAGCCGTCTGAAAACCAGATGGCGCGCAAGGTGTGCCACTCTATCGCTTCCGCCGCAAAAAGGCAAATTGCGGGCGGAAAAGGAAAAATGTAGACAATTTTTCAATTCATCTAAAATTATTTATTTTGCCATTAAATTTTTTAAATATAGAATTTATCGCATTATTTATGCCGAAAACCACAATTTTATAAAATCAGTTTTTAAATTGTAGACATTTTTTCATTTTATTTTTCCATAAATCAGCCAAAATCAGACGTAAAGAATTTGTCAAATGTAGACAATCGCACTAGACTGCAACGCATCGTTTTCCCATATCCCACATTCCCAAATTGCAATAAAACTTAGAACTAAGGAAACTGCCATGAGCGACCTGAACAGCCTGTTCCAAACCATCAAACGGCGCGATCCCAACCAAGCCCCCTTCCATCAGGCGGTGGAAGAAGTATTCATGAGCCTGCAACCCTTCCTGGCGAAAAACCCGCAATACACCAAGCAAGGCCTGTTGGAGCGCATCGTCGAACCCGAGCGCGTGGTCATGTTCCGCGTTTCCTGGGTGGACGACAAAGGGCAAGTCCAAGTAAACCGCGGCTACCGCGTGCAGATGAACTCCGCCATCGGCCCTTATAAAGGCGGCCTGCGCTTCCACCCGACCGTGGACTTGGGCGTATTGAAATTCCTGGCCTTCGAGCAAGTGTTCAAAAACGCATTGACCACCCTGCCCATGGGCGGCGGTAAAGGCGGCTCCGACTTCGACCCCAAAGGCAAATCCGACGCCGAAGTGATGCGTTTCTGCCAAGCCTTTATGAGTGAGCTTTACCGCCACATCGGTGCGGACACCGACGTACCTGCCGGCGACATCGGCGTGGGCGGCCGCGAAATCGGCTTCTTGTTCGGCCAATACAAAAAACTGCGTAACGAATTCACATCCGTCCTGACCGGCAAGGGCCTGACCTGGGGCGGCAGCCTGATCCGCCCCGAAGCCACCGGCTACGGCACGGTGTACTTCGCACAATCCATGCTGCAAACCAAAGGCGACAAACTCGAAGGAAAACGCGTGGTGATTTCCGGTAGCGGAAACGTGGCGCAATACGCCTGCGAAAAAGCCATCCAACTGGGCGCGAAAGTGCTGACCGTATCCGACTCCAACGGTTTTGCCCTGTTCCCCGACAGCGGCATGACCGAAGCGCAACTCGCTGCTTTAATCGAGCTGAAGGAAGTGCGCCGCGAACGCGTGTCCGTATACGCCAAAGAGCAGGGCTTGCAGTATTTTGAAAACCAAAAACCGTGGGGCGTAAAATGCGACATCGCCCTGCCTTGCGCCACCCAAAACGAACTGGACGGCAAAGACGCGGCCACCCTGCTGGCCAACGGCGTCATCTGCGTGGCCGAAGGCGCGAACATGCCGTCCACACTGGAAGCGGTGGAAGCCTTCCTGAAAGCCAAAATCCTGTACGCGCCGGGCAAAGCGTCAAACGCGGGCGGCGTGGCCACTTCCGGACTGGAAATGAGCCAAAACCACATCCGTCTGTCTTGGTCGCGCGAAAAAGTGGATAAACGCCTGTTTGACATTATGGCCAATATTCACGAAAACTGCGTCGCCAACGG
>CAUVCE010000128.1:0-5098 GCA_963550425.1 uncultured Neisseria sp.
GCTGCCGGCCAAATCGGTTATGCCCTGCTGTTCCGTATTGCCAGCGGTGAAATGCTGGGCAAAGACCAACCCGTTATCCTGCAGCTGTTGGATTTGCCTCAGGCTCAAAATGCCGTTAAAGGCGTGATGATGGAACTGCAAGACTGTGCCTTCCCGCTCTTGGCCGATATGTTTACCACCGACGACCCCGAAGTCGCCTTTAAAGATGCGCAAATCGCCATTCTGGTCGGCTCCCGTCCGCGCAGCAAAGGCATGGAACGTGCCGACCTGTTGCAGGCTAATGCCGCCATCTTTACCGTCCAAGGCGCGGCACTGAACAAAGTGGCCGACCGCAACGTCAAAGTGCTGGTTGTGGGCAACCCTGCCAATACCAACGCCTACATCGCCATGAAGTCCGCCCCCGACCTGCCGTCCAAAAACTTTACCGCCATGTTGCGCCTCGACCACAACCGCGCATTGAGCCAAGTGGCCGAAAAAACTGGCAAACCCGTTTCGCAAATTGAAAAACTGTGCGTTTGGGGTAACCACTCGCCCACGATGTACGCCGATTACCGCTTTGCCACCATCAACGGTGAAAGCGTGAAAGACATGATTAACGACCAAGACTGGAACGCCAACACCTTCCTGCCCACAGTCGGCAAACGCGGCGCGGCCATTATCGAAGCTCGCGGCCTGTCTTCCGCCGCATCCGCCGCCAATGCCGCCATTGACCACATCCGTGACTGGGTGCTGGGCACCAACGGCAAATGGGTAACCATGGGTATTCCGTCCGACGGTTCTTACGGCATTCCGAAAGACACAATGTTCGGCTTTCCCGTAACCTGCGAAAACGGCGAATACAAACTGGTGGAAGGCTTGGAAATCGACGATTTCAGCCGTGAGCGCATCAACGCCACCTTGAAAGAGTTGGAAGAAGAAAAAGCCGGTATCGCCCACCTGCTGTAATTCAAACGATACAACTGCCGGTTGGTTTGCCGGCAGTTTTTTACCGCCATACCATTATGCAATTTTGTTTGTTGAAATGTTGACGACTGTGAATCTATGCCGCCGGAAAAAATTTACTATGCTTTTATAATTTTGATTTCTGCCGCTTCCGTCTTGCTCTCCCCTTTCTTTTTTATCCGCCGACAACTACCTTCCGCCAAAATACCGCCCCAAAAACGACAATGGCTGCCAGTTATACTTGGAAATATTATTGTTGGCTCAATATTATTGGCCGTATGGTACTTTTACCGTCATTTCCCTAATGGTTGAAATCCCGCCCTTTGGGGCGGTAAAATCAAAACCCTTGTCTTACAGGGATGCAACCGTATAACGCATGATAGCCGCATCAGTCAATATTTGAGGAGTTTCGTATGAGAGCCATTCTGTTTATTGCTTTGTTTGGTATGTCGTTGCCTGCCACAGCGGCGGTTTATTCTTGTAAAGACGCATCCGGCCGTATTGTCTATACTCAAACGCCCAATGGCACCGGCTGCGAGAAAAACGAACTTGGCGCACCGGCCATTTATACTTCGGTCAAACCGGCAGCTACAGCATATACTTATGCCGCCGCACCTGAAAACTCGGCATATGAAGGCCAAACAGCGCCTTCGGCTTCAACCGCAAATCCAGTCGACGACCAACGGCTTGCCGCAGCCCGCAGCAGGTTGCAGGAAGCGCAAAAGGCTTTGGAGGAAGGGCGAAAGGTCCGTTACGGCAATGAGCGCAATTATGCCAAATATCTCGAGCGGATAGCCGGCTTGGAAAAATCCGTCAAAGATGCGGAAAAACAACTCAACGACCTTTCTTCCCCACAACCCTGAAAAGTATTTTCAGACGGCCTGCCAAAACGACCGCGCCGTCTGAAACCCCTGCCTATTTCTTTTTCATTTCTCTTAACGATCAAGTATGATTGCCGAAACCTTCCCCTGCGGGGCGGTTTGGTTTGTGTATCCCTATGTCTGGCGCGTTTGCCGCACCTGTCGCTAGCCGCCCGGCTAGAATTTCCCTTTGATGCCGAAGGTAACCGTCCTGCCCGGGCCGGGGACGGGGGTGCTGGACATCGGGTCTAGATAATAGCGGTTGGCAAGGTTGGTAACGCCGAAGTTCAAGTCTATGTGCTTCCCTATGCGGTAGCGGGCATAGGCATCCAAAAGGGTGGCGGCATGCCAGCCGTAGGGTTTGCCGTTGCGCTCATACACCTGCCCCACGCCGTCGGCAATCAGCTTGTCGTAGTTTTTCCGCTCCGCCTTGCTGTGATGGATGGCGCGCATGCCCAATTCCAGTTTTTCGTTGAAGAAGCGCGTGCCGACATCGAGGGTAAGCGAATATTTCGGCTGCAGGGACTGGAAGAAGCGGCTGAGGCCGAAGCCGCCTTCCAGGCATTCGGGTACGCGTTGGTAGTAATAGTCGAATTTGAAGGCGATGCCCTTGTCGCACACCATATGTTTCAAGCGGTAAGTGCCGCCGAAGGAGGCGAAGAAGCGGCCGCTGTCGAGGCGGCTTTGCAGTTCCACCCCCTTGCTGACTGCCCTGTCGTATTGGATCATGCCGCCGTCCATATTCGAGGTGTCGATTTGGTTTTTGATTTTATTACTGTAGTAGGTGAGGCGGAGGTCGCCTTGGCGCAGTTTGGCGAAATGCGGGGCGAAATTGAAATTGTAGCCGACTTCCCAGTTGGTGCTTTTTTCCGGCTTCAGGCTGTATTCGGCCACGGTCTGGCTGCCGTACAGCCCGCCGCTGCCGGTGGCGGCGGTCAATTCATAGAGGCTGGGGAAGCGGCTCATGCGGGCATAGCGGGCGAAGAGGCGGTGGTTGTCGGCAAGATCGTAGCTGACCGACAGCATGGGTGCCCAAGAATGCGCGCGCTGTTCCTGCGGCATGCGCCAGCGGTCGGCTTCGCCGAATGGATGCCGGATCCAAGCGGTACGGTTTAGGTTGCTATTGAATTCCAGCGCCTGATTATTGTCTTTTTGTGACGGAATTTGGTTTTCATTGGCCATACGGTCTGTTGTTTCTCCTACCGAACCGGGTGTTATGCCTATATGTGATCCGGGAATATAACGGCGGTAGCTGCCGCTTTTTCCCTGCGGATTGTTTACCCTTTCGCGGTACATTTCCGGCGTAATTTGTACTTTGCCCGGGTCAAATTTGCCTGCATTCATTGGAATGATCTGTTTGCGGCGCAGGACATATAGCACATCGGTATCTTTATTGCCACGAGTATATTCAACAAGCTGTCCATTTGGTTTGGCATAAAAGCGTGTTTCCTGGCTAACGAGGCTATAATGCGGATAAAAATCGTAGCCGTTTTTTTCCTTAAAGCGGCGGTTTAGCCTTTGATATTCCGGATCTTCGTCATATGTATTCCTGTCCCGATCAAAAATCTGAAACATCCGCTTTTGGCTGGCAATATCTTCTTCATCCGCCAATTCGTAATAAGGCATCATCAGGCCGGTAACATAGCTGTTCGAACCCAGGCCGTACTGATACCAGGGGTTGCGTGCGGCACGCTGCTGCGCCAGTTCGATATTGCGTCCTTTGAAGTTCTGATAGCGCACGCCCGCCTGTATGTTCAGGCGGGAAGTCGGTTTCCAGTCGAAGACCAGGTTCGCGCCCCATTCGCGCTTTTTCGCCGACTGCGGGCCGCCCAAGGCCGCCATGCGGGTCAGTACGCCGAAAGTATTCATCAAATCATTGCTGTCGGCGGTATCGGTGCGTTCTTCCAGCGTTTCGCGCTGGTAGTCGGCGGCGAGGGTGAGGCTGAGTTTGTCGGAAAGGCGGAAGCGGTTGCTGAGGTTGAAGCCGTTGCGGACGACGTCGGTACGCTGCCGCGCGCCGGGAACGATGATGCGGTCGGGATGTTCGATGTAGTAGCGTTCCTGATTCAGCTTTTGCTTCAGTTCGGCCAGGTTCATCAGCTTGCCGATTTGGTTGGTCTGGTCGGTCATCACATTTTTATCGGCGGGCGTGATGGCGTAGTAGCCGCCCGTATGCCCCATCCAGCGGTCGGTAATCGCACGGTTTTTTTCATCGTGTTCTGCCAGCTTGCGGGCGATTTTGTCGGGCGTGTCTTCTATCATGCGCAGCACTTCTTCGTGGGTTCGCGCCGAACCGTAGGCGTTCCACGTCATCGCGTCTTCGCAGCTTTCCCCCCGCAGGTTGGGCGACGGTTTTTTGCGTATGTTGCACCAATACCAAAGGTCGTAATCATAGTCGGGCGTAATGACGCCGACGACGGGGCCGCCGCTCTGATGGCGGTTACTGTCGGTCTTCACCCGCCACATATCGGCTTGAAGGTCTATCCATTTGTTATTCTGCGGTTTCCATTCGTAGCCGATTTTGTAGGTTTTGCTGTCGATCTTCGTGCCTATCCCCGGTGCCTGCTGCGCAGGTTCGTCTAGGGATTGTTCGGCGAAACCGAGTATCCATGCCGTTATCAGGGGGTTGATTTCGCCGAAGCCGATTTTGTTGTCCATATATTGCAGGCTGATTTTTTGGTTGCCCGGCAGATACCAGTTGTTTTTCAGCAGCAGGGTTTTGGTGTCGGTGTGGCTGTTCATGATTTCTTCGCCCGGCCGGAACAGGACGGCCATATTCGGCACCAGGCTGGCGGAAGATTTGCAGAGTATGTCTTTTTCCCGCCATGATTTGTCAGGATACTGGTCGTAACAGGCATCCGCACCGTAAATGGGGTTGTTGAGGTAGCTCTGATAGCCGCGTTTGCCCGCGTAGTAGTTGCCTTTTTTGCGGTGGCTGTATGCGGCGAGGCCGTCTGTAATGTCGGTTTTGAAGGCGGCGGACAACATCAGCTGCCTGTCGTCTTTGAAGTTGGTGTGGCTTTTGCCGCCCGCATACTTCGTACCTGCTATGCCTTCGTCCAACACCAGGGCGGTGGGGGAGGGTTTGCCGGTATAGCCGGTCAATACATCGGGCATACCCGATACCCCGTCCGCCGTCGCGCCTATGGGCGAGAGGGTGCGGTAGTCGCGGCCTAAGAATTGGCGCAAGTCGTTTTTCTGCGCCACGGTGTTGCCGGAAAATTCGGTTTTGACTTCGATCCCCCAGTTTTTGCCTTCGGGGATGATGTCGGCGGGTTCGATGGTGCGGATGGACA
>CAUVCE010000129.1:0-5016 GCA_963550425.1 uncultured Neisseria sp.
GCGCGGTATACGGCCGCGAAGGCCACACCGGCGAACGCGACCCGCAAACCATAGGCTTTGCCACCGTGCGCGGCGGCGACATTGTCGGCGACCATACCGCCCTGTTTGCCGCCGACGGCGAACGGGTGGAAATCAGCCACAAAGCAAGCAGCCGGATGACTTTCGCCTCGGGTGCGGTGCGGGCTGCGGTATGGGCGGCGAATAAAACCGGCCTGTTCGATATGCAGGATGTATTGGGTTTGAAAAACCGCTGATTATCCCATTTTATAGTGGATAAAATTTAAACCGATACGGCAAAGCGAGCCGACACTGCATCAGTTTAATTCGACCCGCTATATAATATTTCCGTCATATGTGTCATTTCCCCTGCCGTTCCCGGCCTGCTGTTCGAATTGTGCCAAACTCATATTCATGGTCTGCATACAGGGGGTAAGGATGCGGGCGGCGGTTTGGCTGACGGCATCTTCCGACTTATGTTCGGGGTGGTAGACAAACAGGCAAAACAGCGTGTCCAAGTTGATGTGTTCGGCATTGGTTTTTAAAACCCAGCCTTGTTCGCCGTTGTAAACATAGCCGTGGGAGGCCAGTTTTTCCAATAAATCGCCCAATTCGTCATAACCCATATTGATGTGTTGGCGGAAATCCTGAACATGCAGGGAGCGGCCTTCGTTTTGGGCGCGGTTCAACAACAGCAGGATTTTCAATACATCGTCAAAACGGCCGCGCATACCGAAGGAACGGCGGAATGCGTCATCCTGCCAATAGGAAAGCGAGGCCGTCAGCACCGCGCCTGCCAAAAGCAGCATCCACAGCAAATTAAGCCAAATCAGGAAAACGGGTACTGCGGCAAAAGCGCCGTAAATCAGTGTGTAGCTGTTGAATGTGCCGATGTACCAAGCAAAACCGCGCCGTGCCAATTCCAGCAATACGGCGGTAACGACCGCCCCGGACAAGGCATGAGAAGCCGGTACATAACGGTTGGGGACGACGCGGTAGAGCAGCCATAAAACGGCACTGTTCATCGCCAGCGAACCAAACAGGTTCAATGCCGCCGCCGTTTCGGGCATGCCGCCCAAGCCGCTATGCCTGACCAAAATCCCCCACAACGACAGGCCGGCCGCCAAGGCCAATGGCGCAAAGGTAAGCAATGTCCAATATACGAGAAACTGTGTCCACAACGGGCGGCGGTTTTCCACGCGCCAAATGCGGTTGAATGTTTGGTCTATGGTGCGGATGAGCATTATTGAGGTTATTATTAGGAATAATACGCCTATGGCGGTCAGATTGCCCGCGTTGTTTTGGAAGGTGGTCAGATATCCCCTCACCGCGTCCGCCCCCTGCGGCACAAGGTAACTGTCGATAAAGGTGATGACTTCGGACGACAGTTCGCCAAAGATGGGAAACGCCGACATGACCACCAGCACTACGGTCAATACCGGCACAAGGGCAAGCAGGGTGGTAAAGGTCAGGCTGGCCGAAACATCGGTTATGCCGACTTCGTTGAACCGCCGTATGAGGAAACGGCAAAAGCCGAACCAGCGGGCGGCAGTCAATTTTTGCCAACAGGTTTTAAACACTATGCCCCCTTGTAAAGGTTTCCAAAGCCTTGGGAAAATGTTACCTGCAGCGGCATGATGCCTGTTTGCGGGACGTTTAGGATTGTGCGGGCGGTGGATAATGATGCGCAGATTTTTTGTGTTATTTGTTCTGCTTCGGCCTGGTGTTGCCCGGTAATGCCGACAGGCGGCCGGCCGAACAGTTCCGCACCCAACAGGCGTTCGGCATGCATGCCTTCGCGGTAACGGTGGCGGACGGCGGGCAGGCGCGGGTCGAACAGTGTGCCGACTACGGAAGCCCGCGTCAGGGCAATGCCCAAGGCGGCATCTTCGCCGCCGAAACGGTGGAACAGTTTGTGCTGCGGGAAGCCGCCGCATGCCAACAGGGCGGTTCGGCGGAATACGGTGTTGCCGCCCACGGTCATTTCCAGCCGTTGCCATGCCGTTGGGAAATCTTTGTGTCGTGTGTAGTGTTCGGGAAAGCCGTCCGGATGCAGCCTCAAACGTACCAATGAAAGTTGCGGCAGTTTCTCCAATGCCATGCAGGCCGCCTCCAATACGCCGTCTTCGTATCGGTCGTCCGCATCGAGAAAGGCCGTTATGTCGGCTTCGCTGTTCAATAATCCCCAATTGCGCGCCCGCGCCGCGCCGCCGTTTTGCGCCAGGTATTCGCAACGGATGCGCGGGTGTTCTTCCGCCAGTTGTTTCATGACGGCGGCCGTGCCGTCTGTCGAAGCATCGTCTATCAGCCACACGGTCCGCACCTGCGGCTGCGCCAATGCGCTTTGCGCCGCCTGCCGCAATGTGCCCTCAGCCTGATGGCAGGGTATGATTACGTCTAGGTTGTTTTGCATTTTTGATCAAAATTTCCTTAATGGTTGAAACCCCGCCCTTTGGGACGGCAGGATTCGGGGTTGTTTGGGAGGGGGCGTTATCCCTGGGCGACACATAGGGCTGCGCCTTATGTATAGCCCTGCCCTTTGTGTTGAAACATGCCTTTTGTGTTTTTTGAAAGGCAAAAAGCCTTCTGACTTCAAACGGCCCTGCCATTAACCCCCTACCAATCGCGCGGGGCAACCAGTTCTTCGATGTCCGCATCTTCAAAGCCGTAGCTTTGGGCGATGTATTCCATATCGGTGGCAATCGTGTCTCTGGCGACGGTTTCGATTTCGCTGTCGTTTTCTTCAAACTCTTCCGCCAATTCGTTGAAGCGTTCGGTAGCTGCGTGGGTCAGGCTGTACAGGCCGTCTAAGTCTTCGGGCTGTTCGGTTTCGATTTGGCGGCACAGTTCGACCAGGATGTTTTCTCCTTTTTGCACCAGTTCGGCAGGGAAATAATCGTCGTCATACATATCCTGCAAAAAGGTGTGGTTTGCCAATTCGGGGTTGTTCAGTGGATGACGGGTAGTCATGGGGTTTCCTTTCGGTTTGGGGATTTTTGAAAAAGGCCGTCTGAAAACGGGCAAACCCTTTCAGACGGCCTATTACATCAATTCACCGTTATTTCGCAATCTGGGTTGCCTGAATCGCAGTCAGGGCGATGGTGTAGACGATGTCTTCCACCAGCGCGCCGCGCGACAGGTCGTTTACCGGTTTGCGCAGGCCTTGCAGCATCGGGCCGACGCTCAATACGTTGGCGTTGCGCTGAACGGCTTTATAGGTGCAGTTGCCGGTGGTCAGGTTGGGGAATACGAACACGTTGGCTTTGCCGGCCACGGGGCTGTTCGGGGCTTTGGATTTGGCCACGCTTTCCACCACGGCGGCATCGTATTGCAGCGGGCCGTCCACGGCTAAGGCAGGGGCTTTTTCTTTCACCAGCTTGGTCGCTTCAATCACCAAATCCACATCGGGGCCGCTGCCGGAATCGATGGTGGAATAGGAAATCATGGCCACGCGCGGGTCTATGCCGAAGGCTTTGGCAGACTCGGCCGATTGGACGGCGATTTCGGCCAACTGTTCGGCAGTCGGATTCGGATTCACCGCGCAGTCGCCGTATACCACGACCTGTTCGGGCAGCAGCATGAAGAACACGCTGGACACAATGCTCGCGCCGGGAGCGGTTTTAATCAGCTGTAAGGCGGGGCGGATGGTGTTGGCAGTGGTGTGTACCGCGCCGGAAACCAGGCCGTCCACATCGTTTTGCGCCATCATCATGGTGCCGAGTACCACGGTGTCTTGCAGTTGTTTGCGCGCGTCTTCGGGGGTCAGACCTTTGGATTTGCGCAGTTCGCACATCGGGGCGACGTATTGTTCGACCAGTGTGGCGGGATCGATGATTTCCAGCGACGCAGGCAGGGCGATGCCTTTTTCTTTGGCAACGGCTTCGACTTCTTCGCGTTTGGCCAGCAGCACGCAGCGGGCCAAACCTTTTTCATGGCAGATGGCGGCGGCTTGGACGGTGCGCGGTTCTGCGCCTTCGGGCAGTACGATGCGTTTGTTTGCTTTGCGGGCGGCTTCCATCATGTTGTAGCGGAATTGCGCGGGCGACAGGCGGACGGCTTGTTCGGCGGCCAGTTTTGCCACACCTTCAGGTGCGTCTGCGCTGCCCAGATAGTCCAAACCGGCTGCTTGGGCGGCTTCGGCCGTACCGCCGACCACGCCGGCAAATTCGATGTTGCGTCCGGCAAACGACGCTTTGGCCATCTGCAGGCGTTCGGCGGTGGCGTGTTCGTTGCTGACGGCGAAGACGACGCGGGCGTTGAACGCGGTGGCCAGGCCGTTGTTTTGGCGGCTCAGGAAGATATAGGCATCGTTCGGGGTGATGCCTTGGATGACGACGTTTTCCTTACCCAGAGCGGCGGCGCGGCCGACCAGCAGGTCGAACCAGTCGTCCGCTTTGCCTTCGGCCGCCAGGCGGACGGCTTCGCCGGCATAGTCCATTGCGTTGAATACCGCGGCATTCGGCAGTTTAGCCGCGATATTGGCGGCGGCTTTGGCCGCATCAACATGCGGGCAGACGGGGATAATCAGGGTGTAGGCCATGTTTTTGTCCTTTCGGGGAAGTTGTTCGATACCGGGGTATCGGTTTCAAATAAAAAATTCGGGCCGTCTGAAAACCGAAGCAGGCTTTCAGACGGCCTTTTTGCCGTTCAAACGCATTCGACGATTTCAAAACTGTGGCTGACGGCGGCGGCCTTGCCCAGCATAATCGAAGCGGAACAATATTTTTCCGCCGACAGCCGAACTGCCTGGGCAATCGCGCTTTCTTTCAAATCCGTGCCGAACACTTTGAAATGAATATGGATTTCGGTAAACACGCGCGGGGCTTCGTCGGCGCGTTTGGCCGTAACCGTGGCGCGGCAGTCGCTGACTTTCTGCCGCTGCTTTTCCGCAATCATCACCACGTCGATACTCGAACAGCCCGCCACGCCCAACAGCAGCATTTCCATCGGGCTGGGGCCGCGCTTCACGCCGCCTTCCGCCGCCGCGCCTTCCATGACCACGCTGTGGCCGTTTTCCGT
>CAUVCE010000130.1:0-4858 GCA_963550425.1 uncultured Neisseria sp.
TGCTGCGAAGCAGCGAAGAGCCGAACTATACAGAATACGGAAATTGTTGTCAAACCTTGCCGGCTGTTTTTTTTCGATTGTTTATTTAACTGTATTGTTTATAATGAAAATTTGTTTTTTGAATTTTTGTTTGAAGGATGGTATGCCGAATTTTTCCCACCTAAGCAGCCGTCCGAATTGTTAAAATGGCTTTCGTTTTTTTTAATTAAAGGCCGTCTGAAAATGAGCAAATCCGCCGTTTCCCCTATGATGCAGCAATATTTGGGCATTAAAGCCGAGCATTCGGACAAGTTGGTTTTTTACCGCATGGGCGATTTTTACGAGTTGTTTTTTGACGACGCGGTGGAAGCGGCCAAGCTGCTGGACATTACTTTGACCACGCGCGGCCAGATGGACGGCGAGGCAATCAAGATGGCGGGCGTGCCTTATCATGCGGCCGAACAGTATTTGGCGCGATTGGTAAAGTTGGGGAAAAGTGTGGCGATTTGCGAGCAGGTGGGCGAAGTCGGCGCGGGCAAGGGGCCGGTGGAGCGCAAGGTGGTGCGGATTGTCACGCCGGGCACGCTGACGGATTCGGCTTTGCTGGAAGATAAGGAAACAAACCGGATTGCGGCAGTTTGCATACGAAAAAAACGTTTAGGGATTGCCTGGGCATCGCTGCAAAGCGGCGAGTTCAAGGTCAGGATGACGACGCCAGACAGGCTGGCCGACGAGTTGGCGCGTTTGCAGGCGGCTGAAATCCTTGTACCGGACGATAAATCCGCCCCCGACATCGGCCTGCCGCAGGCGAATGTTACGCGGCTGCACGATTGGCAGTTTGATGCGGACAGCGGTTTTGACTTGATTACGCGTTATTTCGGCTGCCAGGACCTGCGCGGCTTTGGTTTGGATAGGGATGAACACGCGCCCGCCATCGGTGCGGCCGGCGCATTGTTGAATTATATCAAGCTGACCCAGTCGCAACTGCCCCGCCATTTGGATGGGTTAAGTTTGGAAAGC
The DNA here is from genome assembly GCA_963550425.1 of uncultured Neisseria sp. Lineage (GTDB taxonomy): Bacteria > Pseudomonadota > Gammaproteobacteria > Burkholderiales > Neisseriaceae > Neisseria. The sequence goes on from CAUVCE010000130.1 coordinate 1,000, forward strand.
GAGCAGCAATATATCGGCATGGATGCGGCCACGCGGCGGAATTTGGAGATTACGCAGACTTTGGGCGGCAAGAAGTCGCCCACGTTGTTTTCGGTACTCGACCGCTGTGCCACACATATGGGCAGCCGCCTGTTGGCTTTGTGGCTGCATCATCCTTTGCGCAACAGAAGCCATATCCGCGCACGGCAGCAGGCGGTGGCTGCTTTGTTTGGTAACAACGATGACATTACAGGCCGCCTGAAAGGCATTGCGGACATCGAACGGATTGCGGCACGGATTGCGGTCGGTTCGGCACGGCCGCGCGATTTGAGCGGTTTGCGCGACAGTCTGTTTGCTTTGGCACAGATTAAACTGCCTTCTTCGCCTTTACTGGATACGTTACAAGGCATTTTTCCGGAAGGTGTGGCGGTGGCCGAACGATTGGCGGCGGCGGTTTTGCCCGAGCCTTCTGTTTGGCTTCGCGACGGCGGGGTAATCAATCACGGGTTTTCAGCCGAGTTGGACGAGTTGCGCCATATTCAAAACCACGGCGATGAATTTTTGCTGGCTTTGGAAGCGCGCGAACGGGAACGCACGGGTTTGTCCACTTTGAAGGTGGAGTTCAACCGCGTACATGGTTTTTATATCGAGTTATCCAAGGTTCAGGCGGAACAGGCGCCTGCCGATTACCAACGCCGCCAGACGCTGAAAAATGTCGAGCGTTTCATTACGCCCGAATTGAAGGTTTTTGAAGATAAAGTGCTGACGGCGCAGGAGCAGGCTTTGTCTTTGGAAAAAAAATTGTACGAAGGGCTGATACGGGAGTTGCAGGACGCGCTGCCGCTGTTGCAGAAGGCGGCCAAGGCCGCCGCGACGCTGGATGTGTTGTGCTGCTTTGCCGCGACGGCGGAAGAAGCGGGTTATGCCTGTCCCGGGTTTTCGGATTATCCGGCGATTGAGATTTCGGACGGGCGGCATCCGGTTGTCGAACAGCAGGTGCGGCGTTTTACGGCCAACCATACGCACTTGGACGACAAGCGCCGCCTGATGCTGCTCACGGGCCCGAATATGGGCGGCAAATCGACTTATATGCGGCAGGTCGCGCTGATTGTGCTGATGGCACATACCGGCAGTTTCGTTCCGGCTTCGTCGGCAAAAATCGGCCCTGTCGATCAGGTTTTCACCCGCATCGGGGCATCGGACGATTTGGCATCCAACCGTTCGACCTTTATGGTGGAAATGAGTGAGACGGCTTATATTTTGAATCACGCCACACCGCAGTCGCTGGTTTTGATGGACGAAGTGGGGCGCGGCACGTCCACTTTCGACGGTTTGGCATTGGCACATGCGGTAGCGGAACATTTGCTGTTGAAAAACGGTTCGTTCGCTTTGTTTGCCACGCATTATTTTGAGCTGACTGCCCTGCCCGAACGTTACCCGGCAGCGGTAAACATGCATTTGAGCGCGTTGGAACAGGGGCGGGATATTGTTTTCCTGCACCACATCGAAGCGGGTCCCGCCAGTAAGAGTTACGGCATCGCGGTGGCCAAACTCGCCGGACTGCCCTCACGGGCATTAAAGGCGGCACAAAGGTATTTGGAAAATTTGGAAAGTCAGGCCGCCGGACAAAGGCCGCAGTTGGATTTTTTCGGCTCCGTACCTTTTGAACCGGACTTTGTTGATGATGATGCAGCACAAGACGGTGAAAGGCCGTCCGAAAAATCATCCGCATTGTTTGCCGAGCTGGATAGTATCCATCCCGACGAGATGTCCCCGCGCGAAGCCTTGGACACACTGTACCGTTTGAAGCGGTTGGCGGATAGGGAAATTTAGTATCAAGAAAAATTGTTGAAGATATAATCGCACCGTTGTTTTTAGACAAGGCCGTTTGAAATCTATTTGGATTTCAGACGACCTGTCCTGTTAAACCGAATTAAAGGAACTTATGATGTCCGTTAAACCTTTGCTGCTTTGCCTGCTGTTGTCCGCCCCCGCCGCCTTCGCCGGCGGCCTGTCCTGCCGAGAAAGCCCGAAACCCACGGGCAATCCCGAAATCGACCCCATCGTTACCCGCTACGAATGCCGCTACGCCGGTTCGCTGAAACAGGCCTACGCCGCCTTTATGAAGCAAGGTTATGACGGCAAAGCGCCTTATCCGAAAACGATTCCCGCCGTCCTGCCGAAAAAAAGCCTGACACTGCGTGGAGAAAATACGGAAGACTGCGGCAATACGGTGAATGAGCAGCCCGAAACTTTGGAATGGTCGTTCAAGCTGCGTTATCAAAACGCTAACCGGGTCGATATGAAATACCGCGAAGTGGATTGCGGCTCGGGCGTTTCCTCCGATACGGAGTTTGTGAAAAGCGGCAAAAGGGTTTTAATCGTCCACAAGTATTACCAGTCGTGAACGGGATGGCGGTTTGAAGCAGAAAAAAAGGCCGTCTGAAATCCGAAACGGGTTTTCAGACGGCCTTATTAACAACCCAACCAACAACAATCAAACATCATAAGCTGTCGAAGCCGTATCGCCGCCGGTACCCGTCCAATTGGTATGGAAAAATTCGCCGCGCGGTTTGTCGGTGCGTTCGTAAGTGTGTGCGCCGAAATAATCGCGTTGCGCCTGCAACAGGTTGGCCGGCAGGCGCGCCGTGGTGTAACCGTCCAAAAAAGTCAGCGCAGAAGTCATGCACGGCATGGGCAGGCCGCATTCGACGGCCTTGGCCGCCACTTTGCGCCAAGACGGCAGCGCGGTTTGCAGGATATTTTTGAAATAAGGGTCGCTGCCCAAGAAAACCAAACCAGGATCGGCTTCATAAGCGTCGCGGATATTGCCCAAGAACGCGCTGCGGATGATGCAGCCTTCGCGCCAAAGCAGGGCGGTGTTGCCGTAATTCAGTTCCCAGCCGTTGGCCTCACCCGCTTCGCGTATCAGCATAAAGCCTTGGGCGTAAGAAATAATTTTGGATGCCAGTAAGGCCAGACGGAGGGTTTCCAGCCATTCCGCACGGTCGCCCGCCACTGTTTCGACGGTATGGCCGAACAATGCGGCGGCAGTTTCACGCTGCTGCTTAAAGGCGGAAACGCAGCGGGCGAAAACGGCTTCGGAAATCAAAGTCAGCGGAATGCCCAAATCCAAAGCGTTGATGCCCGTCCATTTGCCGGTGCCCTTCTGCCCTGCGGTATCGAGAATCTTGTCCACCAGCGGCAGGCCGTCTGAATCTTTATAGGCAAGGATGTCGGCAGTAATCTCAATCAGATAACTGTTCAGCTCGGTTTTATTCCATGCGGCAAAAGTCTGCTGCATTTCGTCGGCACTCATGCCCAAGCCGTCTTTCATAAACTGATAGGCTTCGCAGATCAGCTGCATATCGCCGTATTCGATGCCGTTGTGCACCATTTTGACGAAATGCCCCGCGCCGTCGCGGCCGACCCAGTCGCAACAGGGCTCGCCTTGCGGGGTTTTGGCGGAAATGGCCTGCAAAATGGGTTTGACAAACGGCCAGGCTTCTTCGCTGCCGCCGGGCATAATCGACGGGCCGTTGCGCGCGCCTTCTTCGCCGCCGGACACGCCCGCGCCGATAAAGCGTATGCCTTTGGCGGCCAATTCGTGAGTACGGCGGGTGGAATCGGGAAAATTTGCATTGCCGCCGTCGATGATGATGTCGTCTTCTTCAAGGTGTGGCAACAATTGGGCGATAAAGTCGTCCACTACTGTTCCAGCCCGAACCATCAACATGATTTTCCGTGGTTTTTCCAGTTTTTCCACCAAATCGGGAATGCTGTACGCACCGATGATATTCGTGTTTTTTGCCGCGCCGTTGAGAAAATCGTCCACTTTGGAAACGGTGCGGTTGTAGGCCACTACTTTGAAGCCTTTGTC
>CAUVCE010000131.1:0-4850 GCA_963550425.1 uncultured Neisseria sp.
CTGCTGTCCCTGCCACGGGCGTTTGGCGCGGTGGGGGGAGACGAGTATCCATTGGCCGGCAAGGGGGTTGTAGCGGCGGTGGGGGTGGTCTGCGGGATGGAACATGGCTTGCTTTATCGGGGGGAAGGTTATAAAAACGGCCGGCCGCCCGAAACGGTTTCAGACGGCCGAAACGGAAAACATAATAAACACAAACGGCAGCAAATTCAATTGCCGAAACATCAGGGGGTACGAGGCGCGTAAAACCGATTGCGGCCGATTGCTAAGCCGGCCGGATACCCGTAAAATCAACCACTCCGAAACCCCGGAGTGCAGTCGGGGATTTTGTCAAAATTACCGCCGTTATTTTTCAAAACCAACCCTGCCACCATCAGGAGGAAAACAACATGAAATTTCAAAAGACACTGACCGCCGCATTGGCGGCCGTTTTGGGTTTGGCTGCCTGCCAGGGCGGCGACCGGCAAACCGGCGGGCAACAGGCTGCCGCGCCCGATGCCCCGAAGATAGGCGTAACCATCTACAAATATGACGACAACTTCATGTCCCTGGTACGCAAGGCATTGGAAACCGAGGCGGCTGCGGCCAAGGCGGCCCAACTGCTGATGAACGATTCGCAAAACAACCAGTCGGCGCAAAACGACCAAGTGGACGTATTAATTTCCAAGGGCGTGAAAGTATTGGCCATCAACCTTGTTGATCCGGCGGCGGGCGGCACCATCATCGAAAAGGCCAAGGCGGCCGGCGTGCCTGTGGTTTTCTTCAACAAAGACCCCGGGGAGGCTGCGCTGAAAAGCTACGACAAAGCCTACTTTGTCGGTACGAACCCTCAGGAGTCGGGCGAGATACAGGCCGCATTGATCGGCAAAATGTGGAAAGGGCATCCCGAATGGGATTTAAACAAAGACGGCGTGATTGATTTTGTCCTGTTAAAAGGCGAGCCGGGACATCCCGATGCCGAGGCGCGCACCAAATACGTTGTGGAAAAACTCAACGCCGACGGCATCAAAACCAAACAACTTCAGCTGGACACCGGCATGTGGGACGCGGCAAAAGCCAAAGACATCATGCAGGCATGGCTGTCGGGTACGTCGGGCAAAAATATCGAAGTCGTCATTTCCAACAACGACGGCATGGCCATGGGCGCGGTCGAGGCCATGAAGGCGCAGGGCAGGGTCCTGCCGACCTTCGGCGTGGACGCGCTGCCTGAGGCCTTGCAGATGATTAAGGCTGGCACACTGGCGGGCACCGTACTCAACGACGGCGACACGCAGGCCAAAGCCATCTACGCGCTGGCCGTGGATTTGGCGGGAGGAAAAGACCCTGCCGCCGCCACTGCCTACAAACTGGATGCCAACAGAAACATCCGCGTACCTTATGTCGGCGTGGACAAAACCAATCTGGATCAATTTTTGAAACAATAGCTTTCCTATTGGGTCAAACAGCGGTAGGAGGGAAAACCAACGGATATTTTCTTATACCGCCGTATTTGGAGATATCCATTCCCGTCAAGCGGGTCAAATAAAGGATGTTTGAAGTTTTGCGGCCGACCGGTTTTTGCCGGTCGGTTCTTGTGTTGATAATCATAAGGAACAAACCATGACAGCCGAGGTTTCGCAACAAAGCAGCGATATATTGCTGACCATGACCGACGTGCATAAGGTCTTCCCGGGCGTAAAAGCCTTGGACGGCGTGAATTTGCAGGTTAGGGCGCATTCGGTGCACGCGCTGATGGGAGAAAACGGCGCGGGCAAATCCACCCTGCTCAAATGCCTGTTCGGCATTTATGCCAAAGATTCGGGCAGCATACGCTTTCTCGGGCGCGAGGTCGATTTCACCAGTGCCAAAGAAGCGTTGGAAAACGGCATATCGATGGTGCATCAGGAACTGAACCTGGTCAAACAGCGTTCGGTAATGGACAACCTGTGGCTGGGGCGTTACCCGACCAAGGGCTGGTTTGTCGATCAGAAGAAAATGTATGCCGATACCAAAGCGATTTTTGACGAACTGGACATAAATATCGACCCGCGTGAAAAAGTGGCCAAACTTACCGTGTCGGAAATGCAGATGATAGAAATCGCCAAGGCATTTTCCTACAACGCCAAAATCGTCATTATGGACGAACCGACTTCCTCGCTGTCTGAAAAAGAGGTCGGCCACTTGTTCGCCATCATCGAAAAATTAAAGCAGCGCGGCTGCGGCATCATCTACATCTCGCACAAAATGGAGGAAATCTTCAAAATCTGCGATGAGATTACCATCTTGCGCGACGGCAAGTGGATAGACACCGTAGCGGTGAAAGATACCGGTATGGATGATTTGGTGGCCAAAATGGTCGGCCGCAGCCTGACCAGGCGTTTCCCCGAAAAAACCAATACGCCGGCTGAAGTGGTGTTGAAGGTGGAAAACCTGACGGCGAAAAACCAGCCTTCGATTCGGGACGTGAGCTTCGAATTGCGAAAAGGCGAGGTGTTGGGCATCGGCGGCCTGGTGGGGGCAAAACGCACCGACATCGTGGAGACGCTGTTCGGCATACGGGAACGCGCCGGCGGTCGGATTTTGGTGCACGGCCGCGAAGTGGGAAACAAGTCGCCGGTGGAGGCAATCGGCAACGGCTTCGCACTGGTTACGGAGGAACGCCGCAGCACGGGCATATTCGGCGGTTTGGACATCAGTTTCAATTCACTGATTTCCAATATCCGCAATTATGAAAAAGGCGGCTTCCTCAGCAGCAAAACCATGAAGGACGATACCCAGTGGGTCATCGATTCCATGAAGGTGAAAACGCCCAGTCAGAAAACCCGTATCGGCTCGTTGTCGGGCGGTAACCAGCAAAAAGTGATTTTGGGCCGCTGGCTTTTGACCAAACCCGAAATCCTGATGTTGGACGAACCGACACGCGGCATAGACATAGGTGCGAAGTTTGAGATTTACCAGTTAATCGGCGAATTGGCCAATCAGGGCAAGGCGGTCATCATCATTTCTTCCGAAATGCCCGAGCTTTTGGGGGTTACCGACCGTATCTTGGTCATGAGCGCGGGCAGGGTGGCCGGTATTGTGGAGACGGCAAAAACCAATCAGGAGGAAATCCTGCAGTTGTCGGCCAAATATCTTTGATATCCGATTTTGTTTTATCTTTTTTAAGGAAACTTTATGAGTACTGTCAAAAAAGGCGGCACATTGGGAAAGGCGGCGGATTTGTTTAAGGATTACGCGCTTTATTTTGTGCTGTTGATATTGTTCGGGGTGATTATCGCCCAAGATGCCAGTTTTTTGAGTTTGGCCAATTTCAGCAATATCCTGACCCAGTCGTCCGTCCGCATCATCATCGCGCTGGGCGTGGCCGGCCTGATTGTTACACAGGGTACGGATTTGTCGGTCGGCCGGCAGGTGGGGTTGGCGGCGGTGGTGTCGGCAACGCTGCTGCAGGCGGCGGATAATGTGAACAAAGTATTCCCCGATTTGGGCGTAGTGCCCATACCCGCGGTTATCCTGCTGGTGTGCGCCATAGGCGCGTTGCTGGGTTTGATTAACGGCATCATTGTAACTGTGATGAACGTAACCCCGTTTATCGCCACCTTGGGCACTATGCTGATTATTTATGGTGTCAATTCGCTGTATTACGACTATGTCGGTTCTGCGCCGATTGCCGGTTTCGACAAGGGTTATTCGCAATTCACACAGGGTTTTTTCGATATCGTCGGGTTCCGTTTGTCATATATTACAATATATGCCGTTGTGGCGATTGTGTTGATGTGGGTTGTCTGGAATAAGACGCGTTTTGGCAAAAACCTGTTCGCCATAGGCGGCAACCCCGATGCGGCGCGCGTCTCCGGTGTGAACGTTACCCTGAACCTAATCGGTATCTATACCCTGTCGGGCGTATTTTACGCCTTCGGCGGCCTGCTCGAAGCCGGACGCATAGGCTCGGCCACCAATAATTTGGGCTTTATGTATGAGATGGATGCGATTGCCGCCTGCGTAATCGGCGGGGTGTCGTTTAGCGGTGGTGTGGGTACGGTGTTCGGCGTGGTCATAGGCGTGGTTATCTTTACCCTGATTAACTACGGCCTAAGCTACATAGGCGTAAACCCCTATTGGCAATACATCATCAAAGGCGGAATCATTGTGCTGGCCGTGGCGATAGACTCTTTGAAATACGCCAAGAAAAAATAAGTTCCAACACAGGAAAAAGGGATGATTTTTCATCCCTTTTTCTTTTAAAGGCACAGGCTTGGACAGCTAAAGGACGGGGTGATAGACGCGCGCGATTTTGCCGCCTATGCGGTTGTGGGCGGTTAGGACGGGTATGAATAAACGTGTCTCATTTCCGTACAACAAATACCCCATCATTAAAAATAATAACGATTGCTTTTTTGGCTAAGCGGTTTACGATATAGCCATCATCAAACAAGGGGGCTGAATTATGATGGTTATAGTTCTGTTTATTTGGATTTATCTAGCCAAGTTCGCAATGAGATTTGGCGGAGGAGTATTGCCTTTTTATTCATGGGGTAACCAAAAGTGCCTCGCCCGCAGAATTTGGCGACTACATATACTTCTCAAGTATGGAGGCTTTTATAGAAAGGAGAAATATGTTTTTGAGCCAACTTAAATCAACAAATCTATTTTATACCATTTCAAAATTATTAGGAGCTAAATAATGACATTTGTAAACGAATTTTCTATCCAAGAAGATCGCGATAAATATGTTTCAAAATATGAAATTTTAGAGCCCTATTATCCTAGAGACTGGACAATAGATAGAGAGAGGGAAAGCATTTTATTTCTTCATTATCGAGAGAGGGAGGATATGTATTCAGACAAACTAGAACATAAGTATGGGCAATATC
>CAUVCE010000132.1:0-4826 GCA_963550425.1 uncultured Neisseria sp.
GTTTTCGTGGTCTTGCGGGTAGTAGCCGATGGTGGCTTTTTCCGCCCATTTGATGGTGCCTGCATCGGGTTTGATGTCGGACAGTTTTTCGTCAAACGCGCCGGCCAAGAGTTTCAGCAGAGTGGATTTGCCCGCGCCATTCGGACCGATGATGGCGAGGCGTTGCCCGGCTTCCAAAATATAAGACAGTTTTTCAAACAGGGTTTTGTCGAACGATTTGGCCAAATTTTCCACTTCCACGGCTTGGCGGTGCAGCTTGTTTTTCTCGTCGGTTTCAAAGCGGATATACGGGTTTTGGCGGGTGGACGGTTTCACTTCCACCATTTCGGCTTTGATTTTGTCGGCCTGTTTCAGACGGCTGGTGGCTTGGCGGGCTTTGGATTTGTTCGCGCTGAACCGCGCCACAAATTCTTGCAGCTCCTGCAATTTTTCTTTGGCTTTGGCGTTGTCTTTCAGCGCGCGCTCGCGGGATTGGGCGGAAGCGAGCATGTAGTCGTCGTAATTGCCGGGGTAAACGGTGATGGTGTTGTAGTCCAAATCCGCCATGTGGGTGCAGACTTCGTTCAGGAAGTGGCGGTCGTGGCTGATGATAATCATGGTGGAGTCGTATTGGTTCAGCACGCCTTCCAGCCAGCGGATGGTGTTGATGTCCAAGTTGTTGGTCGGCTCGTCCAAGAGCAGCACGTCGGGTTTGGAGAACAGGGCTTGCGCCAGCAGCACGCGCAGCTTGAAGCCGGGGGCGACTTCCGCCATGGTGGCGTTGTGCAGTTCTTCGGCAATGCCCACGCCGCTCAACAATTCGGCGGCGCGCGCTTCGGCGGTGTAGCCGTCGTATTCGGCGAACTTGGCTTCCAGTTCGGCGGCGTGCATGTAGTCTTCTTCGGTGGCTTCGGGGTTGGCGTAAATCGCGTCGCGTTCGGTCATCGCCGCCCACATTTCGGTGTGCCCCATCAGCACCACGTCCAGCACGCGCATGTCTTCGTAGGCAAACTGGTCTTGGCGCAATTTACCCAAGCGCACGCCGTGTTCAATCGCCACTTCGCCGCTGGTCTGCTCCAAATCGCCGCCCAAAATCTTCATGAAGGTGGATTTGCCCGAACCGTTCGCGCCGATTAGGCCGTAGCGGTTGCCTTCGCCGAATTTGACGGAGACGTTTTCAAACAGCGGCTTCGCGCCAAACTGCATGGTGATGTTGTTGGTGGAAATCATTTGTTGTCAAACCTTGTCAATCAGAAGAAAAATGGTCGGATTGTATCACATAAGGCAGCCCGAAAAACGGACAATGCCGAATAAAGCTGCTGAAAAACAGCGGTTTCCATAGCAAGGCGGTTTAAAGGGAAAGATTGAGGGCAAATTGCCTTTTTTCGTCCCATTAAAAAATCCAGGCCGCCTGAAAACACATTCAGACGGCCCGGCCTTATTTTTCCTCGCATTGCAACAAACACTTCAACCTAACCGCCACCTCATCCAAGGCGACCGGTTCCATATTGCCGCTCCGGCGTTCCGTATATTCGACCTTTCCCTCCTTCAACGCACGGTCGCCGATGGCGATACGGTGGGGGATGCCGAGCAACTCCGAATCGGCCAGCAGCACGCCGGCGCGTTCGTCGCGGTCATCGAGCAGCACATCCGCGCCGGCGGCCAGCAGGTCGGCATAAACCTTATCGGCGGCTTTGCGCACCGCTTCCGACTTTTTATAATTCATCGGCACAATCACGACTTGGAATGGCGCCATTGCATCCGTCCAGATAATGCCCCTTTCGTCATTATTCTGCTCGATGGCGGCGGCGACGATGCGCGAGACGCCGATGCCGTAGCAACCCATTTCCATCACCTGCGACTTGCCGTTGTTGTCCAAGAACACGGCGTTCATCGCCTTGGAATATTTATCGCGCAACTGGAAGACGTGGCCGACCTCGATACCGCGTGCCAGCTTCAAACGACCCTTGCCGTCGGGGCTGGGGTCGCCCTCCACCACATTGCGGATATCGGCGAACACCGGTTCGGGGCAGTCGCGGCCGAAATTAAAGCCCGTATAGTGGTAATCGTCCTCATTTGCCCCGATAACCGTATCGGCCGACTTTTCCACCGCAAAATCGGCATAAACCTTACCCGCGAAACCGACGGGTCCCAGCGAACCGCCGTTTGCGCCGAACTTCGCCTTAACGGCGGCGGCATCGGCCATTGTCAGCGGCGCTTTAACGCCGGCCAACTTTTCCGCCTTGACATCATTGAACTCATGGTCGCCGCGCAACAGCAGCAACACCAGCTCCCCATCGTCCTCGCCTTCCACCACGATGGACTTGATCGTCCGTTCGGCAGGGATATCGAGGAACGCCGCCAAATCCGCGATGGTTTTCACATTCGGCGTATGAACCTTGGACAATTCGGCTTGGGCGGGCGCGCGTTTGCCGGCCTGGCGCACCGTTGGCGCAAGTTCGATATTGGCGGCAAAATCAGATTCGTCGCTATACGCAATCACATCCTCGCCGCTGTCGGCCAACACCTGAAACTCATGCGAACCCGTTCCTCCGATGCTGCCCGTGTCGGCGGCAACGGGGCGGTATTCCAAGCCAAGCCGGTCAAAAATACGGCAATATGCGTCATACATCGGCCGATAGCCGTCCCGAACCAGCGATTCATAATCGGCATGAAAAGAATACGCGTCCTTCATCACAAACTCGCGCGCGCGCATCACGCCGAACCTCGGGCGCACCTCGTCGCGGAACTTCGTTTGAATATGATAAAAATTCTTCGGAAGCTGCTTATAACTTGTAATTTCCTTGCGGGCGATATCCGTAATGACCTCCTCGCAGGTCGGCCCCATACAAAAATCGCGTTCGTGGCGGTCTTTCAAACGCAGCAACTCCTTACCGTAAAACGTCCAGCGGCCGCTTTCCTGCCACAACTCGGCAGGCTGGACGACCGGCATCAGCAACTCAATGCCGCCCGCGCGTTCCATTTCCTCGCGCACCACCTTTTCCACGCGCCGCAACACGCGCAAACCCATGGGCATCCAAGTATAAAGCCCGGAAGCATTGGCCTTGATCAAACCCGCGCGCAACATCAGCTTATGGCTGGCAAGCGCGGCTTCGGCAGGCGCTTCCTTTAAAGTAGAAATAAAAAAACGGCTGGCTTTCATAATAAAAATTTCCCTTTCAACAAAAACTGCCCATACAGGCGGCAGAATCCTCAAAACCCGAACATCCCGACACACAAAACACAACCCCATGCATCGTCCCGTTTGCAAAGGGATAATCCCCCTTACACACGGCCCTTGATTCTACCGCCCAAAACAGTATACCCTCAACCAACATAATAAAATTCACCGCAAACCGATGTTTCACACGGCCCTATACCCTACGCGCCGCCCCTGAAATAAACTGCCTTGTTTTTAATCAAAGATATTTTTTACATTTTTTATCAAAAAATTAATCTCAGAAATTATCCATATTTACCATCTTATCCACATCTTTTGTTGAAAGCCTGACAAACACTTGCCTTACCCGCATACCATCGTTAGACTAAACATTTCCCCAATACCAAAACCGCCATGCCGTCAATTACCCCCATCCCCGCCCTAAACGACAACTACATCTGGCTGTTTTCAGACGGCACCCATACCGTCTGTATCGACCCCGGTCAGGCCGGCCCCATACTCGGATACCTGCAAAAAAACAACCTGCGCCTGAACCAAATCTGGATAACCCACCACCATCATGACCATACCGGCGGCATAGGCGAACTGAAGCAAACCTTTCCCGACTGCATAATTTACGGCAACCGCGACATAACATCCGCCGATGTCTTGGTCGGCGAAGGCAGCGTTTTAAACATAGGCGCATATAAAGCGGAAGTTTGGGCGGTTCCCGGCCATACCGCCGAACACCTGTCCTACCTGCTAGACATATCCGGCAGACTGCACGTCTTTTGCGGCGATACCTTATTCAGCGCGGGATGCGGCCGCATCTTTTCGGGGACGGCCGCACAACTGGCACACAGCTTCCAACGTTTCGACAACCTGCCGTCCGACACCCTGTTTTACCCCGCGCACGAATACACGGCCGCAAACCTGCGCTTTGCCGCCTATATCGAACCCGACAACCAAGACATCAAACAGGCCGGACAATCCGCCACCCGCCTTCCCACCCTGCCCGTCAGTCTGACACACGAGCGGCGTATCAATCCCTTTTTGCGTGTAAAATTCCTGAAACATCAAGTGGAAACACTAAGCGGCAAAAAGTTGTCCGATGAAACGGAAATCTTTGCGGCCCTAAGGGAATTAAAAGACCGTTTTTCCTAACTACCTTCGCAAACCGCCTTGCAAATTTTCCTTATAGCGTATTAAAACAAAAGGCTGTGTTTTAACAAACCGTTGATTTACATTATTTACAAAACAAGTGTAACACTATGATTACACCTGTTTGTTTTAAGCTTGCTCCTCTTTTTTTAACTCTAAGTCCCCCACCGTTGCCACAACACGGTATGCCAAACCGCCCAGTGCTTTAAAATGCCGTTCACCGCATTCGATTTTCAGCCGTTCGTTTTCGCGCAACTTGCCCGCATCTACACCCGCCTGAATGCCTTTGCCGGTATTTTTGGTTTCCGCAACGAAATACACTTTGTCCTGAACCTGTTTTACCACCGCCCAATCGGGATTGTAGTTGCCCAGCGGGGTCGGGATTTTAAACCAGCCGGGCAGTTTGAAGTAAAACGCCACGCCGCCTTCATTTTTCGCATCATAATCCTCGCAATTTTGGGCAAAGGCTTGTTCCGTGCCGGAATCCAAAGGAATGTAGTTTTCGCAAATGGTTTTTTGCGGTTTT
>CAUVCE010000133.1:0-4769 GCA_963550425.1 uncultured Neisseria sp.
AAAAACATGATTACCATCACAGAAAACGCCGCCAACTACATCAAAAACTTCCTTGAAAAACGCGGCAAAGGCATAGGCGTGCGCTTGGGCGTGAAGACCAGCGGCTGCTCAGGCATGGCTTATAATCTCGAATTTGTCGATGAAGCCGATCCCGAAGACTTGGTATTCGAACAAAACGGCGCAAAAGTCTACATCGACCCCAAAAGCCTGGTGTATCTCGACGGCACGCAAATGGACTACACCAAAGAAGGTTTGCAGGAAGGTTTCAAATTCGAAAACCCCAACGTCAAAGATTCATGCGGCTGCGGCGAAAGCTTCCACGTTTGACATCCGTCAGGAAACGGATAATAAAAAAGACGGGACAGTATCAAAACCGTCCCGCCATTTTTTCGCTTCCTGCCTGTTGTAACTGCCTTTGCCTTTCCGTTTGCGCTCTACCTTGTGGCGGAACAAATTGGATTTAACCAAAGCCTTCAACGCATTATCGCGGATTTTGCCCTTATTGAGCTGAACCTTGCCGGCCATCTGCCAGTCCTTTCATATTAAAACAAAGCGGCAGATTATAGCCAAAACAAAAAAACGTAACAAGCTGATGTTTCAACAAAAAGGCCGCATATGAGGCACAGCCCCATGTACAGCCCTGCCGGAAACGCCGACACCCTGCCCGAACGAACCCTGCCCGACCGTCCCGAAAGATGGATTTTCAAGCATTAAGGAAATTTCGATGAACCAACACTTTACCCTGTTCGGCCTGCCCGAAACCTTCCAAATCGACGCAAACGCGCTTGAAACCCGCTACCGCGCGCTGGCAGCCGGCTGCCATCCCGACAAATTCGCCGCCGCATCGGCCTTCGAACAAAAACAGGCCGTCATGATGGCTGCCGCCGTAAACGAAGCCTACCGAATCCTGAAAAACCCCGTCGACCGCGCCGCCAGCCTGCTCATGACGCAAAACATCGATGCCGACGCCCCCGAACACACCGCCTTCGCGCCCGAATTCCTGATGCAGCAGATGGAATGGCGCGAAACGCTGGCCGAAGCCCGTGCGGCAGGCGACACCGCCGCCCTGAATGCCTTGGAGCGCCAAGTATCTGCGGAGCAAACCGCCCTATACGGCCAACTGGCTGTCGCCTTCGATGCGCAACAATATCAAACTGCCGCCCAACTCGTGCGACAAGGCCGTTTTCTCAATAAAATGCGGCAGGAAATCGAAAACGCCGTTTAAACCGAATCCGCCCCAAACCCCAAATACATAAAGAACACATCATGGCACTACTCCAAATCGCCGAACCCGGCAAATCCGCCGCCCCCCACCAACACCGCCTCGCAGTCGGCATAGACTTGGGCACGACCAACAGCCTGGTTGCCACCGTCAAAAGCGGCAGTGCAACCTGCCTGAAAGACGAACATGGGCACACCGCCCTACCCTCCGTCGTCCGCTACCTTTCAGACGGCCTGGTCATCGGCGGCGAAGCCCTGGGCGCGCAAAAAGCCGATCCGCAAAACACCGTCAGTTCCGCCAAACGCCTGATCGGGCGCAAACTCGAAGACATCGACACCGCCCACCTGCCCTACCGCTTCGGCAACGGCGGAAACATCATCGAAATCAACACGCGGCAGGGCGCGAAAACCCCGATAGACGTGTCCGCCGACATCCTGCGCCACCTGAAAGAACGCGCCGAAGCCAACTTGGGCGGCGCGCTTGTCGGCGCGGTCATCACCGTTCCCGCCTATTTCGACGAAGCCCAACGCCAAGCCACCAAAGACGCGGCGCGGCTGGCAGGCATCAACGTCCTGCGCCTGCTGAACGAACCCACCGCCGCCGCCATCGCCTACGGGTTGGACAACGGCGCGGAAGGCACGTTTGTCGTTTACGACTTGGGCGGCGGCACGCTCGACGTATCCGTACTCGAACTGAGCAAAGGCCTGTTTGCCGTCAAATCCACCAACGGCAACAGCGCGTTGGGCGGCGACGACTTCGACCACCGCCTGTTCTGCCACCTGCTCGAACAAAACAAACTCTCCGCCCTGAACGAACAGGACGGCCAAAACCTGCTCGCCCTGTCGCGCCGCGCCAAAGAACAACTCACCGACCGCGAACAAACCACGGTCGAAACCACGCTTTCAGACGGCCGCCGCATCAGCACCGTCATCACCCGCCAGGAATTTCAAAACCTGACCCGCCAACTCGTCCAAAAAACCATAGAGCCCGTCAAACAGGCACTCAAAGACGCGGGCGTGTCCAAAGCCGACATCAAAGGCGTGATTATGGTCGGCGGCTCGACCCGTATGCCCCACATCCAACAAGCCGTCGCCACCTATTTCGGCCAAACCCCGCTCAACAACCTCAACCCCGACCAAGTCGTCGCACTGGGCGCGGCCATGCAGGCCGACATACTCGCCGGCAACAAAAACAGCGGCGACTGGCTGCTCTTGGATGTAACCCCGCTGTCGCTCGGACTCGAAACCTACGGCGGGCTGGCCGAAAAAATCATCCCGCGCAACACCACCATCCCCACCGCCCGCGCACAAGAATTCACCACCTTCAAAGACGGCCAAACCGCGATGACCATCCACGTCGTCCAAGGCGAACGCGAACTCGTCGCCGACTGCCGCAGCCTGGCCAAATTCACCCTGCGCGGCATCCCGCCCATGAGTGCGGGCGCGGCGCGTATCCGCGTTACCTTCCAAGTCGATGCCGACGGCCTGCTATCCGTATCCGCGCAGGAACAGACCACCGGCGTGCAGGCGCAAATCGAAGTCAAACCGTCCTACGGCCTGGACGACCAAACCATCACCCGAATGCTCAAAGACAGCATGGCCAACGCCGCCGAAGACATGGCCGCCCGCGCCCGTGCCGAAGCCCTGGTTGAAGCCGAAAGCATCACCGCCGCCGTAACCGCCGCACTCGAACTGGACGGCGACTTGCTGGACGAAAACGAACAGGCCGCCATACGCGGCTGCATCGCCGAACTGCAAAGCCGTCTGAAAGAAGGCACGGCTGAAGACATCCGCGCCGCCGTCGCCAAACTGGGACAAAGCACCGACAACTTCGCCGCCAAACGCATGAACCGCACCATACAGCGCGCGCTGACGGGAAAGAACGTGGGCGACATCTGACATTCAGACTGTTCTAACCGCACAAAAAACATCCAAACCAACCGCAACCACCAAACCAAAGAGAAAAAAAATGCCGAAAATTACCGTACTCCCCCACGCAACCCTATGTCCCGAAGGCGCGGTCATCGAAGACGCGCCCGAAGGGCAAACCGTACTCGACGCTTTGCTCGACCACGGCATAGAAGTGGATCACGCCTGCGAAAAATCCTGCGCCTGTTCCACCTGCCACGTCATCATCCGGCAAGGCTTCGACAGCTTGGCAGAACCGAGCGAACTGGAAGAAGACATGCTCGACCAGGCATGGGGCTTGGAAGCAGACTCGCGCCTGAGCTGCCAGGCCGTCATTGCCGATGAAGACCTGGTAGTGGAAATCCCCAAATACACCATCAACCACGCCCGAGAAGAACACTAACCATACGACAAGGAAATAATGTGCAGCCCTAATTTGGAAAGGGTTACACCCGTCTAAAAAAATAAACCAAGATTCCACCGCCCTGAAGGACGGGGGTTTCAACCGTTAAGGAAATTCTGATGAAATGGACAGACACCCAACGCATCGCCGAAGAACTCTACGACCTGCATGGCGACAGCATCGACCCGAAAACCCTGCGCTTTACCCAACTGCGCGACCTGATTATGGCACTGCCCGATTTTGATGACGACCCAGCCCACTGCGGCGAACGCGTTTTGGAAGCCGTGCAGCAGGCATGGATAAACGAAGCGGAATAAAAAAAACGGCACTGTATCCGACAGTGCCGTTTTTTTAAGCATCACAAAAACGAGAAATCTGCGAATTCCCGCAAAAAATTTCCCAACATCTCATGCCCGTGTTCGGTCAGCAAGGCCTCAGGGTGAAACTGCACCCCCTCAACCGGGTACGACTTATGCCGCACGCCCATAATTTCCCCGTCTTCCGCCCACGCCATAACTTCCAGGTAGTCCGGCAGGCTTTCCCGTTCAATCGCCAAACTGTGGTAGCGCGTGCAGGAAACCGGATTGGGCAACCCGCAAAACATCCCCCTGCCCTCATGGAAAACCGGCGACACCTTGCCGTGCATCAAAGCCTTCGCCCGCACAATCCTGCCGCCGAAAGCCTCTCCGATTGCCTGATGCCCCAAACAAATCCCCATAATCGGTATCTTACCGGCAAAATGCCGCATCGCCTCAACCGAAATCCCCGCCTCTTTGGGTGAACAAGGGCCGGGCCCGATAACCAAATACTGCGGGCGCAAATCCTCAATTTCGCTTACCGTAACCTCATCGTTGCAACGCACCAGCACATCCTGCCCCAACTGGGCGAAATATTGGACGATGTTGTAGGTAAAACTGTCGTAATTATCGATAAATAAAATCATAATTTGGATATATTATTGATTTATAACGTTATATATTTTACTTATTACTCTTGGTACCCGCTTTTATATCCGCTTTAATTTTTGCTGGCGGCTTCTGCGGTTTCAAGAATCCAACGCTGGATTTCGCTCTCCAGCCAATATGTAATTCTGCCATCTTTCCGCCCCTTTGGGAAAGTGCCGTTTTTCATGCCCTCATAAATTTTGGTTGTACCGTAGCCAACCATGTGGCGTACATCAGGCAACCTGAGTCGTCTTTCTTTTTGCATTTTTTCTCCAAATTTAAAGTTCGCCTGT
>CAUVCE010000134.1:0-4699 GCA_963550425.1 uncultured Neisseria sp.
GGCGACGAATTGGCCGGACGCATCGGCATCATCGTCGAAAACATCGGCGAAATCATCGCCTGCTACAAACCGCAGCAGGCGGCGGTGGAGCAGGTGTTCGTCAATGTGAACCCCGCCGCCACCCTGATGCTGGGGCAGGCGCGCGGGGCGGCGGTGGCGGCCTTGGTGATGCGCGGCCTGCCGGTATACGAATACACCGCCCTGCAGGTCAAACAGGCCGTTGTTGGGCAGGGTAAGGCGGCCAAGGAGCAGGTTCAGGATATGGTGGTGCGTATGCTTGGATTGTCCGCCAAACCGCAATCCGATGCCGCCGACGGGTTGGCAGTCGCCCTTACCCATGCCTTGCGCAATCAGGGTTTGGCCGCCCGCTTAAATCCGAACGGTTTAAAAATTAAAGGCGGCCGTTTCCAACCGCACGACAAATAACCGATTTTTTGATATGGCATGACTGCACCGCCGTTTTCGACTTAAATCATCCCGTTTTAAGATTATTTATTCGGTATGACAGGCAAACAAAAAACCGCCCGAACCCCCCGGGCGGCTTGCAAAGCCTTCAAGCATCGCTCAACCTACAGACTTGGCATAATCTCCTGCCGACAACAACCCATCATAATCGGCAGGGTTGGCCGGACGGATTTTGAAAAACCAACCTTGTCCGTAAGGGTCGCTGTTGGCGGTTTCAGGCGCGGAAGCCAAATCTTCGTTTACGGCTACCACTTCGCCTGCCAGGGGCGCATAAACATCGGAAGCGGCCTTGACCGATTCCACCACGCCGGCCTGTTCTTCGGCCGCCAGCTTTGCCCCCACTTCGGGCAATTCGACAAACACGATGTCGCCCAACAACTCTTGTGCATGGAAGGTAATGCCGACCGTTACCGTTCCGTCTTCTTCGCGTCGCAACCATTCGTGGCTGGCTACATATTTTAATTCGCTTGGAATATTACTCATGATTCGTCCTCGATTTCGGGTATAGGGAATATAGGGAAATGCCGACTAACCGCTACCGTGCCGGCTGACCGCCCTGTGTCGGTTATTTGTCGTTCCGCTACAAAAAAGGTTTATTGATGCGGCAAACTGCCTGATATTTTCCAATATGGCGCAAACCTGCCGCCCTATATCAAAAAACAACCCAATCCGCCACCAACGGCAGCGCATCTTACAAATTTTCAGGCCGGTTGGCAATCGGCAAATCACGCCCGGCAGCCAATATATTTTGATACATCGCCTTCAACCGGCCGACTACCTCGCTCCGGCCGAATTGGCGCAAACAGTCCGCCCGCAAAACGGCCGCCCGATAACGGCCGCGCTGCCCGTATAAATCCAACAAGGCGCCGGTCAAAGCCTGAACGTCATCGGTCGGCACCAGCAGGCCGCTTTCCGGCGTAACGATACTTTCCGCCCCGCCGCAGCGGGTGGCGATAACGGGCAGCCCCTGCGACAATGCCTCTATCCACACCACGCCGAAAGTTTCCGTGCGGCTGGCCAAAACGAATGCCTGACTGCGCCGCATCAGCGCCAATACGCCGTCCGCATCCAGCGCTCCCGACAAACGTACGGCATGGCCGATACCCAATCGGCCGACTTCCTTTTCCAAAAAACCGCGTTCCGCCCCGTCTCCGCCGATTTCCAGCCTTAGGCACGGCTGTCGGCGCAAAGCGGCGGCAAAGGCCGGCAGCAAAATGTCAAATCCTTTGTTCCGGTTCAAATGTGCCACCGAACAGAAAGTGAAACAATCGGAAGCCGCCTGTTCGGCCAGCGGCAACGGCCGGCAAAAATGTCCGCCCAACATATTGGGCAGATACTGCCAATCCAATCCGCCGTATTCGCGTTCCAACAGACGGCAGAATTCGCGGCTCACCGCCAACCGCGCCGAAGCCCGCCCGGCCGCCTGAAGCATGGCTTTGCGCTGCCACGGGCGTATCAATCCTCGCGCATAGGCGCTGCTGTGTTCGGTAATGACATAGGGGATGCCGTAACGGCGGGAAATGCGGTCGGCCAAAATGCCGCCGTGGTTTACCGCGTGGGCGTGCAGGATATCGGGGCGGCCGTGGTCGGCAAGATAATGCCCAAACAGCCGCATCCCCGCCGCAACCCAACGTTCGCGGTCAATATAGGGCAGGCGGGGAAAAAAATACACGCCGCCGTATGTGTAAGTCGGCAGGCCGTCATCATCGAACCGCCGAAAACCGTAATCGCCGCCGATGATTTCCCGCCAGCGGCGCGGCGAACGGAACAGAGGCGCAACCACGCCGGTTTTCAAACCCGCCTGTTGCAAGGCATGCGCCTGTTGGCGGAAAAACTGCCCGTCAGATGAAGACGGGGTTTCGGGATACCAGGACGGCAAAAGCAAAACGTGCATTTTTTCCTTTCAAAATATACGGCTATAATATTCCACTTAAAAAATGGATGCTTAATTCAAACAGGGTTATCCCCCTAATATAGGAAATCTTATGTGTCGGGATAAGCCGTATTTTCGGTACAAACCGCCTGTGCCGGCACGGCATCCATTTTCCAATTGGCCACCGCCCAAGCCAGCAGTTCCTGCGGTTTGTCCACCGGCGGCGCACTCGGCAGCCCCAGATAGGCCGAAACCTGCCGCAGCAAAGCCTCGCGCCGGTTCAAATCCAGGGCGGGCGCCAGAGTCTGCTTCGACCATTTTTGGCCGTAACGGTTTACCAATAAGGGCAGGTGGGCATAATGCGGCGTGTCATAGCCCAAACAGCGTTGCAGCCAAATCTGGCGCGGCGCGGATACCAGCAAATCCTGCCCCCGCACGATATGCGTTATTCCCTGTTCCGCATCATCGGCCACCACGGCCAATTGATACGCCCAAAATCCGTCCGCGCGTTTAAGTATGAAATCTCCAATATCATGTGCCAGATTTTGTGCGTAATATCCCACCACGGCATCGTCAAACCCGACAACCTCATCGGGTACGCACATCCGCCAGGCAGGCAGCCGCCCGTCCGCAGACGGTTTCCCCAACGCATGGCGGCAATGTCCGCCATATACGAAGCCGTCCGCCCCCACCTTCGCCGCCGAATGCCACCGTTTGCGGCTGCAATAACAGGGATACACCAAACCTTTGCCCTGCAGGTTTGCCAATGCTTCGGCATAAATTTCATCGCGCCTGCTTTGGTAGGCGATTTCGCCGTCCCACTCAAAACCAAAGGCCTCCAAGGTACGGATGATATGGTCGGCAGCACCTTCCATCTCGCGCGGCGGGTCAAGGTCTTCCATACGCAGCAGCCAACGCCCGCCGCGAGAACGCGCGTCGGCGTACGAAGCCAGCGCGGTCAGCAGCGAACCAATGTGCAGCAGCCCTGTGGGGCTGGGCGCGAAGCGTCCGATATACATGCTTGGCTTCCCTAAAAAATGCCGAATCTTACCCGCCGCCCCCGCTTTGTCAATATGGCTGTTTACGTTGAAATTGTTAGTCGGCCGATTCGGCCGTTTGCAAAAAAGCCGCCTGAAATGCTGTTCAGACGGCTGTGCCAGCGGAAAACATCAATGGCAGAGGGCCCTTTCCATAGCCTTATCCATTTTGCCGGCGCAAGCCCACGACAGCTTGCCGTTTTCTTCTGCCGACAACAACATAATCTGCTGAGACATGCCCATATTGTCGGGCAGCTGCGTCAATACGATCGAACCCTGCCGGATTTCGATACTTTTCCAATATTTTCGGTCTTCCTTACTAAGCGGGTAATTTTCATTTATTTCATTTAAATTCATACCGTTTTTAAGACGGGTTTCCACGTCCTGCTGCACGGCCACCACCGGTTTGGCGGCAGGCGGAACCTCGCCCGACCAGACTTCATCCGATTTATGGTCAGACTGGGTTTTGACTACCTCGAATGCGGGTTTTGTAGGTTCTTCCAACAGCGCCGACAAATCCTTTCCTTTTGGCAGGGCCATCAACATACCGAGCAATATCAAGACCGCCACAAAGCCAGAGTATCCCAACACCAGCCCTGCCAAGGCTGCCTTTTTGCCGCCGACATCCAAACGCCTTACCTTGGCATAGGAGATATGTCCGAGCAAAATCGCCGCCAAGGCAAAAAGCGTGGCCAACACCCCCGCTGCGGCAGAGAAAAACAGGGTAACGAGCAAGAGGCAGTAAGCCAGCAGGCCGAAAAACAGGCTGACCGGCGCGAATACATTTTGTTCGTGTACAGATGATTTCATCAAAATCCCCCGGCACCTGCCCCATTGGCGGGCTGCCTTATCGAAAAGACAAAGTTTGGCAGCCGGACAAACATCAAAAAAAATACCGCTACGGACAGGCTGCCTTAATTGAGAGGCCGTATTATAGCCAAGCGGATTAATTTAGGATACCAAGCAGCAAAATATGGCGCAAAAACAACCAAATCAAAACTCCTACCGGTTCGCGTCAGTCGTCCCGACTATATAAAATCCTTCACAGACACTTCCCTCCCATACGACCCGCAATAACAAAACAGACAAAAAAACAGCCTGAAAACATTTTACCAATGTTTCCAGGCCGCTTTTAGGCATTATGGGCAAAAATCAGCTTAGAAACCGCCCATGCCGCCCATGCCGCCCATATCCGGTGCGGCAGGTTTGTCTTCGGGGATTTCGGCAATCATGCAGTCGGTCGTCAGCATCAGGCCGGCGATAGACGCAGCGTGTTGCAGCGCGGAACGGGTTACTTTGGCGGGGTCGAGTACGCCCATTTCGA
>CAUVCE010000135.1:0-4610 GCA_963550425.1 uncultured Neisseria sp.
GCAGCAAAGCGTGGAAACCGGAAAACCGCGACCGCTACGTCTCCGCCGCCCTGCGTGCCTACGGCGCCATGGCGACTTCCGCCGACAAAGGCGCGGTGCGGGATGTAAGCCAAATCGAGCGCTGATCGGGTTTGACGGCGCAGAAAATTTTTTCAGGCGGTTTGTGCATCCTTTCCTTAATACGGACTGCCTGAACAGGAGATATAAATATTAAACTTAAAATTGAAATAATGTTTCAACACACAGAGTCGCACATAAGGCACAGCCCTATGAAAAAAATACTGTCCATCCTATTACTGCCGGTGCTGGCACTGCCTGCCCGTGCCGAACCGGTAACGGAAATACACACCCGCAAGGACTTTTGCCAGGCTGTGTTGCAAGGCGGCGCGTTCAACCGCTATTTGGAAAAAACCTGCGGCTTTAAAAAAGGGGTCTCGGCGAAAGCATCCCGCATAATCTCTTCCGAATGCCGTGGCGTGTTTGACAAACGCCGTACTTCGGTTTTGGAAAAGGAAGCGGTGGATGACGGGATAATGCGTTTCAAACGTTATGGAAAGGCCGATTTCTGCAAAGCAAACCGCCAAGGTTATCTTGATGCGGGTGAAGTGCTGGACAAAATTTCCCGGGCACGGAAATAAGCATTCGGCCTTATCTCATAGACGGACGGCAGGGCAACGCTATTCCTATGTATTGCAGAATCAAATCAGATGGATGTGTGAAGGCTGATTTTTACACGAAAAAGGAATTTTGATGAAACGATTCGTCATCTCAGTCATTTTATTGTTTGCCATAACCGTTGTTACTTTGATTGTCGGGCTGCTTATCGTTGAATAAAGAATGATGGGGAAAACATCTGTTTGGCAAAGGGGAGGTATTCGGCGGCCGGTTTTATGGCTGTTGTTGTTTGCAGGCCTGTATTTCCTGTTTCAACGGTTTCCATATTATCCGGCTTTCTCTTCCGCCATAACCGCCCAAGCGGCTCAGGATAGGGCGTATACGCGCGGTTTGAACAGCCTGGCCTATCTCAACCGCCTGCGGCGCGAAGCCGGTTTGGCGGCTTTTGCCTATTCGCCGAAATTGCAGAAATCAGCTGCCGGACATGCCCGCTATTTGGCGGTTTATCCGTCTGACGGACATCATGAACAACATGCGGACAGCCCTTTTTTTGTCGGCAAGACGGCAGCCGACCGCGCACGCAGCGCCGGTTATTTGTCTGCCGTGCAGGAAAATCTGAGTACCATTACCCAAGATCCCTCCATTCCTGCCTTTCCGCCGCCCGAACATTTGCATATCGACCGTTTGATGACCGCCATCTACCACCGTTTCTCCCTGCTTGACCCTGACAGCGATGAGGCCGGCACGGCTTTTGCCGTCAGGGGGGGTAATCATGCTTTGGTTATCAATCAGGGCAGCAGTAAAAAGGCGGAATATTGCCGCCAAAGGAATTATGCAGATTCGTCCTGTGCCCGCCCGCCCAAGTATGTGCCTTATCCGGTCGGCAGCGAGGCATCCCCCGACTTCCTCGATGAAACCCCCGACCCTCTGCCCGATTATAATTACAGCGGCAATCCTGTCAGCATTGCATTTGACAACAGGGTGGCATCGGTCAAGATGTTGTCTTTCGAACTGTATCAAGGCGGCAGTAAGATTCCAAATACCCGCCTGCTGGATAAGGACAGTGATCCAAACGGCCTGCTGACCGACAGGCAGTTTGCCCTGTTTCCGTTGCAGCCCTTGCGATATGATACGGAATACCGCGCCGTGTTCCGATATCTGTATGACGATGGGCGCGGGGTGTTCAAAGAAGAGAAGGCCGAGTGGACATTCCGTACCAAGAAGCCTGATTTTGATTATTTTCAGTTGGCCGGCGGGGAAAACCTGAAGGTGGAAGGCGGGCATGTTTATTTTTTGCGCTGGCCGCCTGAAGTCTGTAAAGACGGTTGCCGCACGATATCGTACCGCGCTTTCGGCAACGCGGATTTGGTTTTGCACGAATCGCGTTATGACGGTATTTTGATTAGCGTCAAGGGGAGGCAGGGCGGCATTATCCGACTAAAGCCGGATGGTTCAAATGTGAAAAATGTGGTTTTGCATATTAAATAATCTTTTTTGCCGCTTTGTTCGTTTGAATTTGGGCGGTTTGCCAAATGTCTCGTTTTTATAACCAATTCCTCTTTGCTTACAAATAAACATTCTTTCCCTTTAATCCGGCGGCTGATTATATTTTGCACGTTATAAAAATCCTAAATCGCCATATCCATATATAGTGTGATTGTCAATGAACCGATGTAAGGCGGCCGTAGGGTATGGCTGGGCGCACATCGGTAGTTTGTTAATGATTCCGCTATAACGGACAAAGGAACAACCATGACCCCGATTACCCCCGAGTTGGCCGCGCAATTGGCGGCACTCTCTCCCCAACAGTTGGCTTTTTTGGCCGGTTACGCATGGGCCAAGAGTTTTGGTTCGGATGTTTTGCCGGATGCAGGCCTCCCTTCTTCTGCCGAAGAGGCCGCAACTCCGCCGCAACCTGCCCGCCGTGTTACGGTGTTGTCGGCTTCGCAAACCGGCAATGCGCGCAAGGTGGCCGGACAATTGTTGGAAAAATTGAAAAAGGCCGGCATAGATGCCGCAGGTTATGCCTTGTCCGACTATAAGGCCAAGCAGTTGGCGGGCGAGGATATTGTGTTTTTGGTTACCTCGACCCAAGGCGAAGGCGAACCGCCGGAGGAAGCACTGCCTCTTTATAAGTTTTTAAGCGGCAAAAAAGCCCCCGATTTGTCCGGCATCAGTTTTGCGGTGTTGGGTTTGGGCGATTCCAGTTATCCTAAATTCTGCCAGGCAGGGCGTGATTTCGATGGGTTGCTGGCAAAGTTGGGCGGCAGGCGTTTGGCCGAAGTCGGCATTTGCGATTTGGAATTTCAGGCGGAAGCGGACAGGTGGACGGATGCGGCTGCCGCACAGGCGGGCGGTTTGGCATCGGCGGCATCTCTCGCAGCGGCGGATGCCGATGCCGCCAAATCCGACGTTGCAGAAGAAGGGCGTTTGTACAGTAAGGACGAGCCCTTTGAAGCGGTATTGTCGGTGCGCCAGAAGATTACCGCCCGTCATGCGGACAAGGATGTGGAGCATATTGAGATTGATTTGTCCGGTTCGGGCATCCGTTATCAGGCAGGCGATGCTTTGGGGGTATGGCCGGTCAATGCCGAATCTTTGGTGGCGGAGATTTTGCAGTATGCGGGTTTGGACGGCGGCGAGCAGGTGCAGAAGGCCGATGGCAGCCTGACCGATATTCGGACGGCTTTGAGTTTGGATTTGGATATTACGCAGAATACGCCGCAGTTTGTCCGCCGGTATGCGGAATTGGCCGAGTCGGAGGAGTTGCTGGCCTTGGCGGATAAGGCCGATGAGTTGAATGTTTATTTGGCCGATACGCCGCCGGCTGGGGTATTGGCGCGGTTTCCGGTCAAGCTGGCCGCGCAGGATCTGTATGGTTTGTTCCGCCCGCAGAGTCCGCGCCTGTATTCTATCGCTTCGGCTCAGGACGAGGTGGGCGACGAGGTGCATTTGACGGTGGGCGTGGTGCGCTTTGAGCATCATGGCCGGACTTATACCGGCGCGGCATCGGGTTTTTTGGGCGAAGGTTTGGAAGAAGGCGCGCCGGTACGGGTGTTTGTCGAGCCGAATAAGTTGTTCCGCCTGCCGCAGGACGGCAATGTGCCGGTGATTATGATAGGCGCGGGCACGGGGATCGCGCCGTTTCGCGCCTTCATGCAGCAGCGGGCAGCCAACGGCGACAGCGGCAAAAACTGGCTGGTGTTCGGCAACCGCCGTTTTACGGATGATTTCCTGTATCAGACGGAATGGCTGCAATATCGTAAAGACGGCCTGCTGACCCGCGCGGATTTGGCTTGGAGCAGGCAGGGCGAAAATAAGGTTTATGTGCAGGATAAGTTGAGGCAGGCCGCCGCCGAGGTGTGGGGCTGGCTGCAGGAAGGGGCGCATGTTTATGTGTGCGGCGACGCGGCCAAAATGGCCAGGGATGTGGAAAATGTGTTGCTCGAAATCATCGGACACTGGGGCAGGATGAGCCGTGACGATGCGGAAGAGTATTTGAGCAATCTGCGTGAGGAACATCGTTATCAGCGTGATGTTTATTGATCAAAATTTCCCTAATGGTTGCAACCCCGCCCTTCGGGGCGGTAGGATTCGGGTTTGTTTGGGAGGGGTGTAACCCCTTCCGGTAGGGCAACACATAGGGCTGCGTCTTATGTGCGGCCCTGTGTGTTGAAACATTTGAGATGATAAAAGCAAACCGTCTGAAGTTGGTTTCAGACGGTTTGTTTTTATTGGCGGTAATGTTTCAGGAAACGTTCCAGTTTGCCGATGGCTTCTTCGATTTGGTGGCTGTAGGCCAGTGTAACGATGCGGAAGTGGTCGGGTTTGACCCAGTTGAAGCCCGTGCCGTGTACCAGCAATACTTTTTCCTGTACCAAAAGGTCGTAGACGAATTTCATGTCGTCATGGATGTTGTACTTTTCGGTGTCGATTTTCGGGAACATATACATCGCGCCCATCGGTTTGACGCAGGAAATGCCGGGGATTTGGGT
>CAUVCE010000136.1:0-4608 GCA_963550425.1 uncultured Neisseria sp.
TATGAAAAAGTATCCCGACAGCCACATGGCGAAATTGCTGTCGCTGACCGAGGGGCTGAATCGGGAACAGGCCAAAAATGCCGTAATCGAATATCAGAAAAAGCATTTCGGTAAGGCAAGTGCGTATTTCGATACGTCGGGGGAATAATGCCCCTTTAGGGCGGCTCACGGGGCCGTACTTACATATGTGCGGTTCCGTGCGTTGAAAGATAATATATTATGGGAATGTTGGAAAAAGGGGGATTTGCTTGAAAAAGTATTTGATTGGCGCGGCAGCCTGCCTGATGGCGGCCTGCTCCCTGACACCGGTTGCGCGTACCCAATGGCATCAGCCGGGCGAGATTGCCGATTTTTCCGCCGACGGACGGCTGGCGGTTCAGGCCGGCGGCAGGGGCTCATATGCCAATTTCGACTGGCTCAGGCAAAACGGTGTGCAGGCCATTGATATCAATACACCCTTGGGCAATACCATAGGCCGGCTTTGCCGCGACGCGCAGGGCGTATTGGCCGTCAATGCGCGCGGCGAACGTTTTGAAGCCGATACGGCAGCCGAGTTGAGTGAAAAATTGTTGGGCTTCGTCCTGCCGCTGCAATATCTTGATGTTTGGGCAAACGGCCAATGGACGGCCGATTTGCCGCATCAGGTTACCGATAAGGGCGAGTTGCTGCAGGCTGGCTGGCTGATCGACCGGCAAATAAACGAGGAAGGGCGCGTCCGCATCCTGACTTTGAACGGCGAAAAATTGTCGATAAAGCTGATATTCGACAATATGGCATTATCCGAAAATGCTGCCGACAGCCCCTCCGTGTGCGCCATCCGCGAGGAACCCGCCTGATGCGCCCGCCCATATATGCGCCCGCCTACCCCGCGCCCGCCAAATTAAACCTGGATTTGCGCATTACCGGCCGCCGGGCAGACGGCTATCATGAACTGGAAAGCATTTTTTGCCTGCTGGATTGGCAGGATACGGTTTATTTGGTACCCCGTTCAGACGGCGTGGTCGCGCTGCATACGCCTACAGACGGCCTGCCGCCCGAACAAGATTTGACCCACCGTGCCGCAGCGGCCTTGCAGCCTTATGCCGCTGCGGGTTCGGGAGTGGATATTTGGCTGGAAAAAAACATCCCTACAGGCGGCGGTTTGGGCGGCGGCAGTTCCGATGCGGCAACCGTTTTAATGGTATTGAACAGACTGTGGCGGATAAACCTTCCGCCGGCGCGTTTGCGCGAAATCGGCCTGACGTTGGGTGCGGATGTGCCGTTTTTCTTGTTTGGGCAAAACGCGTTTGCACAAGGTGTGGGCGAAATCCTTAGGCCGTTTGAAATACCGTTGCGGCATTATGCGATCGTGCGTCCCAATGTCCACATTGCGACAAAGGAAATCTTTGCCCACCCCGATTTGACGCGCGACAGCCCTTCATGCCCCGATCCGGATTTTACCGCCTTGCAACCGTTCCGCAACGATATGCAAAACGTGGTTTTGGCCGAATATCCCCGGGTGGCTGCCGCCTTCCGCCTGCTGCAGGCTTACGGGCAGCCGCAGATGACCGGTTCGGGCGCCTGCCTGTTTTTGGCTTGCGATTCTGAAGGCGAGGCGAAGTTTATCCTTGGAAAATTGCCGGAAGATTTGGAAAAACGGCATGCCCGAGGAATCGCGCGGCATCCTTTGGCAGGAATGTTATTAATATAAACAAAATACTAGGGTAAAAAAACATCCCGATATTGACAATATATAAGAAGGAAGGGATAATGCATCCTTTTAAAGCCATCCCCTTGCCGATTGGCAGGGGGATAAAGTTGGGGATTCGCCAAGTTGGTTAAGGCATCGGATTTTGATTCCGACACGCGTAGGTTCGAATCCTACATCCCCAGCCAAATTAAAGCGTGCATAACAAGGCACGCTTTTGCTTTTCAATTCGATATATAACGATTTGCCAGAATATCGGCGGCAGGCCACCCGCATCCAAAAGGGCAAACCGCCGCAGTGGCGGTTTGATGGTGATTTGACTATAATTGCGCCCGCAACAGCCTACCACCCTTTAAGGAAACCGCAATGTTTCCAAAACCCGACTTTACTTATTCCATGCCGAGCGAGGAAGAAATGGCAGCATACGACAGTTTGATGGTGTTTACCGGCAATGCGAATCCGCAATTGGCCGCCAATATGGTGAAACATTTGGATATTTCACTGGGCAATGCTTCCGTAAACAAATTTTCAGACGGCGAAATTGCCGTTGAATTGTTGGAAAACGTACGCGGGCGCGATGTTTTCATCCTGCAGTCCACCTGTGCGCCCACCAATGACAACCTGATGGAAATCCTGACCATGGCCGATGCCTTAAAACGCGCCTCGGCCGGCAGGATTACGGCGGCCATCCCCTATTTCGGCTATGCCCGCCAAGACCGCCGCCCGCGTTCCGCCCGCGTGCCGATTTCCGCCAAACTGGTGGCCAATATGCTTTATTCGGCCGGTATCGACCGCGTATTGACCGTGGATTTGCATGCCGATCAGATTCAGGGTTTTTTCGATATTCCGGTAGACAATATTTATGCCACGCCGATTTTGCTGAACGATGTGCAGCGGCAGAGGATAGACGATCTGACCGTGGTCAGCCCCGATATCGGCGGCGTGGTGCGGGCGCGCGCCATGGCCAAGGCTTTGAATTCGGATTTGGCGATTATCGACAAACGGCGGCCGAAGGCCAATGTGGCGGAAGTGATGAATGTCATCGGCGATATTCAAGACCGAACCTGCCTGATTGTGGATGATATGATTGATACGGCGAATACCTTGTGCAAGGCCGCTTCCGCCCTGAAGGACAGGGGGGCCAGCCGCGTGTTGGCCTACGCCACGCATCCGGTGTTTTCCGGCGAGGCGGTTGAAAGGATTGCATCTTCCGATATCGACCAGATTGTCGTTACCGATACGATTCCTCTGTCGGTGCAGGCACAGGCCTGCAGCCGTATCCGCCAGGTCAGCATTGCCGGATTGTTGGCGGAAACGGTGCGCCGCATCAGCAATGAGGAGTCGGTGTCTTATCTGTTTAATGAAGATGTTTTGATTAACGGCGGTATGTTGCTGCCGTAAGCTTGGGCCGCCTGAAGCTGGTCGCGGCGGAGGGCGGTTTTGTTTGTTGTTCCCTTTTTAAGGATTTTTATTATGTCATATGAAATTCAAGCCACCGTCCGCGAAGCCCAAGGCACTGGTGCGAGCCGC
Source organism: uncultured Neisseria sp. (assembly GCA_963550425.1). GTDB lineage: Bacteria > Pseudomonadota > Gammaproteobacteria > Burkholderiales > Neisseriaceae > Neisseria. The sequence continues at coordinate 3,218 of CAUVCE010000136.1, forward strand.
CGCCTGCGTCGCGAAGGCCGGGTTCCCGCCGTTTTGTACGGCGACAATCAAGAAGCGGTTGCCGTTTCGGTAGACCATAAAACCATGTTTTATGCTTTGGAAAAAGAATCTTTCCACACTTCTTTGATCAAGCTGACCCTCAATGGCAAAACCCAGGACGTCATTGTCCGCGACTTCCAAATCCACCCTTTCCGCCGTCAGGTCCAACACATTGATTTTCAAGTGGTTGATTTGAACAAACCTTTGAAAATGCGTTTGCCGCTGCATATTGTCAATGCCGAGAAATCCAAAGCGGTCAAATTGCAAAGCGGACGCGTGTCTGTATTGACTGCCAGCGTGGAAGTGTTGGTTGATCCGAAAAATATTCCTTCAGCGTTGGAATTGGATTGCGCGGAAGTGGTGGCCGGCGATATCCTGCATCTGTCCGATATCCGTTATCCCGAGGGTGTCAGCAGCATTGCCTTGAAACGTAACGATAATTTGGCAGTGGCAACCGTTACCGGCAAAAAAGGCTGAGATATTTTGAAATGAGAAGTCCCGCTCGTCGAAAGCGGGATTTTTTGTGTATGACGGTTTTTGGAGAATTGATGCGATATCGCCCATCCCTATTGTTTCGTATCGGAAAATTGGTTATCCGCCAAGTTGTTTGTTATCGATTGCGTTATCCTTGATGAAAAGGAAGGGGGTTTTTCTTTACAGTGCGGGGAGAGATACCCGATAATGTGTCAATTATGCGAGCCAATATGCGGAATTTTTGTCAAACTGTCGGAAAAGCGGTGCAACAGGCTGTGCGGAACATATCGTGGCGCAGAAAGAATAAGAATTGCCCCAAACTAAGGGGGATACGGCAAGGCGTATTGCCTTGTCAACCCGTATGAGGCAGGTGTTGCGCGAATGCCGATTGTTCAAGCCGTCTGAAACGCTTCAGGCGGCTTGTTATTGTATTTTTGTTAAGCGGCAGCAAGCCGTCTGAAAAGGAAAATCGATGAAAAACTACCAAGCGCCCGACGAGAAGGGCTTTTTCGGCGAACACGGCGGACTTTATGTCTCCGAAACCCTGATTCCCGCCTTGCAAGAGTTGGCGGATGCCTATAAAGCAGCGAAAAACGACCCGTCGTTTTGGGAAGAGTTCCACCGCGATTTGAAACACTACGTCGGCCGCCCCAGCCCCGTTTACCATGCCGCGCGATTGTCCGAGCATCTGGGCGGCGCGCAAATCTGGTTGAAGCGCGAAGACTTGAACCACACCGGCGCGCACAAGGTAAACAACACCATCGGTCAGGCATTGCTCGCCCGCCGCATGGGCAAAAAACGCGTCATTGCCGAAACCGGTGCGGGTCAGCACGGCGTGGCTTCCGCCACCGTCGCCGCCCGCTTCGGCATGACTTGCG
>CAUVCE010000137.1:0-4601 GCA_963550425.1 uncultured Neisseria sp.
TTTTTTTATGCTTCGGCAGAACTTGGCCGCTGAATTTCACTTCGGCGCAACCCAGGGCGCGACCGCGTCCCGGCGCACCCGTCCACCCCAGATAGAAGCCGACCAGCTGCCACATGGCGTCCAAACCCAAACAGCCGGGCATAACGGGGTCGCCTTCGAAATGGCAGCCGAAAAACCACAAATCGGGATTGATATCCAATTCGGCGACGATTTCGCCTTTGCCGTATTTTCCTCCGGTGCTGTTTATATTGACGATGCGGTCTATCATCAACATATTGGGCAGCGGCAGTTGCGCGTTGCCTGCACCGAAGAGTTCGCCGCGTCCGCATGAGAGCAGTTCTTCTTTGGTATAACTGCTTTGTGGAACGAATTGAGTGGTCATAATTGTCCTTTTAACTTGACGGGGCAGCCTTGGCATCCGAACTATATTTCAACGCACAGGGCTGCACATAAATAATAATAGAATAATAATAGCCCTACGCTACCACCTTGAAGGGGTTTCAACCATTAAGGAAATCCCAATAAACCTGCCTCATTCTATTTCAGCGCGGCGGCCAGCGTCAAGACGGGGTGCATGAAGCGAAAAAGATGACAAAAACAGGGCTTGGGACTATAGTAAGGCGGCGGCTTTGGCAGTTTTCCAAATACTCAAACCTTAAATTCCTAAGACTGCAAATAAGGCGAGGGGCGACGTATCCGTTGAAATGAACTCGTCCTTCGGGGCGGTAGGATTTGGGTTTGTTTTGGAGGGGTGTAACCCCTTCCGGTAGGGCGGCAAACAGGGCTGCGCCTTATGTGCGGCCCCGTGTGCCGAAACATGAAGGCAGATTGCCGGACAGCGATGGCCCATCGCATATTATGCTGATGGATATGGGATTTTTCGGCATCCAATAAAATTTCGGCCTGCAGCAAAGCACCGTTAATTCCATCTTTGCCTTCCTGAATGCCAATCCCGAGCAACTGCCGGAGCCGAGCCCGGCAGGCTCGATTATCGGCCTCCGTGCTGATTTTGCCGGTACGGGCGAAACAGCGGGTGGAAAACTGATATTTGATTTTTCAGTTGGGTTATACATAAACGCAGCCCCTGCCAAAAATCCGACTCTGCCGCATTGAATGGCGGGATTTCAACCATTAAGGAGGTTTCTATGAAAGTAACAACAACAGCAATAGAAAACGGCGTATTTGCCGACCGTTACGGCAAACGGGGCAGCCAATTCGGCGCAGGCGGCATGCCGACCTTTTCAATCCCGTTTGAAATAAGCGGTGCGCCCGAAGGGACAAAATCATTTGCCGCAGTGTTGGACGACAAAGACGCGGTAACGGCGGCGGGATTCGTATGGATACACTGGCTGATTGCCGATTTGACGCGCACTTCGGTGGCTGAAAACGAAAGTCTGACCGCCAAGGATTATGTTCAGGGTGCAAACAGTTGGGCGAGTGTTTTGGGGAAGTTGGACGCGGCCGACGCCTCGTGTTATGGCGGGATGGCGCCGCCGAACTGCCGCCACCGCTATGATTTGACGGTATACGCGTTGGATACGCGGCTCAATCTGCCGCAGGGCTTCCGTTTCAATGACTTGCATTATGCAATGCGCGGTCATGTTTTGGCTGAGGCGGCGGTAACGGGCAGTTATGACGTATGATGTTCCCATTATTGCTTGAAACTCCTCCTTTGAGAGCGGGAGGGGGATTTGAGTTTATTGGGCATGGAGGCAGCAGGATGACGCACAGGGTTGCGCCTGATGTGCCATACTGTTTGCCGAAACATTGGATGAGATACGGATTAAGCATATTCGGGCGGTTTTAAGCCGACCGTTCTTCCGGCATCCTGCCTGCCCAGTCGCAGGCGAATTGGAAGGCGGTGCGGCCGGAGCGGCTGCCGCGCGTTTGCGCCCAGTTCAGGGCCTCACGGCGTGCGGCATCGTCAAAATCAATGCCGTAATGCCGCAGCCAGCCCGCAACTGCCGACAGGTATTCGTTTTGGTCGAAGGGGTAAAAACTTAACCACAGGCCGAAACGGTCGGAAAGGGAAACTTTTTCCTCAACGGCTTCTTTGGGGTGGACTTCGCCGCGTATACCCGTATGGGCGGTATTTTCATCCATGTATTCGGGCATCAGGTGGCGGCGGTTTGATGTGGCGTACACCAAAACATTATCGCAACGTTGCGACAGGCCGCCATCCAAGGCAGTCTTCAAGGCTTTATAACCGTCTTCGCCGTCTTCAAAGGATAAATCGTCGCAAAAGACGATGAATTTTTCGGGACGGCCTTCCAAAATGGAAAGTAAGGCGGGCAGGGTGGCCAAGTCGCCCTTGTCTACTTCTATCAGGCGCAGGCCGCGTCCGGCATATTCGTGCAGCAGGGCTTTGACCAGGGACGATTTGCCCGTTCCGCGCGCGCCGGTCAGTAAGGCGTTGTTGGCGGGGCGGCCGGACAGGAATTGTTCGGTGTTGCGTACCAAACGGCCGGTCTGATTGTCGATGGCGGCCAATTGCGACAGCGGGAAGGTGTGCGGCCTGGGCAGGCTCTCCAAAATGCCGCCCCGCCCGGATTTTTGCCAGCGGTATGCTATCGCCCGCCAGTCCGGTTCGCGGTTTTCAGGCGGTAACAGGCTGTCCAGACGGTTTAGTATGTGTTCTGCGCGTTTTAGGAAATTTTTCAACTGCATAATGGTTTCCAATATTGCAATACAAAACCGCAATTATAGCGGATTGGTAAAAATAAGTATTTCGGCCATACCATACGGCTGGGCGGGGGCCTTAAAGCAAAGGCTGGAAAAACCCATAACATCCGGCAAAATTCCCTAATAGTTAAAACCCCGCCATTCGGAGCGGTAGAATCCGGGTTTGTTTGGGAGGGCTATAACCCCCCCCTTCCGGCATTGCGATATGTCCCTTAATGTGCAGCCCTGTGTGTTGAAGCAACATATTCAAACAGTGTATTTTGCGGTATATTGCAAAGGTTTTCCATGTTTGCCGTTTTAGGAGTAATGATGTTTAAACGACCCGAAGAGTTGATTATGGCGGTATTGGCCGTTTTGTGGGTGGCGGTTTCTTATTTTGCCGCCTCCTATGTGAGCCCTCCGCGCGATACGGCATTGTTGGTGGCCGCGCTGACGCTGATTTGGTCGGCCGTGTTCTTTATGCTGTGGCAGCGGGGTCTGACCCGTTTGGTATGGCCTCTTTTTTGGGGGTTGCTGACTTTGTGTTGGTGGCCGCTGTGGGATTGGTATGCTGACGGCAAGGTGGCGGTCGGGGGGCATTGGACGGCTTCCCCGTTGTTGTGGGGGGTCAAAGCGGTATTGTTTTTGCTGCCGGCTGCTGCCGGCTATGTGTTTATGTTTAAAAAGCGTTGCAGACTGCGTGATAAATAATGATGGATTTTTAGAGCCGTCCGGATGCTGTTCCGGACGGTTTTGCCGTTTTGGCGGGGAGGCAATTAAAAACGGTATTTGAAATTCAGCAGCCATTCGTTTTGGCGGTAGCGGTAATACACCGCGTTGCTGCGTGCGATGGTGCGGCGGAAGCGCAGTTCGGGGTATACGCCTTTGATATTCCATTGCGGGAAACCCGCCGCAGCCATCATGATGTATTGCTTGTCGCGCCGCCGTCTGTTGTCGCTGACGAAACTTGCCGCGTCATACAGGCTGCGGCGGTAGAGCAGGATGGCGTTTAAATAAGTACCGCCCGAAAAAAGCCTATACGCGCCCAGCCGTGCCGTATATTCCTTGCTGGAAGAGGATTTTTCGGGATAGGCTTTGCGTGCGGCATCGAAGTTGGCAAACAGGCCGCTTTTGGGCGTGATGGAAAATTCCGCCCCCGCGCCCAGTTCGTATTGTTTGTAGTCGGCAAAATAATCTTTGCTTTTTCCGCCGTATCCGGTCTTTTTCGCGCCGGCGCGGGCATTGATGCGCCAGCGCGGGGAGAGTGCGCGCGACCAGTCGGCATCCGCGCCCCATGCGCGGTAGTGGGTGTGGCGGTTGCGGAAGTCGTATTCGAAATAGGGCAGCAGGGAAAAGGAGGAGCGTGCGTCGGCATAGGCGTATCCCGCGTACAGCGAACCGTTGTGATAGCCGTAATCCGGCATGGCCGCCGAATCTTTGTCTTTTTCCGTGTAGCGGTTGCCGTACAGCACACCGCGCGCCTGTACGCCGTGATGCCCTTTGAGCGGGACGGTTTTTTCGGCGGTCGCGCTATAGGATGAGAAGGTCGAATCCGTTGGCGCGGGCAGGGTGCGCTCCATCAGGCACATGCCCGCGATTTCCCATACGCATTGGCTGATGCCGTTGCCTTGGTTTACATTGCTGTTGTAGCCGTAGCCGAGGCTGATTTGGCCGTGCCAGCGGCGGCGTTTGCCCAGTTCGGCCAAATAGCCTTCCACGATGGGGCGGGTTTCTGCGGGAATATCCGTTTTCAGAACTTTCTCAAACGCGGCGGCGGACTCTTTGTTTTGGTTGTCTTCGGCATAAAACCGCCCCGCTTCGAGCAGCAGGCGGGGGTTGTCGGGTTCGGCTTCCAAGGCCGTCTGAAAACTGTTCCCCGCCGCGCGGAAATCCCCTTCGTCCCGTTTTTGCAGCGCATCGGCCAAATGAATCAGCGCGGG
>CAUVCE010000138.1:0-4582 GCA_963550425.1 uncultured Neisseria sp.
AGAGCCGCTGGCAGTTTGAACGGCTGGGCTATTTCGTCACCGACCGCAAAGACCATGCAAAAGGCAGGCCCGTGTTTAACAAAACGGTGGGTTTGCGCGACACTTGGCAAGGCGGCAAGGCATAAATGCTATTTTTCCCAGCCCCTGCCGCCCGATGCCGTTTTGTCCGATGAGGGTATCGTCATCATCGTCAATACGTCCCAACGCATAGACGGGCGGGTTCTACTTGGCAAATTCGGCAATGCCGCAAACCTTGACGAAGCAAATCAAACCATAGGCGAAACCGCTTCCCAATTTGGAACTTGCGAAGGCCTGCTGCTTACCGTATTGACGGAACAAGAAAAACAGGAAATGGAGGCAGAATGGGAAGAAGGCGGAGGATAATTCAGGCGGCCTCGTGCCGCAAAACGCCCGCCGCCATTTCTGCCACCTCATCGGCCAAAACATCGGCATCGGAACTATCATGCGTAATCAGCAACATGGGAATATCCAGCTCACGCTGCAAAGCGGCCGTCTGTTCGCGCATCTGAACGCGCAAACCGGCATCTAAAGCAGAAAAAGGTTCGTCCAGCAACAACCATTTCGGCCTTACCGCACAAGCGCGCGCCAAAGCCGTCCTCTGCCGCTGGCCGCCTGAAACCTGATGCGGATAATGCGCGGCAACATGCCCCAACTGCATTTTATCCAACCACTCTTCCGCCATTTTCAACGCCTGTTTGTGCGAAGGCGAAAACAAGCCGCCCTGTAGGCCGAAGGCGATATTCTGCGCCACAGTCAGATGCGGGAACAGCGCATAATCCTGAAACATCAGGCCGACCCGCCTTTGCTGCGGCGGCAGCCACCGTTTTGCTTCAATATCGGCGCAAACCCAACCGTCAATACGGATATGCCCGCCATCCGGCCGCATCAGCCCTGCCAGCATTTTCAAAGTCAGACTTTTGCCCGAACCCGAAGCCCCCACGACAGCCAAACGCCTGGCCTTTGTGCGGCAGAGGCAGTCGAGTTCGAACACCTTTCCACCGCCGCCCAGGCGGGCGCGAAAAGCAAAATCAAAAACCCACTGATTATTCTGCATACCTTTTCCCCGCCTTGGCCAAATGACCGACACTCCACAACACAACGACACAAACCAGCGAAATCAGCCACACCAAATAATTGGCCAAATCATCATTGCCCGCCTGAACCGCCTCATAAACCGCAATCGACAAAGTCTGCGTTTTGCCCGGAATACTGCCCGCAATCATCAAAGTCGCACCGAACTCGCCCAAGGCGCGTGCGAAAGTCAATAACAGGCCGGCCAAAATGCCGCGCCACGCCAAAGGCAGCGTTACCCGCAAAAAAACGGCGGCCTCCGACAAACCCAAAACCCTTGCAGCCTGTTCCAACTGAACATTCACTTCCTCGAATGCCGCACGGGCGGGCTTTAACACCAACGGAAAAGTTACCGCCATCGACGCCAAAACCGCCCCCTGCCAAGTAAAAATCAGACTGATGCCGAAACTGTCCTTCAAAAACTGCCCCAAAGTGCCGTTTCGGCCAAACAAAACCAACAGATAATAACCCATCACCGTAGGCGGCAGCACCATAGGCAGGGTCAGCACCGTATCAATCAGGTTTTTACCCCAAAAACGGTGTCGTGCCAGCAGCCAGCCCGCCGCCACACCGAGAACCAAATTGAACAAAGTCGCCCAAGATGCCACCTTCAACGAAAGCAGCAGGGCAGGTAAGGCTTCCTGAAACATAACTAAAATCCATAAAATATAGCGGATTAACAAAAAACGCTACACATTGACCCGCCTTGTCCCGTTTTTTATTAACCCGCTATACAAAGGCGGCATCCGATATGCCGCCCGCCTGATTATCGCCCATCAATTATTTAAAGCTTTTCGGCGTACTAAATCCGTATTTTTTCAAAATAGCCTGTCCCTTGGCCGATTGGATGAAAGTGATATACTGTTGCGCTTCTTTGGCCTGCTTGCTGTCCGCACCGGCAGCAATGGCATAAGAAACCGGCGTTTCCAAAGGAACGGCAACCGCGATACGCACCTTGTCTTTGGCCAAAACGGCATCGGTCCGGTACACGAAACCCGCCTCCGTTTCGCCACGGGACACATAATCCAAAGCCTGACGGACATTTTGCGTGCTGATGATTTTAGGCGTCAGCACCTGATAAAGCCCTGCCTTTTCCAAAGCACCCTTGGTATAACGGCCAGCCGGCACGCTGTCGGGATTGCCGACGGCGATGCGTGCAACGGCGGCCTGCTTCAAATCGTCCAATTTGGTTATACGCAATTTGCTGCCTTTGGGCTGCACAATAACCAAATCATTCAATACGAAAGTACGGCGGCTGGCCGGATCGACTACTTTTTGCTCCTGCGCCTTATCCATGGTTTGTTGGTCGGCGGTCGCCAAAACATCGACGGGCGCACCCTGCACAATCTGTTGCAGCAAAACGCCGGAAGCGGCCGTATTCAAATTGATTTTCGTATCGGGATGCGCCTGCTGGTAGGCGGCATTGATTTCCTGAAAAGCCTCTTTCAGGCTGGCGGCGGCCGAAACGGTCAAATCGGCGGCGGAAGCCAAACCGGCGGAAACGGCCAATACGGCCATTATGCCCAATCGGGTCGGTAAATACATGGTGTCCTCCTGATTTTCAAAACACATGGTTATAGCGAAATCCCCAAAACCGCCACAACATCGGCTTTACGGCTTTATCGGCAGCAGTTTTGCCATAACCTGCTCCAAAGGCACGGATATTGCAAAAAATCGGTTGTTTGGTAAATATTCCTGAATATCTAGTTATTTTGAAGGATTGCAATATTTCAATATGCATTTCTGTGTTGCTTCAACACACGGGGCCGCACATAAGGCGAAGCCCCGTGTGTCGCACTGATTTGGAAGGGGTTTCAACCATTAAGGAAATTTTGATGAAAAACAAAAAAACAGCCCGAAAATTCCGGGCTGTCCGAGTGGGATTGAATTAACGGCGGCGAACCAACTGCCAAGGCCGGATCAGATAACTGACGCTGGCAAAACCGCTCCACACATGCACCATACGGGTAAACGGGAAAATCAGGAAGAAGGTCATGCCCATGAAGATATGCAGTTTGAACAAAATGTTCGCATCTTCGATAAAGGCTGCCGCTTCGCCGCGGAAGGTAACGATGTGTTGCGCCCATTTCATCAGCAATGTCATTTCATGGCCGTCCAAATGCCCCATGCTGACGAAGATGGTGGACAAACCCAAACACAGGGTAATCAAAATCCAGATTAACACCAGTTTGTCCTGCCATGTGCTGTTGATGTTGATACGGTCGATTTTGAAGCGGCGGCGGACCAGGATAATCAGCCCCGCCAAAGCCATAGAACCGAAAATGCCGCCCATGGTCATGGCGAAGATCTGCTTGGCTCCGTGGCTCACGCCGATGGCGTCCCAAAACCACAGCGGGGTAAGCAGGCCGAACAGGTGGCCGAAAAATACGGCCAATACGCCCACATGGAACAGTATGTTGCCCAATCTCAATTGCCCGTCATACAACAGCTGGCTGGAGTCGCTTTTCCATGTGTATTGTTCGCGGTCGAAACGCACCAGGCTGCCGAAGAAGAAAACGGCCAGGCAGATGTAGGGATAGATACCGAAGATGAATTGGTGGAATGTGTTCATGTTGACTCTCCTTAACGGCCGCCTTGATAGCCGCCCTGCGGATAGAATTTAATGGTTTCGACCGACGGCTTGAGCAGGGGCTCCACACCCTGCATATCGGGGCCGAAGGTCTCCATAGCCTCGTCCATATCGCGCACGGGGGGCTCGGTCAAGGGTTGCGGCCTCACCGGACTCAGCGATACGGCCGCCTGCAATACGGGGGCGTATGGCGAACCGTATCCGTCCAGTTTGACGGCGATATGGTTGATAACGTGTACTGCGTCACCCAAGAGTTTTGCCGCGTCTTCGGCATCGATTTGCGAAAAAAACTCCAACAGCGCCGGCAGGTAGTCGGGCAGTTCGTCATCGCCCAGCTCAAAGCCGTGGTTGCGGTATTCTTCCAGCAAATCAACCATCGCACTGCCCCTGTCTCGGTCTTCGCCGTAAACATGCTCGAAAATATACAGGGCATGATGGCGGTTGCGGTCGAAGGTGGAAACGTATTCCTCCTGAATATGGCGCAGGCTGTTGTTTTGGATGTAATCCAGCAGTTTCCCCAAGCCTTCGCGGTGTGCCGCCAACTCGGGCATTTGCGCCAAGGCTTCCCGAAATTCGGGAACGGCCTCTTGGAAATCGGCCTCGGGATAGCACAACAGGGCAGACAGGAATTTGTAAACGGGATTACCCTGCATCAGCGGACTCCTTTCTCTCTGTTTTCAGCCAAATCTTTGCGCCTGTCCATGAAGATTATCGGCGTGCCTTTGCGTTTTCCGAACAGGCTCTCTTCGCTGCCCCCGCCCGAACAGCCGTTGCCGAAGGAGAAGCCGCAGCTTGCTTTGTCGCCGAAGCTGTTTTCCACCTGCTCCTTGTGGCTGGTGGGGATGACGAAGCGGTCTTCGTAGTTGGCGATGGCCATAATCTGATACATGTCCTCCACCA
>CAUVCE010000139.1:0-4571 GCA_963550425.1 uncultured Neisseria sp.
TTTACGATACGGAAAACGGCGGCAGCTGGCAGGATTTGCGCAAAATGGTGGCGGGGAACAAGAATGTGCTCGGTTCCGCGCCCTATATTGCCGATCAGGCCTTGCTGGCCAACAACGGCGAGGTTCGCGGCGTGCAGCTTCGCGGTGTTGAGCCGTCTGAAGAAAAGCGGGTGGTGGATTATTGGCAGAAAATGACGGCAGGCCGCTTTGAAGATTTAAAGCCCGGCGGTTTTGACATCATTTTGGGGCAGGAGGTTGCGGATGCCTTGGGGGTTGAAATTGGCGGGAAAGTTACCGTGATTACGCCGGAGGGCAATGTTACGCCGGCGGGCATGGTGCCGCGCCTGAAGCAGTTTAAGCTGGTCGGCACGGTTAAAACGGGGATTTACGAACTGGATAACTCTTTGGCGATGACGCATATCAAAGATGCCCAAACACTTTACCGTTTGGATGGCGGCTTCGGCGGCCTGCGTTTGAAACTGGCCGACCCGCAAAACGCGCCTTCGCTGATGCCGGGGCTGATACCTGCCGATATGCGGGACACCGTTTGGGCACGGGACTGGACATTTAGCAACCAGTCATACTTCAATGCGGTGGAAATGGAGAAACGGATGTTGTTCGTCATCATGTTCTTCATCAGCCTGGTAGCCTCGATCAACCTGATATCCACATTAATCATGACGGTAACGGAAAAACAGTCGGCAATCGCCATTTTGCGGACGCAGGGCATGCCGCCCAACGGCGTGATGAAAATATTTTTTGTGCAGGGTGCGCTGCTTGGGCTGATAGGGACGTTTTTGGGGGTGGTTTTCGGATTGCTGCTGGCGTTCAACATCAGCGCGGTTTTGAGCTGGGTGGAAGACTTGTCCGGCAGAAAACTGATTGAATCGAAAGTATATTTTTTAGATTACCTTCCTTCCCACGTCGTGTGGTCGGATGTGGCCGCGATTGCGGGAATCTCCATCGGCCTGTCCTTGCTGGTTACACTGTATCCCAGTTGGCGGGCGGCGAAGACCGAACCTGCGGAGGCTTTGCGTTATGAATAAGGCGGTTTTGGAATGCCGGTCGGTGTGCCGGCGTTATAACGACGGCATGTTGGACGTTCAAGTATTGGACGGTTTGAACCTTAGGGTGGAAGCCGGACAAAGCGTGGGCATCATCGGCGCATCGGGCAGCGGCAAATCCACGCTGCTGCATATTTTGGGCGGTTTGGACAGGCCGACTTCGGGCAAGGTAATATTGATGGGCGAGGATTTGGGCTTATTGAGCCAAAAGCAACTCGGTATTTTGAGAAACCGCCATTTGGGCTTCGTGTATCAGTTTCATCACCTGCTGCCCGAATTCTCGGCATTGGAAAACGTGATGATGCCCCTGCTGATCGGCAGGAAGCCCAAAGGCGAAGCGAAAAAGGCGGCTTTGACCATGTTGGACAAAGTAGGTTTGAAAAACCGCGTCTTACACAGGCCGGGCGAACTTTCCGGCGGGGAGAGGCAAAGGGCTGCGATTGCGCGGGCATTGGTTACCTCTCCCGCCTGCCTGTTGGCGGACGAGCCGACCGGCAACTTGGATCGTAAGAATGCGCGCAATATTTTGGACATGATGTTGGAACTCAAAGCGGAACTGGGCACGGCTTTGGTGGTGGTTACGCACGATGACGAGCTGGCGGCGAGGTTTGACCGCGTGATGAGTATGGAGGACGGCAGATTGTCGGGTTAGTTTGGCCGAATTGCCGTTGCCTGCGGGTTGAAAATTGTTTTTCGAACCGCCCGTTTGGGTTAAAATAAAAAATTATGATTGTCTAAAACATAAAACAGGGATTTGCCGCCCAAACCATGAAATCCCGATTCCAAGTAATTATAGCGGGCTAACAAAAAACGGGGCAGGGAGGGCAACGCCGCAGCATTTTTTGTCAATCCACATGCCATTTTCCAACTGTTTGAACACATAGGGTTTTAAAAGAAAATATATTATGTCCAAGCCTCGATCATCCAAATTGAAGAATTATCTTTATAATGCCAGCGCACCGTTTGACGATCCCAAAGACCGTTCCAACCTGCCCGCGTTGGGTAGTTTGTTTTTTGCGGTTTTGTGCTGGGCGGCGGCCGCTTTGTGTTTCCTGCCGATATTCGCCGAGTTTTTGGACAGGGATATCCTCACCTATACGGTTTTGGGAATTTTGCTGCTTGGCTTGGTATCCATCGCCTTGGGGCATAAGGCGCGCGCCAAGGCTGCGCGCGGGGCTTACGGCGGCGGCACGGCTTTGTTTGGGCTGGTGTTGGGTTATCCGCTGGTTTTGTCGGTTACCGTATTGATGGTTTCCTTTGTCTTTTTAATGGATATGACTAAAGACTATTGGTTGGTGGTTGAAAAAGTCGTCGGCGTGAAATTGGTCGATGACGGCGGCAGCCCGGACGGACGGCAAAATGAAACTGCGCCGGCCGCACCGCCGAAACCCTCCGTGGCGGCTGCCCCACCCGCTGTTTCGTCAAATGTGGAAGTCGGCGGTGCGGAAGGGGCCCTGCTGGCGGCTCAGGGCAAGGTAGAGGAAAGGCTGGCGGCAGGTCAGGAACTCAACCAGATTACCGAAGCCATTATTCTGACTCCCGAACAACAAGGATTTTGGCAGAATGTCAATATTATGCAGGGTACGATTACGGCTACGCCGGTCGGTGGGGATGATGCCTTGGTAATGTTGTCCATGAAAAACGGCGGCAAACTCGTTTGGGTATGCGGCGGGTATATTCCCGACAGTGTTAAAAGTATTTGTAAAGATTAAATTTTAAAATAAAACAGGCCGTCTGGAAAACCATCGGACGGCCTGTTTTTTGCCCTTAATATATCAGAACTGCATCTGCAAACGCAACCAAGCCGTGCGGCCGGGCTCGTTTACGCGCGTGGTCTGCGTTCCGGCAGAAGGGTCGCCGCCTTTGCTGACAAATTCGGCATAGGTTTTGTTGAACACGTTGTCCACGCCGCCTTGCAGGGTGGCGAATTTGGCGATGCGCCAGCCGGCATTGAGCGACAGTATGCCGAATCCGGCGGATGCGCCGATGTCTTGTCCGACTATGTTGCCTTGTCCGACGGCATAGCGTTTTTGCGCCGCCGCCACGCGCCAGAGCGCGCCCGCACTGAATTTGCCGTTATCCCATGCCAGAGAGTTGTTCCATTCCAAAGGCGGGGTTTGCGCCAACGGGCGGCTGTCGGTGCGGTTTTTGCCGCGCGTGTAAGCCAGGTTGCTGCCGATTTCCCAGTTGGGGGCGAATTTCCATTTGATTTCGGCTTCGCCGCCGACGCGGTTGGCATCGATATTGCGGACGCTGGTCTTGCCGCGTTTTTCGAGCAGGATGAAGTCGTTGATGCGGCTGCCGAATACGGATACGGAAGCCTGTACGTTTTCATTTTTCCAAATGACGCCCGCATCAAGCTGGCGATTTTGCTCGGGACGAACGATTTTGTTTTCGGAATTCAGGCGTTCCCAGTAGTCCGGCCCACGCTCTGCAATGCCGAAACCGGCGTAATATTTCAGGTTGCCGGCGGTTTGTTCCCAACGCAGGAAGCCCGAATTCAGATTGTATTTCTGATGTTTCAATACGGGGTCGGTAACACGGTTGGTGTCGTAATGCGCTTTGACTTGGTCGTGGCGCAGGCCGGCTACCCATTTTTGGTTTTCGTTACGCTGCCATGCGGCTTCGGCAAACATACCCCATTGCTTGAAGCTTTGGTTTGGCATGAACGGCTTGTGGCGGTAACCGTCGCCGCCGCGCTCCATACGCGCAACGTGCACATCATCCAGATAATCTATGCCTGTTTGCAGATTAACCGTATCCCAGTCGAAGGTGGCTTTCAGACGGCCTGTATCGGTGTTGCGTTTGGGGTTGTTGGCCTTTTTGTCTGCCGGATTGCGGATGGTGCGCAGGCTGTAGTTGTCCATAACGTGGTCGATTTCGCTTTGACCGTAGCGTAGTTCGAGTTCGCTGAACCAAGGCGTGATGCTGCGTTGGCTGAAGCGGATGTTCCAAGCGTCGCGGTCGAATTTGCTGCCGTCCATCATACGGTCGGCGTAGGCGACTTTCGCGCGGCTGCGTTCGTATGTGCCGGCGATGGTGGTGTTTTCGGTCGGCGTGATGCCGACTTGCAGCATTTGGCTGTCGCGCTTGAAGTTGGAATGAACGTGGTGGCCGGCACCGTCTTTATAGTCGTCCGCTTCGTTGTGCGAAATATTGGTGCGGACGTAAGCGTATTTGCCGCCGAATTCCGCTTCGAGCGAACCGTCGCGGCGGCCGTGGCTGCCGACTGTGGCGGACGTGTTTATATTGTAGGGTTTTTCAGTAAAATCAGGATTTTTGCGGACAAATTGAACGGAACCGCTCACCAGGCCCATGCCCTGCGTAACGGTTTGCGGGCCTTTGGTTACAATCACTTCGTCAAAACTGTTGGGATGGATGTAAGCGGTCGGCGGGTCCATACGCATACCGCAGCCGCCGTAAATAAACTGGTCGTCCGCATTGACGGACAGGCGCGAACCGCCCAAACCGCGGAACAGCGGATCGCCCGAGCTGCCGCCTTTGCGG
>CAUVCE010000140.1:0-4560 GCA_963550425.1 uncultured Neisseria sp.
GTGTTGCTGATCCACATGGAAAGGAAGGCGGTAACGGCAAACAGGAGGTGCACGGCGATAAAGGTGTTGCCGCGCGAAAGGGAAATCAGCCAGACGGCGATTTTCCTGTCCAGCTTCTGCATGTGCAGCGCGGTGGCCAGTGCGAATCCGCCGAAGAAGACGTAGATAATCGGGTCGGCAAAGCCTGCCAAAGCCTGTTTTGTGCCCATTTCGGGGATTTGGAACAGAATGGCGAAAAGCGGCACAATCAGTGCGGTTACCGTGATGTGTACGGCTTCGGTAAACCACATGACGGCGACAAAGGCCAAGATGGTCAGGCCTTTATTGACGTTTGCGTCATATGGCAGTATTTGATAGAGGATTGCGCTGATTACTGCCGCGATAACGGTTATCATCAGGCCGCGAAAGTCGGTTATCGGCGCTTGCGCGCTGAGTAACTCGACGTTGTCCGGCCGTTGCTGCAGGCCGGCTTGGTTGTTTTTTTCTGTCATGGTGTTTCTCCAAAATCGACCGATGCCGCACGGGGCGGCCGGTTTCCTTTTGCCACAATATCGGTTGTTTGGCTGCAACCCTTAGGATGGGTTCGCAAGAAAAGATAACATAAGTTTACAAGATGTAGCAAACGGTAAAATCGTGTGTGAAAGTACGGTTGGATATCCGAACAGTCAACTGTGGGCGTATTGCGTTATTCATCCGTCAGGCAGTACGGAGGCTATGTGGGAGACTATAGCTTCCGCCGCTTCTGCCTTGCCGCATGGGGGCAGGGATGTTTCGCCGTTGTCGTCTATCAGGGTGATTTGGTTCCCCGCCGTCCCCATGGCGACGGCTACATCGTTGGCAATAATCAGGGGGATGTTTTTTTTCAGGCGTTTCGCACGGGCGTATTCAATGATGTTGCGGCTTTCGGCGGCAAAGCCGACACAAAACGGGGGGCGGGGCAGGGCGGCGGCGGCGGCCAGTATGTCGGGGTTTTCCTCCAGTTCGATGACGGGCGGCCTGCCACTGCCGTCTTTTTTGATTTTGTGGCTGCTGGTGTTTTTGACTTTGTAGTCGGCTACGGCCGCCACGGAGATAAAGACATCGTGGGCGGCGGCGCGGCACATGACTTCGCGGTACATGGCTTCCGCGCCGGTTGCACGGACGGTTTCGCGCATTCCGGCCGGAAGGGCGGCTTGGACTTGGCCGTGTATGATGCTGACCGTCGCGCCGGCCGCGCGGCAGGCTTGGGCGATGGCGACGCCCATTTGCCCGCTGGAGAGGTTGGTGATGCCGCGTACGGGGTCTATCGGCTCGAAGGTCGCACCCAGCGTAATCAGGATTTTTTTGCCGTTCAGGGTTTTGGGCGTCCACAAATCGCGCAACAGGTCGGCCAATGCCGCCGCTTCGGGCATCCTGCCCAAGCCGTTTTCACCGCAGGCCTGTTCGCCCGAATCGGGTTGGAAAACGGCGATGCCGTCTGAAGCCAGTCGGGCGATGTTCCGCTGATTGGCGGGGTTGTGCCACATTTCCACATTCATGGCGGGGGCGACGGCCATCGGGCATTTGCGTGCGGCGGCAAGGTTGGTGATCAGGTTGTCGGCGATGCCGTTGGCGATTTTGGCGATGGTGTTGGCGGTGGCGGGGGCGATTAGGAAGGCATCGGCCTGCCGAGTGAGATTGATGTGCGCCATACCGTTTTGTTCGGCGTTGCTGTGGGTTTCGGTGATGACGGGGTTTCCGCTCAGGGCTTGGAAGGTCAGGGGTGAGACGAATTCGGCGGCCGCGCGGCTCATGGCGACAGTGATCCGGTGTCCCTGTTTCTTTAGCAGGCGCACGAGTTCGCACGATTTGTAGGCGGCGATGCCGCCCGTGATGCCCAGGATGACGTGTTTCGACATATTTTGATTCCTTGCAATGCGCGATATTTGTTCGACTATATATTGTTTGGGGCGGTAAAATCAAAATTTGTTTAAATCGGCGGCGCTTTCGGGCAGGCCGCCGAACGGGATATCGAATTTGCGAGGATGGTCTTATGACGGAAAGGCGAAGTGATTTTCAGGATGTTTTGAAGGATTTGGGCGAACGGGCCAAACGGGAAGCCCGGCAAAGGGCGCAATCGGAGGCCGAGGCGAAACGCCGGCAGGCCGAGCAGGTGGATTTTGCGGCCCTGATGTCGGATGTCGTCCCGCTGCCGGATGCGCGGCGGCGCGAATCGCATAGGGATGTTTCCCCCATCAGGCCAAGAAAAGACAAAGAGGCATATGGCACTGGGGAGGATTATTTTTATGTCGGGGACGGGCAGTGGCTGGATATTCCGGCCGCATTCGGCAAAAACGGGCAGGGGCAGAACGACATCAGGAAGCTGCAGTCGGGTTATTACGATGTGGTGGCGGACGTGGATTTGCACGGCTATTCGCAAGACGAGGCACAGAAGGTGTTGAACGAGTTTATCGTGTTTGTGCAGCGGCGCGGGGTGTGCGGGGAAATCATCCACGGCAGCGGTTTGGGTTCTTCGGGTTATCAGCCGAAGTTGAAAAACCTGGTGCGCCGCTGGCTGATGCTGCATCCCGATGTGTTGGCCTATGCCGAACCCCATGCGGCAAATGATGGCGCGGTACGGGTTTTGTTGAAACGCCGCCGCCCGAAAACGGATGAAGATGCCTGAAATCCTGTGTGTAACCGAATGTTGCGAAGGTTTTTTCGCCGTATTGTTTTTCGAAAACGAAAATCTAAGATTTTTTATATTCGGTATTTTCTGATTTTGTACAAATTGTTTGATTTGCCGTTTGCAAGGGAAGCCGATAACTGATAGCATTTTGCGGCTTTTTTCGTAATGGCACGGCCGTTAGGCAGGCAAAAACAGCCCCGCACCGATGCGGCCCGCCGCAGTATTTTTTTGCGAACAAAATCAGGGCGCGGTTTTGAAGCCGTATTCTGCAACCTTATGATGAAGGGATTATCCATGTCCAACCAAATTAACGACATCGATCCGATTGAAACTCAGGAATGGTTAGATGCCTTAAGCTCCGTGCTGGAAAACGAAGGCACCGAGCGCGCGCATTTCCTGCTGGAAAACCTGGTGAAATATACCCGCCGCCGCGGCATACACATGCCGTTTGACGCGACCACCGCCTATTTGAACACGATTCCGGTAGGCAAAGAGCAGAAATCGCCCGGCAATCACGAGCTGGAACACCGCATCCGTTCCATCATCCGTTGGAATGCGGCGGCCATGGTGCTGCGTGCGGGCAAGAAAAATTTGGAATTGGGCGGCCATATCGCCTCCTTCCAATCCGCTGCCACTTTGTATGATGTCGGCTTCAACCACTTCTGGCGCGCCAAGGGCGACGGAGAAGAAGGCGATTTGGTATTCGTACAAGGCCATTCCGCACCCGGCATCTATGCCCGCGCCTATGTGGAAGGCCGCCTGACAGACGAACAGTTGGATCATTTCCGCCAAGAAGCCGGCGGACACGGCCTGCCGTCTTACCCGCACCCTCACCTGCTGCCCGACTTCTGGCAGTTCCCGACCGTATCGATGGGCTTGGGTCCGCTGATGGCGATTTATCAGGCACGCTTCCTGAAATATCTGGATTCACGCGGTTTGAGCAAAACCAAAGGCCGCAAGGTTTGGGTATTCTGCGGCGACGGAGAGATGGACGAGCCGGAAAGCCAAGGCGCAATCGCATTGGCGGCACGCGAAGGATTGGACAATCTGATTTTCGTCATCAACTGCAACCTGCAGCGTTTGGACGGCCCGGTACGCGGTAACGGCAAAATCATCCAAGAATTGGAAGGCAATTTCCGCGGTGCCGGCTGGAATGTATTGAAAGTGATTTGGGGCAGCCGCTGGGACGCACTGCTGGCACGCGACACCAACAACGCACTGAAAAACCGTATGAACGAATGTCTGGACGGCGACTACCAGACTTATAAATCCAAAGACGGTGCGTATGTCCGCGAACATTTCTTCAACACGCCCGAATTGAAGGCTTTGGTGGCCAATATGTCCGATGACGAAATCTGGGCATTGAACCGCGGCGGCCACGACCCGCACAAAGTATATGCTGCCTATTATGAAGCTGTGAATAACGCAGACGGCCGTCCGACCGTGATTTTGGCCAAAACCATTAAAGGTTACGGCATGGGTCAGTCCGGCGAAGCGCAAAACGTTGCCCACCAGGCGAAAAAAATGGACAAGGCTTCGTTGAAGCAGTTCCGCGACCGCTTCGATATCAAGGTTACCGACGAGCAAATCGAAAGCGGCGACCTGCCCTATATCCGTTTCGCCGAAGACAGCGAAGAGATGAAGTATCTGCGCGAACGCCGCAATGCCTTGGGCGGTTATCTGCCGCAGCGCAATCCGAATAACGAAGCCCTGCCGATTCCGGCTTTGGCCGATTTCGACGCGCAACTGCAATCCAGCGGCGACCGCGAATTTTCAACCACAATGGCGTTTGTCCGAGTGTTGGCGACTTTGTTGAAAGACAAGCAAATCGGCAAACGCATTGTGCCGATTGTGCCCGACGAAAGCCGTACCTTCGGTATGGAAGGCATGTTCCGCCAATACGGTATTTGGAA
>CAUVCE010000141.1:0-4539 GCA_963550425.1 uncultured Neisseria sp.
GCAGCCCTATGTGTTGCCCTACTGGAAGGGGTTACACTCCTCCCAAACAAACCCAAATCCTACTCCTGAAGGGCGGGGTTTCAACCATTAAGGGAATTTTGATGATTATGTTATGAATACAATGTAAAAAGTATTCCGAGAAAAGGAGTAAAGTATGTCTGCGCCCGAATATGCCCCTCTGTTTCCCCTGCGTAAACGACTGAGATTGGCGGCCAAAGTGTTTCTACCGCCCATCTTGTTTTGCTGGCTTTTGATTTATCTGCTTAAAGAAACCGAATTCTTCCTTTGTATGCCGTACGGCTACACCGTATTGTTTTACACCCTGTTTTGCCTATTGCCGCTTGCCGCCGCCATCTTTTCCCTATTTAATTGCCGCTCGGCATTGGACACCATCCGAACCCGCCGTCATCCGCCCTTGGGGCAGGCCACATTGTTCCGCACCCGTATTTCGCACGGGCTGCCCGCCCTATTAATCGGCTGGCTTATGCTGTTGCTTCCCATATTCGCATTGGCTGTTGCCGTTTATGGAGGATATACCGCCAGACGATTGAGCCTGCGCCTTAACCATTCACAAATCGAGTCCGACCGCAAAACACATTGTTCCAATTACAAATATATGCTATTTATGTTGTCAAAATATAATTGAATAATTGATATAAAAGGTGAGATATTATGGAAAAAATAAAAATGTGTGTTTCCCCGTCTTCAAATATTACCGCATCGGATGCCGAGCCGCCGCCCTGTCTGGCTATCCGTGTCTTGCTCTGCCTGTCTTTATTGGCTTTGGCCGGGTGTTTTGCCGGTTTTTGCCTGTGGTCGGCGGTTTATGCGGAATCTGCCGACAATGGTGTTTCGTTCTCTGCCGCCGCGTTGGCATTTTTGTCGGCAAGTGTGGCGGTATCGAATTGGCGGCAGACAAAACGGCTGTGGCGTAACGGGAATATGGCGGATAAGCCGTCATTATCTTTGAAGGAACGGGCTGTACCGCAAGACACCGGCCACGATGATTTTTATACCGGTACGGCCATGCAGATGATGCTGTATAGGTTTTTTCATTGCCTGCATCGGTATTTTCCTTCGTCCGTATCCGGAAAATTCCCGCCCCTGTTGTCGGCTTTGTTCTTTGGTGCGCTGTGCCTGCTGGCGGGCGATTGGGTGTTTGTTTTGATTCCGTGCTATTTTTTGTTTGTGTTGTCGGATGATTTTGCCGCACGGCCTTTGGAAAAGGTTGTATATGACGGCAAGGGCGATTTGTTGGCCGTTTACCGCTGGGACGGCGTTTGGCAACTTGGATGTTCGTATCCGGCCGATGGTTTTTACGGCCTGTGCTGCCGCAAATGTCGGGACGGCGTTGAAATCCGCCTGATGGGGAAAGACGGCCGGGATGATGTAACGGTGGGGGTTGTTTATCGTTTTTGGGGGAATGCGGATAATGCCGCCGACAAAATCGCCAGGGCTTTTTGCCTTCGGACGGGGCTGCCTTTGCTGCCGCCGGCTTAGTTTTTGTTTAGAACGGTTCTGTATTATAAAATTTATACAAATATATATTTTTGGATATAAAAATGATGAATATAGTCGGCAGTTTTTTGCCAATTATTTTTTTGTTTATTATATTTTTATTTTTTTCAATATGTTATATATTTTTTAGGTTGTTTCTGGATGTTTGGCACAAGGATGGCTATGTGTTTTATATGCGGTCAGACGGTTTATCCGAATGGAAAGTTTATATGGGATTCGGAAGGGCGGCCGTATGATGTTCGTTGATTGGATGTATGTTTTTGGTGCAGCCGGCAAATGCCGGAGGAATTACAGCCTGCTAAGCTCGAGGTCGCGGGTTCGAGTCCCGTCCCTGCCGCAATCTATGGCAGGGTAGCTCAGTGGATAGAGCGCGTAACAATTTCTCCACCCCTTGTTGCCGGATGTACCCCCCTTTTGCGGAATGGCAGGCAGATGCCTTGGGAAATTACATTGTACCGTTGGCCGCAGGTTCGAGTCCTGCCCCGTTTCGGCGGGTAGCTCAGTCGGTTAGAGCAGCGCTGTTTCCCCTATTTTTGCTGCCTGCCATCCCCCTTAATCAAGGGCCTTTGTTTTTCGGTATGCCGCACGGATGCCGGAGAAACTACATCACTTTGATAGTGCGAGGTGCGGGTTCGAGTCCCGCTTCCGCCAAACCGTGGCGGAATGGCCTAATCGGTAGGGTGCGTAAATGTGTTTCTCCAACCCTAGCCGTGTGGTATGCCCACTTCGCCAAACTGCAGGCAGTTTTGCCTGTCGCAAAAAATGTCGTTACCAACTTAGAGGAATAGATGATGGAAGCTTGGCAGGTTTTCAGTTTGCTCGTTTTTTTTACCGCAATTTATTGGTCTCTCAAAAACAGGTTCAACCGTAAACGGGAACAGGCTTTGCAGGAGCAGATGTTCCCCGAGGCGGTATGTTTCCCGGTAAAGGCAGGCATCCGGTACGACATTATGCTTTCAGACGGCCGCGCATTCAATCAGGCCGAAATCCTAGGCACGGCACAAGGCAGAGAGGCGGAGTTTTTGTTCGGCTATGAAAATATGCTTGTTTTGAGGCTTTCGGACGGCCGCAAGGCCTATGTGCGCCAAGCCTGCATACGCTGCATGATTGAAAGCGAAAAGCTTGAAAACGAAGTTTCGGCGCAGCCGGAACAGGGTTTCTGCGAAGCTAAAACGAAGTTTCCAAAGCAAGCTTAGTTTCTGCAAAGTCAAAACCGATATCCATAAGTTTTACGGGCGGATGCCGGCAGGATTACATTGGATTGGTTATAGCGGGTTCTTCGAGTCCCGCCGCCGGAAACGGCGTAAATCCTGCCAATCTAGCCGCCCACCTTTTTTCCGGTACGGCAGACAGATGCCTTGGGAAACTACAGTTAATCCGCGTGTCGCAGGTTCGAATCCTGCCCCGCCCCAAGCGAGTAGCTCAGTCGGTAGAGCATCGGCCGTTTCCCGAAAAACCTAGCTGCCCGCCGTACCGCCCCATTCAAAACCTTCTGAAAGTGCATCTTTTGCAAAACTAAAACATCGGGCTGCCAAAAACCAACAATACGAAAGGAAATGAAAAATGGCCAACGCCACCTTGTTCCAATCCGTTAAAACCCGTTTGACCGCTGCCGACACCCGCAACGAAGCAGGCGGCATCGCCTACACACTGACACCCAAACAACAGCTCGCCCAGCTTGCCGCCACCGGCTGCCTGAACAGCACCTACTACGCCGACGCACAAGGCCAGCTTGAGCAAGTATTGGAATTGGCAAAAAACCTGGACGCCGGGTTTATCGCCAAAACCGCCGTGTACGCCCGTCAAAAAGGCTTCATGAAAGACATGCCCGCGCTGTTGCTTGCCGTGTTGGCGCAAAAAGACGTGAACATGCTTGCCCGCGTGTTCGACCAAGTGGCGGACAACGGTAAAATGTTGCGCAACTTCGCACAAATCATCCGCAGCGGCGCAGTCGGCAGAAAGTCCTTCGGCAACCGTCCGAAAAAACTGATGCAGACTTGGCTTTTGACCGCCACCGAAAAACAACTGTTGAACGCCGCTATCGGCAATGCTCCGTCGCTGGCGGATGTGGTCAAAATGGTGCATCCCAAACCGTGTGAAGCATGGCGTGCCGCCTGGTTTGCGTGGCTCATCGGCAAACCGTACGACCGCGAAGTATTGCCGCCCATCACCCGCGCCTTTGAAGACTACAAACAAAGCCGCCAAGGCGCATTGCCCGACGTTCCCTTCCAAATGCTCACTGCTTTGGAATTGAATAGCGGCGACTGGGCGCAAATCGCCCGCAACGGCTCATGGCAGCAGGTTCGCCAAAACCTGAACACTTTCCTGCGCCACGATGTGTTTGCGAAAAGCAAAAACATCAAAATGGTGGCAGAAAAACTGCGCGACCAAACCGCCATCCGCCGCGCCCGCGTCCTGCCTTACCAATTGCTGACCGCGTATCAGGCCGCATCCGAACAGATGCCGTCTGAAATCCGCGACGCGCTGCAAGACGCGATGGAAACCGCCGTACAAAACGTACCGGCCATCCGAGGCAAAGTCGTGGTTTGCCCGGACGTCTCCGGCTCCATGCACAGCCCGGCCACCGGCCACCGGCTATCGCGGCAGCGCGACCAGCAAAACCCGCTGTATCGACATCGCCGCGCTCGTCTCCGCCGCCATGTTACGCACCAACCCGCAAGCCCGCGTGATACCGTTTGAACAAATCACGGTAAACGTGCAGCTCAACCCGCGCGACAGCATCATGACCAACGCCCAAAAACTCGCCAATATCGGCGGCGGCGGAACGGCATGCAGCGCACCGCTCGCCATGTTGAACCGCGAAAAAGCCGATGTGGATTTGGTCGTCATCGTGTCCGACAACGAAAGCTGGGCAGACCGCGGACAACGATGGGGCGGCAAAACCGGCCTGATGAGAGAATGGGACATCCTGAAACAACGCTGCCCCGAAGCCAAACTCGTCTGCCTGGACATCCAGCCCTACACCACCGCACAAGCGCAAAACCGCCGCGACATCTTGAA
>CAUVCE010000142.1:0-4528 GCA_963550425.1 uncultured Neisseria sp.
TCGTTTCACGGCGGTTTTTTGGGCGTGGTCGCCGCCAGTTGGCTGTTTGCCCGCAAACACGGTTTGAAGTGGCTGCAGGTGTTGGACTTTATCGCCCCCCTGGTGCCGCTCGGACTGGCTTCGGGACGTATCGGCAATTTTATCAACGGCGAGTTGTGGGGCAGGGTTACCGACCCGTCCGCCTTTTGGGCGATGGGCTTCCCACAGGCCGCTGCGGCAGATGACCGTTTGGCCATGCTTAACCCGCAGTGGATGGAATGGCTCAGGCAATATGGCGCACTGCCGCGTCATCCGTCCCAGCTTTATCAGTTCGCGCTCGAAGGGGTGGCGCTGTTTGTGCTGGTGTGGCTGTTTTCGAAAAAGCCGCACCCGGCCGGCCAGACCGCGATGCTGTTTTTGGCCGGCTACGGCTTGTTCCGCTTTGTTGCCGAATATGCCCGCCAGCCCGATGATTATCTCGGCCTGCTGACTTGGGGGCTGTCGATGGGGCAGTGGCTGAGCCTGCCTATGGTTGTGTTCGGCGTGGCCGGGTTTGTTTATTTCGGCCGCAAGGGCAAAAAGGCCTTCGAGCGGGGGAAAAGTGGGAAATAGGTTTTTCTGCTGTTGATAATCAATGGAAAAGCCGTCTGAAAATCCTTTTTGCGGGGTTTCGGGCGGCTTTTTTATTTTGAGGCCGGATTTATAGCTGCCAGCTGAATCTCACCATAACGTTGCGCGGCATACCGTAAAAATTGTAAGCCCCGTTCATACGGTTGGCATTGTTTTCAAAATAGCGTTTGTCGGACAGGTTGTTGCCGATTAAGCTGATTTTGGTATGCTTGTTGGGGGTGTAATGTATATCGGCACTCCACAGGGTGTAACCGCCCTGCCTCAAGTGGGGCTGGCCGTATAAATTATTGGTTTGGCTTTGCATGCTTATGCCCGTGCCGATGCGCCATTTGCCGCCCGATACGGGCAGTCGGTATTGCGTATAGAGCCGCAGGATGTGGCGCGGGGTGTGTTGGCTGAATTTTTCCCCCGACTGGTTTTCGCCTTCGTTTTTACGGTATTTGCTGGTGTTGTAGGTATAGCCGGCAAACAGTTGCCAGTTTTGGGTCAGATGGCCGGAGATTTCGGCATCCATGCCCCGGCTGACCACATGGCCCGTATTGGTGTAAAAACCTCGGCCGTCGTCGTCCACTCCCGCATAGACGGCGCGGTTGCGCTGGTCGATCTGAAATAGGGCGATTGCGGCATTCAGGCGGTTTTCCCGCCATGATGACTTCCAGCCCAGTTCGAGGTTCGTACCAGTAACGGGCGGCAGGCTTGCGCCGGAGGCATCGTTATAGTCGAGCTGCGGTTTGAAGATGGACGTATAGCTGCCGTATAGGCTGTTGTGCGGGGTAACGTCCCATGTAATGCCCAAATATGGGACGGTGCGGTTGCGCGATATGTGTTTTTCCAAACTATCCAGCCTGCGGGGTCGGTCGGGGTGCAGAACATCGGTTACCTCATTCCGATAATGCCAGCGGGTGTGGCGCAGCCCGCCCAAAATATGCAGCCGGTCGGTGGCGTTGAACCGGATGCCTGTGCTTAGGGCTTGTGAGCGGGTTTGTTCGTCCGTATGGCGGTGAATGGGGTTGAAACGGTAATCGAGTTCGGCCAGTTCGTTCCAGTTTCGGTGCGGTATCAGTGAGCCGTCAAATGGGTTGAGCGGGAAATCGCGGGTCAGGTCGGGCATGCACCACCTGGGCCAGCCTTGCGATTCGCACCAGCGGTTGTTCCAACTGTTGGGGTCGAGGCGCAAATCCCAATGCTGCATGGTCTCGGAATCGGTGTGGCGTTTGTTGCGGCTGTATGTGGCAAACACATCGTGGCTGCGCCCCAAGGCGGTAAATTTGCCGGTCAGGTTGGCCTGTACCGTCCATTGTTTGGTGTGGTTGTCGGCATAACGGCTGCCGCTGCCCCAAATGGTGCCGCTGCTGTTTTGCCATGAGGGGCCGCTGCTCAGGGCGGAATATTCGCGGAAGGCATGGTCGCGGCGGTAATCCGCAATGCCGGTCAGTTTCCAGTCGTCATTGAAATGGTGTTTGACTTCGGTAAAGACGTTGAATTTGCCAAATCGGCTGTTGTTCCAATCGGCGCCGGAATAGCTGTTGCGGGGCAGGACGAGCGGGTTTTCCCCGCTGCCTGCGGGCAGGCCGTAAACGTCGGGAACGGCATGGCGTTTTTGATACAGGCTGCCCAAGGTCCAAACGGTATTTTCGCCCAAATCCGCATCAACCACGCCATATATTGTACCTTGACGGCTGTTTACGCGGTCGGTAAACGAACCGTCCTTCCCCCATACGCCGACAAGGCGGCCGCGAAGTGTGCCTTGGCTGTTTATGCGGCCCGATAAGTCGGTTTCGATGCGGCGGTGGTCAAACCTGCCCGTACTGATGCCGCCATTGAAATGGCGTTCGGCAGTGGGGCGTTTGCGTACGGTGTTGATTGTGCCGCCCGGCTCGCCGTTGGCTTGGGTCAGGCCGGTTGCGCCCCGCACGACTTCGATATGGTCGTAAACGGCCAAATCGGTTTGGCTCTCGGCATTGTGTATGGTCTCGCCGGCGTGGCTGGATACGTCGGAAGAAATGCCGTCTTCCTCTATCTGGTCGATATAAAAGCCGCGCGACTGGAAGCGGGAACGGTCGGAATCACGCAAAACGGTTACGCCGGTCGTGGCTTTGAGCGCGTCTTCCAAATTGCCGATGTTTTGCCCCTCAAGCTGGGTGCGGGTGATGACGCTGACGGACTGCGGGGTCTCTTTGGGCGAAAGCGCAAGCCCGGTGGTCGTCCTCATGGCCGAAGTGGTAAGGGAGTCGCGTTGTTCCGTGCGCGTGCTGCGGTTTTTGCCTTGAACGGTAATCTCATTCAGTTGCCCGATTTCGGCTTGCCCGTCGTTTGGCAGGCCGGCAGCAAAAATTTGGCTGCCGGCCAATAGGGAAACCAAAAGGCCGGGACGGAAAGGATGGTGCATCATTTGATAAGCTCGCTATTGAAAAGATGTATAAGGAAATGTCGTGTTGCCTTAAAGTTAGTCCGTTATGTTTTTTTACTTTATTTCGCTTTTTTTTAAAAAATTATACAAATGAACGATAAGCGGCGTTATCGGCAGAAAGAAGGTAATTCTAAAGTAGAAGCGGTTTTGGTTTTGGGGGCGAAAAAGCCGTCTGAAACCCCGCAAAGGATTTTCAGACGGCTTTTTTAATTTACATCACAACGTGCGGGCGACTTCCACAATATCGAAGCATTCCAGCACATCCCCTTCGGCAATATCGTCATAGCCCTTAATCATCAGGCCGCACTCAAAGCCCATGCGGACTTCCTTCACATCGTCCTTGAAGCGTTTGAGCGAAGACAATTCGCCGGTATGCACCACCACATTGTTGCGGATGACGCGGATATGGGAATCGCGTTTGACCACGCCGTCGGTAACCATACAGCCAGCGATGTTGCCGACTTTCGACACCGTGATGACCTGGCGGATTTCGACCGTACCCGTCTGCTGTTCCTTCTGTTCGGGCGCGAGCATCCCGCTCATGGCCGCCTTCACATCGTCGATGGCGTCATAGATGATGTTGTAGTAGCGGATTTCCACATCCTCGTTTTCGGCCAGCTTGCGGGCGGATGCGTCTGCGCGCACATTGAAGCCGATGATGAACGCGCCCGAAGCGATCGCCAGATTGACGTCGCTTTCGGTAATGCCGCCCACGCCGCTGTGCAGGACCTGCACGCGCACTTCGTCGGTGGACAGCTTTTGCAGGCTGCCCGCGAGAGCCTCGTAAGAACCCTGAACATCGGCCTTGATAATGACCGACAGGTTCTGCACTTGGCCTTCGCCCATATTGTTGAACATATTTTCCAGCTTGGCGGCCTGTTGTTTGGCCAGGCGCACGTCGCGGAATTTGCCTTGGCGGAAGAGGGCGATTTCGCGCGCTTTTTTCTCGTCGGCCAACACGATGGCGTCTTCGCCGGCATTGGGCACGTCCGAAAGGCCGAGTATTTCCACAGGGATGGATGGGCCGGCTTCGGTAACGGCTTTGCCGTTTTCGTCCATCATGGCGCGGATTTTGCCGAAGGCCGTTCCGGCCAGCAGCATATCGCCTTTTTTCAGCGTGCCGCTTTGCACCAGCAAAGTGGCCACCGCGCCGCGCCCCTTGTCCAAACGCGCTTCGACAATGATGCCCTTGGCGGGTGCTTCCACCGGCGCGTTCAATTCCAACACCTCGGCTTCCAGCAGGACCGCTTCGAGCAGCGCATCGATATTCGTCCCCTTTTTGGCCGACACATCGATAAACTGCGTAGTGCCGCCCCAGTCGTCGGGGATGACTTCGTGCTGGGTTAATTCTTGGCGGATGCGTTCGGGGTTGGCGGCTTCCTTGTCGATTTTGTTTACCGCGACCACAATCGGCACGCCGGCCGCTTTGGCGTGGGCGATGGCTTCTACGGTTTGCGGCATCACGCCGTCGTCGGCGGCAACCACCAGAATCACGATGTCGGTGGCTTT
>CAUVCE010000143.1:0-4520 GCA_963550425.1 uncultured Neisseria sp.
AAAAGTCATACAAATCTTTCGGAAAGCCTTGTCCTCCCGAATGTTGCATATTCAGGTCCGGTATCACATTGGTTATTAAAGCCGAAAAATCTTTTCCTGAATTGCCAAGCCCGCTTAGATAAACTACCTGATTATCTACGTTAGCACTTTGAATGTTTGGGAAAACATAACCCATTTGATAAGTTCTCTCATTGAACGGTCTATCATAATAGAAGTTTGTCTTGGTAAATGGTCGGTATAAACTAGTCACGATGTTTTCAGATTTAAACGTATGAAGTTTCTGTTTGGCAAAATCATTTTCCAAACCACCACTCCAACCGATTTTGGTTTCGTCTCTATTTATAAAATCTCTTATTTCAGGCTGTCTGTTTTCAGGTAGCCCTTTGCAGGCTGCCAGAAACCGTTCTACTTCATTGTTATAAAAGCTAATCATATTCTGCATATTCTGACGCAGAAGGCCGTCTGAAAAGTTGTAGCACCAAGCATCGCGGTTGGTTTTAATCCCGTTCGAATAATTCTCAAACACTACTAGTGCATCTTTATCCTTCTTATCCCCCAAACTGATGTAATTATCAAAATTCGGGTCGCGCTGGTTGAGCCAGTCGTTAAATTCGTCGGGGACGATTTCCCGCCAACCCTGCCGTTCGGCAATGCCGTTGATGCTGCCAAGTTCGGCGATGGTTTCCAGCTTCTGTTCGCGGGTCAGATAATCTCCGATGTCGTGGAAGTAAATCCGCCCCTGTTTTTCGGCCTGAGGGTTTTTGACGAGAATCGATATGGCAATCGGGGTGCGTGTGCCTTGTCCGAAAACGTTGTCTTTTTCTTTGCGGCGGCGTTCGCCCGATGTGCGGGCGTTACCGCGCAGGTGGAAAATATACAGGCTGGAAAATTCTTCCGCCAAACATTTGCGCAATCCGTCTGCGGTATTGGCTTCTACCCAGCCTGCATTGGTTACGAAGCCAATAACGCCCTGCTGCCCGATGCGGTCGGATGCCCAGCGAATGGCGCGGATGTAGCTGTCGTACAGGGCGTTTTTATTGGTAGCGGCGGAGTGTTCGGCATAGGTTTCTCGGATGCGTGTGTCAAGATGGGGGTATTCGATGTTGGCATTATTGTCGTTGGCGGATTCCTGCCCTGCGGAATAGGGCGGATTGCCGATAATGACACGGATGTCCAAGGCTTTCTGCCGTTTGCGGCGTGCGCTGTTGTCCACCAGCATTTCGTCCAGCATGTCGCCTTTTTCGTACATTTGGAAGGTGTCGGTCAGGCAGATGCCTTCAAAGGGAACGTAGGGAACGTCGTCTGAAACATTGCCGTCAATGTTGCCTGCCAGTATGCCGTGGTAGGCGGATTCGATGTTGATGGCGGCGATGTAGTAGGCGAGCAGGACGATTTCGTTGGCGTGGATTTCGCTTTTGTATTTTTCAGGCAGCCTGTCGCGCGGGATGATGCCGCTTTGCAGCAGGCGGGTGATGAAGGTACCCGTGCCGGTGAAGGGGTCGAGGATGTGCACGCCTTTGTCTTGCAGGCTGCTTTTGAATTCGTGCTGTAAGACGTCTTCCACGCTTTTGATGATGAAATCGACGACTTCGACGGGCGTGTAAACGATGCCGAGCCGTTCTGTCATGCGCGGGAAGGCGTTGCGGAAGAATTTGTCGTAGAGTTCCACGACGATTTTTTGTTTGCCTTCGGCGGTTTCGATGCCGCTGGCGCGCATTTGCACGGAGTCGTAGAAGGATTGCAGGGTGTTGCGCTCTTTGTTGAGGTTTTTCTGCTGCAATAAATCCAGCACTTTCTGCATGGCGCGGCTCATGGGGTTGTGTTCGGCGAAGCTGTAATCGGAAAACAGTGCGTCGAACACGGGTTTGGTAATCATGTGCTGTGCCAGCATTTCGACGATTTCTTCGTCGCTGACGGCGTTATTGAGGTCATCGCGCAGTTCGGCGGCAAAGGCTTCGAAGGCGGCGCGTTCGGCTTCGTTGGCAGGGTTTTCTAGAATAGCATTGATGCTGTCAATATGGGTGCGGGCGATTTTGGCGATGTCGCCCGCCCAGTCTTCCCAATGGTGGCGGTTGCCGCATTTTTTGACGATTTTGGCGTAGAGGGCGCGTTCGATTTCGCCGATTTCGAATTGGAGGGTTTCTTGTACGGGCGCGGGTGCGGCAGGGCTGCCTATGCCGTATCCCGCTTTGGCTTCGCACAATGTTTGGTCTTTTTTGCTGCTGCGTTTGATTTTCGGGGCGATTTTGTCGGCAATGGCGATAACTTCCATTTTCTGGGTGTCTTTGCCGTTGAACTCCAACTTGTTAATCATCGCGTCAAAGCGGTCGTCGTGCGCGCGCAGGGCGTTCAAAACCTGCCAAACGACTTTGTAGTTTTCGTTTTTGTCCAATGCGTCTTCGGCTTCTACACCCGCAGGGATAACGACGGGCAGGATAACGTAGCCCTGTTGTTTGCCTTCGGCACGGCGCATGACGCGGCCGACCGACTGCACGACATCGACTTGGGAATTGCGCGGGGTGAGGAATAACACGGCATCGAGTGCGGGCATGTCCACGCTTTCGGACAGGCAGCGGACATTGGAGAGGATGCGGCAGGTGTTTTCAGGTAGCCCTTCGGGAGCTTTGAGCCATTGCAGCCTGCTTTCTTTTTCACCCGCATTCATGCCGCCGTCCACATGTTCGGCTTCGCAGGTCATGGACAGGGACGGTGGCAGCGGAAGGCCGGGATTGCCTTTCAGCCATTCTTCCGTTTCTTTTTGCCGGTATTCTTCAATCACGGCCTGGAACATTTCGGCAATCAGCTTGGAGCTGACTTTGTGTTTGTTGCCTTTATATACTTTTTCAATGACTTGGCAGAAGGCGACGGCACGTCGCATGGGGTTGTACAGTGCGCCTTCTTCACCGTTTAAGCCGTATTTGGACAGGGCTTTCCAGCAACCGACAATTTTGGCTGCGTCATCGACTTTGAGTTCGTTGTTGCCGTCGGTGAGCAGGTTTTGGATACGGCGTTGGATGTGGCTTTCTTCAACGGCCAGGACGATGACTTTGTAATCGACCAACAGGCCGTCTGAAACGGCTTGGGAGAAAGTTAAGACGAAAAATTCCCTGCCGTAATGGGTTTCATCGTCCATAGAATACAAAACCACGCCTTCTGTTGTTTTGGCGGTTTCGCCGTAGATGCGCGGGGTGGCGGTCATATACAACCGTTTTGCGCCTTTGATGTAACCGGCATCGTGTACGCGGACAAAGGCGGATTCGTCTTCGCCGTCAAACGTTGCGCCGGTGGTTCGGTGCGCTTCATCACAAATAATCAGGTCGAATCCGGGCAGCCCGTATTGTGCCTGCGCCTGATGAATGACATCGATGGAGTGGTAGGTGGCGTAGACGACGGTCATGTGTTCTGCGTCATGCAGCACGCTGGCCGCCTGATACAGGCTTTTGGCGTTGGTGGTGGCCGGGTAGTTCAAATCGCTGGTACGGACGATGGCGCGGTCATCGTCTTTTTTATATTTGCCAACTTCGCTATCGGAGCAGACGGCGAAATTGCGCAGCGGCAAATCGGCATCCTGCGTCCATTCTCGAAGGGTTTGGGAAAGCAGCGACAGGCTGGGGACGAGAAACAGCACGCGTTTGCCCTTTCCGGCCAAATGCTCGGCAATCCGCAGCGAAGTGAACGTTTTCCCCGTTCCGCAGGCCATAATCAGCTTGCCGCGAGTTTCACCGCGTGCGAAGCCGTTTGACACGGCGTTTAACGCCGATTGCTGATGAGGGCGGAGTGATTTCCTGCTTTTGCATTTTGGAGGTTCGCCGATATGGTATTGCGTCCAGTCGATGACGCTGTTTTCCAAATCGGACAGGGTAATTTGGGAAACAGGAATATGCTGCCCTACCAGTGCGTCTTCGGCGTTTTTCGACCATTTGTCGGTGGTGGAAACAATAATGCGGTTGCTGAAGTATGTTTTACCCGATGCGGTGAAGAAGCTGTCGATGTCTTTCTTTTGCAGCGTGTGGCCGGGTGCGTAGTTTTTGCATTGGACGGCGTGGTGTTCGCCCGTGAAGGTGGTGGCAACCAAGTCGATACCCGCGTCGGTCGTACCGCCCAAATCCAGTCCGTTCAAATGCTCCGCCGCCCATTTACCGTAGGGCTGTACGTTTTGATACAGCTCTTTATAGCAGGGTTCGGTTTGGAAATAAGAAACCATCAGATGCTCAAAAGCCGTACCTTGGTCGCGGACGGTTTGGCTTTGTTGGCGGAGTTGGGAGAGCAAGTTGGTCAGCGGGGTCATCAGTGCGCACTTAAATTTATTTGAACTGTTATTTGGAAACTGGACAAAGAGGCTGCCTGAAAGCTTATTGTCCAGCTTTCAGGCAGCCTCTTTGCGCTTTAGCGGGTTACCGGTTTGTAGCGGATACGTTTCGGTTTCGCGCCCTCTTCGCCCAAACGGCGTTTCTTATCGGCTTCATATTCCTGATAGTTGCCGTCGAAGAACACCCATTTCGAATCGCCTTCGCAAGCCA
>CAUVCE010000144.1:0-4476 GCA_963550425.1 uncultured Neisseria sp.
ATCGAATCTTCCTGCGACGAAACCGGCGTCGCCCTTTACGACAGCGAAGGCGGACTGCTCGCCCACGCCCTGCACACCCAAATGGCCATGCACGCCGAATACGGCGGCGTGGTGCCCGAGCTGGCCAGCCGCGACCACATCCGCCGCCTCGTGCCGCTGACCCGTGCCTGCCTGCGCGACGCGGGCAAAGGCTATGCCGACATCGACGCGGTGGCCTTCACCCGGGGGCCGGGTCTGGGCGGCGCGCTGTTGGCCGGTTCGAGCTATGCCAACTCGCTGGCCTTCGCCCTGAACAAACCCGTCATCCCCGTCCACCACCTCGAAGGCCACCTGCTTTCGCCTTTGCTGGCGGCCGACAAACCCGCCTTCCCCTTCGTCGCCCTGCTGGTATCGGGCGGCCACACGCAGTTTATGGCCGTGCGCGGCATAGGCGATTATGTGCTGCTGGGCGAAAGCGTGGACGATGCGGCGGGCGAAGCCTTCGATAAAACCGCCAAACTGCTCGGCCTGCCGTATCCGGGCGGCGCGAAACTGGCCGAACTGGCCGAACGCGGCCGTCCCGAAGCCTTTTCCTTCCCCCGGCCCATGCTGCATTCGAACGACTTGCAGATGAGTTTTTCCGGCCTGAAAACCGCCGTCTTGACCGCTGTGGAGAAAGTACGCGCCGAACACGGCGGAATTGCCGAACAAACGCGCAACGACATCTGCCGTGCCTTTGAAGATGCGGTTATCGACGTATTGGCCGCCAAAGCGGAAAAAGCCCTGCGTGACACGGGCTTCCGTACGCTGGTTGTCGCGGGCGGCGTGGGCGCGAACAAAAAATTGCGCCAACGTTTGGGCAGCCTGCAAATCCGCCCCGTACAAGGCAAAGGTCGCCTGCACCGGTCGGCCGAAGCCGTACAAACCTATTTCCCGCCCTTGGAATACTGCACGGACAACGGCGCGATGATAGCCTTCGCCGGCGCGATGCGGGCGGAGCAGGCGGTGGAGGCGGGCGGTTTCAACGTCAAACCGCGCTGGCCGCTGACGGACATCGTGAAAACAGGTAAAACCGCCTGACGAAACCACGGAAAAAACCGGCAGGCCGTTTGAATATCCACGCCTGCCGGTTTGAACAGCCCTCCCCGTTACTGAATAC
This sequence comes from uncultured Neisseria sp., assembly GCA_963550425.1. Lineage (GTDB taxonomy): Bacteria > Pseudomonadota > Gammaproteobacteria > Burkholderiales > Neisseriaceae > Neisseria. Next base: position 1,139 of record CAUVCE010000144.1, read on the forward strand.
GGTGGATTTCCGTTTCCGCATGCACGATATCCCCGCCAAACAGCGCATTGACATCGGTTTCGTCAAACACATACTGCTCGTTGCAAAAATCGCAGCCTATCGTAATACTGCCCTCTTCGGCCACCACAGTGCCGACTTCTGCCGCCCCCAGCATCAACAACAGATCGCTGACCTTGCCGCGCGAACAATTGCAGGAAAATTCCAACACATCGGGCGTAAAGACGCGGGGCGGGGTTTCGTGGAACAGGCGGTAGAGCAGGCGTTGCGCGTCCAAATCCGACAATTCCCGCCGCGTTACCGTATCGGCCAACACGCAAACATGTTCCCAATCCCCATCCCCTCCCTCTTCGGGCAGGCGCTGCAGCAACAAACCGTTGGCGCTTTGCGAATCGGCGGCCAGCAAAATCCGGGTTTCCACCTGTTCGGAACGGCGCATATAATTTTCCAGCATGGCGGCAATCCCTTCGCCCTCCGGCGGCACGATGCCCTGCCAAGGTTCGCCCTCGTCCGGCCGCATGGTGATGGCGAAAATACCGCCCTCCCCCAACAAATCGGCCAAACCTTCCGTCCCGCCGATTGAGGCACCCTCATCCCAATGGGCGGTGGCGCGGCAGGTTTGTTCGGAAGTCGTTTCGGCAACCAGCATCTTCAAACGGCCTTTGCCCTGAATCTGCATAATCAGTTTGCCGCCCTGCTTCAAACCGCCGGACAACAGCACGCAGGCGGCCGTCAATTCGCCCAAAGCCCGGCGCACGGCGGCGGGATAACGTTTGCGTCCGGCAATATGCCTCCACACGTCTTCCAAACGGACATGCAGCCCGCGTATGGGCATTTGGTCGAAAATAAAGCGGGTTTTGAGGTTTGTCGGCTCACCCATGGCGTTTCCTTGTGTCGTATATCGTCATGGGCGGATATATTGCATTAAACGGCATAAAATCAAGGCCGGTGCAAAAAAGCGGCGCCGTGCTACAATTGCCCCTGTGCCATAACACCGATATTTCCAAGGACGACCGCCATGTGCCAGCTGCTCGGCATGAACTGCAACACCCCTACCGACATCGTATTTTCCTTCGAAGGCTTCCGCAAGCGCGGCGGCATTACCGACCGTCATGTGGACGGCTTCGGCATCGGCTTTTTCGAGCAAAGGGGCGTACGCCTGTTTCACGATGACAAGCCGAGTGCCGACTCGCCCGTGGCCGATTTGGTCAAGGCCTACCAAATCAAATCCGAAAACGTCGTCGCCCACATACGCAAGGCCACCAGCGGCCGGACATCGCTTGCCAACACCCATCCGTTTTTGCGCGAAATGTGGGGGCAATATTGGATGTTTGCCCACAACGGCCACTTAAGCGGCTTTGCCCCCGGAAAGGGCCAATATTACCGCCCCGTTGGCAGCACCGATTCGGAAAGCGCCTTCTGCTTCATGCTCGAGCAGTTGCGTCGCCGCTTCGACGAAAGGCCGGACGATGCCGTACTGTTTGACGCCATAACGGGTTTGGTCAAACAAATCCGCCGTTGCGGCCTGTTTAACTTTATCCTTTCGGACGGGTTGGTTATGTTTGCCCATGCCAGCACGCTGCTGCACTATATTGTGCGCCAAGCCCCCTTCGGCGAGGCACGGCTGCTGGATGACGACGTGGCCATTGATTTTTCCGCCGTAACCACTCCGAACGACCGCGTGGCCGTCATCGCCACCCTGCCGCTGACCGAAAACGAGGTTTGGCGGCAGTTGGCCTGCGATGAGCTGGTGATGTTCCGCGACGGCGAAATTGTGTTGCGCGACCGGCCCGAACAGCCGTGCTACCTGACGGCCGAACAGGGCTTGGCCATCGCCCGCGCCGCCGGTGCGGCCGCTTAAAAAGCCGAAAAGGCAGGGTCTGCCTGCCCCGGTATAAGGCGGCAGGCAACGCGTACCGGTTTTGCCGATTAATAGAAATCCTGCCGCCCCGCAAAGGGCGGTGTGCCAACCGTTAAGAAATTTTTGATGAATGAAATGCCCTTTTTGCCAACATCCCAATACCCCCGTTACTGATTCGCGCATTTCCGAAGATGGCGGCAGTATACGCCGCCGCCGCCGCTGCCCTTCATGCGGACAGCGTTTCGTAACCACGGAAACCTTCGACCTGCGCCTGCCCGATGTGATTAAAAGCAACGGCAGCCGCGTACCCTATAACGCGCACAAGCTGCGTACCAGTTTGGAACGCGCCCTGCACAAAAGGCCGTTCGACAGTGAGGCCGTGGACGATTTGGTTGCCCAAATAGAAGGCCGCCTCTACCGGCTGGGCTTGAAGGAAGTACCCTCCCGCCTCATCGGGGAAATGGCAATGGAAACCCTGCTGGCCACCGACCAAGTGGCCTATGTGCGCTTTGCCTCGGTATATAAGAGTTTTAACGATGTGTCGGAATTCACCCAGGCAATAGCCAAACTGCCTGATTCGGGCGGGAAATAGGCCCTTCGGCCAATCTTTGCCGCCGAACAGGCATAAATATGCCGCCCGAAGTGAAAAGCCGTTATACACTTTCCCCCTCCGTTTCAAGCGGTATGGTAATGTTTCGGCTTCCGTGACGGCACATGTTTCGACCCACAGGGCTGCACACAAGGCGCAGCCCTGTGTGCAGCCCTATCGGAAGGGGTTGCGCCCCTCCAAAACAAACCCAAATCCTACCGCCCCGAAGGGCGGGGTTCCAACCATTAAGGAAATTTCGATGAAAACTAAATTCAGACTGCACACTTTAATCGCTATTTCGATATTCGCACTGGCCGCCTGCAGCCGGCAGGGTTCGACTTCAGTTTCACCGGACGATACCGCAATAACCGCAGTACGGGATGCGGCTTCGGAAATTCAGGCATCGGAAGAAACAGCCCCTGCCGAAGCCAAATCCGAACCACAAGTCTTGGTCAGCCGCGATAAGGCCGTCAGCATCGGTGTAAACGGTAATTTCCAAGACCAGTCAGGCAATGCCGAACTGATGCCGGAAAAAATAGACAACGCCGAAGTTACCCTGCTGCAGCAGGATGCCGGGGCGGATATCGTGCTGACGGTTACCGATTTCGGCAAACCCGCCAAACCCGCCAAAGATTACTATGCCGGATTGAAAACCGCTTTGGAAGGCAGCGGCCTCCAAAACCTCAAAATCGGCGCCGCCACCGAAAACCGTATGGATTATTCTTTTTCAGACGGCGGAAAAAGCGAAAACTGTATCGCCATCTACCACCCCGACAATCTGTATTCGGTTTGCGCCACCAGCCAAACCGCCGACAACAACCGTTTGGCGGAAATGCTCAAAGATGTGAAACTGTTGAAAAAAGCCATGTAGGAAACAAAAAGGCCGTCTGC
>CAUVCE010000145.1:0-4436 GCA_963550425.1 uncultured Neisseria sp.
CGATGGCGTCGATTTCTTCGATAGACAGGAAGGTGAAGTATTTCAGGAATTTATATACATCGGCATCGGCAACTTTCAGCCAGAACTGGTAGAACTGATACGGCGAGGTTTTCTTCGCGTTCAGCCATACCGCGCCGCCTTCGGTTTTGCCGAATTTGGTGCCGTCGGATTTGGTGACCAGCGGCAGGGTCAGACCGAATACTTGTTTTTGATTCAGACGGCGGGTCAGGTCGATACCGGCGGTGATGTTGCCCCATTGGTCGGAGCCGCCGATTTCCAAAACCGCGCCATGGCGTTTGTTCAGTTCGGCAAAGTCGTAGCCTTGCAGCAGGGAATAGGCGAACTCGGTGAAGGAAATACCCACATCGTCGCGCTCGATACGCTGTTTGACGGATTCCTTGTTCAGCATGGCGTTGACGGAGAAATGCTTGCCGATGTCGCGCAAGAAGTCGAGGCAGTTCATGCTGCCGAACCAGTCGGCGTTGTTCGCCATAATGGCGGCGTTTTCGCCTTCAAAGCTCAAAAACGGTTTCAGTTGGTTGCGGATGCTTTCTACCCAGCCGGCAACGGTTTCGGCGGAATTCAAGCTGCGCTCCACCGCTTTGAAGCTGGGATCGCCAATCATACCGGTCGCGCCACCCACCAGGGCAATCGGCGTATGCCCCGCCTGTTGGAAACGGCGCAATGCCAACACGGGCAGCAAGTGGCCGATATGCAGGCTGTCGGCGGTCGGGTCGAAACCGCAGTAGAGGGCGATTTTTTGTTCGTTTAACAAAGCGCCTAAGGCTTCGATGTCGGTAGTTTGCGCGATAAGGCCGCGCGATTGTAGGTCTTGGATAACTGATTTCACTGATATTCCTTTTGTTTGGTCGGTATTTTATAGTGGGAAATCAAAATCCCTTATCCGCCGGCGGGTAGCCTTTGGGGGTGTTGTAATGCCCTTTGGCGGCGTTATAGTTGAAGATAAAGGCCGTATTTCGGTATTTTTTTGCACCGTCGAAGCCGGACGCGGTCAGTTGCAGCGGATAGAAGCCCGCGCTTGTTTTGCCGTCTTTCAATATTTTGATTTTGGAAGACAGGCTGTACAGTTTGCCCAGGCATTCGCGCCGTTCGGCAGCGGTGTTTTTCCGGCCTTCACTGTAATTTTCCGAGCAATCGCCCAATGCGCCTGTGTTGTTTGCATCGGCATTGATGCTGTCTTCTATGATTTTTTTCGCGCCGTCGTGGGCAAACAGCAGGTAGGCCGCACCCGAATAGCCCTGATGGATATCGGAATGTTGGGTTAGAAACCCCCATTTGTCTTTGCCGAATTCGTGGAACGTCCACTCTTTTGCTTCGGGCGCATTGCCGAACGAACCTGCCGAACCGTGCGGCAGGGCGGCAAGGAGTTTCCAATCGTTGCCCGCCTGTTTTAAGACGAATACGCCCGCCAAACCGGAATGGACGTGTGCGCCGTCTTTTTCGCCTTTTTCAAAATTGAATATGTCGCCGGTAAACAGTAGGTAGGTCAGCTTACCCTGTGCGGTTTGGCGCGTTTCGCTCTTGGTTTGGCGCACGCAATATTCGCCCCTGTTTTTTACGCTTACTTGGTGGCAGCGGTATTTTTGCGAATATTTCGGATAAAACTCCTGTATGATTTGCTGCGGCGTTTGCGCCTGGGCGTTTGCTGCGGCGAGGGATAAAGCTATGCAGAGAACGGTTTTTTTCATATGAATAACTTTCTTGTTGGCTAAAGGCGGAACGATGTTTTTCAGACGGCATTGGTTTGAAAAAAAGGCCGTCTGAAAAGCAGTTGTCTGGTTTACACGTTAAACAGGAAGTGCATCACATCGCCGTCCTGCACGACATATTCCTTGCCTTCCACGCGCATTTTGCCGGCTTCTTTGGCTTTGGCTTCGCCGCCGAGCGAGACAAAATCGTCGTAGGAAATGACTTGGGCGCGGATGAAGCCGCGTTCGAAGTCGGTGTGGATGACGCCGGCGGCTTGCGGGGCGGTGTCGCCTTTGTGGATGGTCCAGGCGCGGACTTCTTTCACGCCGGCGGTGAAGTAGGTTTGCAGGCCCAAGAGGTCGTAGCCGGCGCGGATCAGGCGGTTCAGGCCGGGTTCTTCTAAGCCCATTTCGGCGAGGAACTCGGCTTTTTCGTCGTCTTCCAACTCGGCGATTTCGCTCTCCATCGCGGCACAAACGGCCACGACGGGCGCGTTTTCTTTTTCGGCCAATTCTTTCAGGCGGTCGAGGTGCGGGTTGTTTTCAAAACCGTCTTCGGCCACGTTGCCCACATACATGGCGGGCTTGGCAGTCAGCAGGAACAGCGGTTTGAGCATGGCGAGTTCTTCAGCGTCCAAACCGAAAGAGCGGACGGGTTTGCCTTCGTTGAGGTGCGGCAGCAGTTTTTTGCACAGTTCGACCAGTTTTTGCGCGTCTTTGTCGCCGGAGCGGGCGCGTTTTTCTTCGCGGACGATGGCTTTTTCGACGCCGGCCAAGTCAGCCAGTGCCAACTCGGTGCCGATGGTTTCGATGTCGGCAATCGGATCGACTTTACCGGAAACGTGGACGATGTTGTCGTCGTCAAAACAGCGCACGACGTTAACGATGGCGTCGGTTTCACGGATGTTGGCGAGGAACTGGTTGCCCAAGCCTTCGCCTTTGCTCGCGCCCGCAACCAAACCGGCAATGTCGACGAACTCGACGATGGCGGGCTGCATTTTTTGCGGATTGACGATTTTCGCCAGCTCCGCCATGCGCAGGTCGGGCACTTCGACGATGCCGACGTTGGGTTCGATGGTGCAGAAGGGATAGTTTGCCGCTTCGATGCCCGATTGGGTCAGCGCGTTAAAGAGGGTGGATTTGCCGACGTTGGGCAGGCCGACGATGCCGCATTTCAAGCTCATGGTTTTTCCTGGATTCGGTAAAGAAAATTTAACACACGATTGTAGCATAAACCGTGTGTTTCAGCCCGCCTGAGAACCGGGCGGCTACCAATAAAGGGCGGCGCGCTTGGTCTGCATGTCGATTTCAAACCGGCGCAATTTGTCGTTCCATTTCAACGGACGGCTGCATTTTTCGTAGCCGTCCCGCTTTTCGCTTTCAGGCATTTGGCCGCAGTACGTGCCCGCCATGCCGAGATAGAGTTTCGCCTGTTTGCCCACATAATAGATTTTTGAACCGAACACGCTGTAATAAAATGCTTTTTCTGCTTCCCCGTCCGCTCTGCCGAGAAAGACGGTAACGCCGCCGTTGCGGTTGCCGAATATCCCTACCCCATCCGTGCCGTAGCATTGCAGTTCGCCGTCGTCTACAACATAGTCGTTAATGCCGTCGCCGTTGAGGTCGGCACGACCGACGGCCCGTTGGAAACCGTGCGGCCGCCCGCCCAAAAGTCGGCAGAAGCGGGCAAGCTCCTGCAATTCGCCATCCACGGAGGCCGGCAGCTTTAGCTTTGCGCCATAAACGGGTTGCATCAGGATTACGACGATAAGGAGGAGCTTTTTCATCAAAATTTCCTTAATGGTTGAAACTCAGATTACTCACACAATGTCCAGCTTCGGCAGGGCACGGACGATTTTCTGCGTTTCTAGGCTGACGGTGATGACGCGCAGGAGCAGTTCGAGCGGATAGCGCGGGTTGTGCATGGTGTCGGCGGCCCGGTCGTTGGCGTCGTTGGTAATGCCGGATTTTTTGTCGGTGGTTACGGCTTGGCGTTCCATCACCCATTCGACGGCGGATTTGCCGTTTACGATGTAGTCGTAGGCGGCTTCGGGGATGTTTTCCACGGTAATTTTGCCGTTGTAGGCGATTTTGGTTTTATCGTCTTTTTTGGCAAATTTCATTTTGACCACACGGAAATCTTCGTCTGCGCCGCCGATGATTTGCTGCGGGACAGGTTTCAGGCCTTTCAGGCTGCCTGAAAATCTCACGCCCGTATACATCGGCACGGTTTCGTAGTTCAGGTGCAGTGCCGCCAAATCACGCCCCGCTTTGCTGAATGCGGCAAAATCGGCATAGGTTTTCATGCGCGGGATACGCGGGAGCTGTTTGCTTAAATTGTCGGCGTAGCGCTCGCGGTATTCTTCGCTGTGCAGCAGGCCGTAGATGTAATAGAAGATGTCTTCTTTGCCGATTCGGGCGGCATCGGCGGCGGAATACGGCTCGCGGAAATGTGCCAGCGCATCGTCGGTGATGGCGGAGCGGCGGACGAGCTTTTTCTGTGCAGGCGGCGTTTCGGCGGCGAACAGTTCTTGCTGGCTCATTGCGCTTCCTCCGTCTCGTAGAGGAACATCGGGAAGCATTGTGCGTCGCCGATAAGGTGTAAATCGGGGATTTGGTCGGTGATAAGCACAGAGAAGCCCTTGCCGCCGGTCGTAGTGAGGCAGATGGCGATATTGGACGGTACTTCGCGGTGTATAATTTCGTTCGTTCGTTCGTTCGTTCGTT
>CAUVCE010000146.1:0-4336 GCA_963550425.1 uncultured Neisseria sp.
CTGTTCTCCCTGTTCGTCGTCTTAAAGCCCAATCTGTCGCAACGGGTCGAAGTGGCAAACGAGGATATCCCGTGGACGCTGCACCGCGTCATCGCCATGCTGATTTTCATTGCCGCAGCCGTGGCCTGGGTTTTCGGCAGCACTTTGAAAAAGGAATTCGGCATTGACAGCCCCGACGCCTTTGTCGCCCTCACGGCGGCGGTTTCCGTGGTGATTTTCGGCGTGGTGCGCTGGCGCGAAATCGCCCGCAATACCGACTGGGGCGTTTTGCTGCTGTTCGGCGGCGGCATCGCCCTGAGCAATTTGCTGCAAAAATCGGGCGCATCGGCCGCATTGGGCAACGAAATGGCTTCGGCTTTCGTGCTTGCCCATCCGTTTATCGTTATTTTGGCCGTATCCGCCTTTATCATCTTCCTGACGGAATTTACCAGCAATACGGCGTCGGCCGCCCTGCTCGTGCCCGTTTTCGCCAGTGTGGCCGAACAAATGAATATGCCCAAGGAAGTCATGGTGTTGATTATCGGCATCGGCGCGTCTTGTGCCTTTATGCTGCCGGTGGCCACGCCGCCCAATGCCATTGTCTTCGGTACGGGGCTGGTTACTCAAAAGGATATGCTCCGCGTTGGGATGTTGTTGAATATATTGAGTATCGCCCTTGTTTCGCTGTGGGCGTACTTCTTCCTGATGTAGCGATGTGTGCGAAAGGCCGTCCGAATGGTATTCGGGCGGTTTTTTCCAATCTCGGATTTCGATTACAATAACACTTGTTTTGAACCGATAATTCTGAAAAACACCATGTTAGATATCCAACTCCTCCGCAACGACACCGCCGCCGCCGCCGCCCGCCTGGCCGCACGCGGCTACGATTTCGATACCGTCCGTTTTGAATCTTTGGAAAACCGCCGCCGCCAAAGCCAGATTTGGACGGAAGAACTCAAAGCCACCCGCAACAGCGAATCGAAGAAAATCGGCGGACTCAAGGCACAGGGCAAAAACGAGGAAGCCGAACAGGCAATGGCGGCCGTTGCGCGGCTGAAGACGGAACTGGAACAGGCCGCCGCCGAACTCGAAGCCGTTCAGGCAGAACTCGAAGCCTGGCTGTCCGCCATCCCCAACCTGCCGCACGCAAGCGTGCCCGTCGGCAAAGACGAAACGGAAAACGTCGAAGTACGCCGCGTCGGCACACCGCGCACATTTGATTTCGACATCAAAGACCACGTTGATCTGGGTGCACCTTTAGGCTTGGACTTTGAAGGCGGCGCGGCACTTTCCGGCGCCCGCTTCACCGTCATGAAAGGCCAAATCGCCCGCCTGCACCGCGCACTGGCGCAATTCATGCTCGACACCCACACGCAGCAACACGGCTACACCGAACACTACACGCCCTATATCGTGAACGACAGCACGCTCTACGGCACGGGGCAACTGCCCAAATTCGGCGAAGACCTGTTCCACGTTACCCGAGGCGGCGACGAAAGCAAAACCACGCAATACCTGATTCCTACCGCAGAAGTTACCCTCACCAACACCGTGCGCGACAGCATCGTGCCGTCTGAAAAACTGCCGCTGAAACTGACCGCCCATTCCCCCTGCTTCCGCAGCGAAGCCGGTTCGCACGGCAAAGACGTGCGCGGCCTGATCCGCCAACACCAGTTCGACAAAGTGGAAATGGTGCAAATCGTCCGCCCCGAAACGTCTTACGACGCGCTGGAAGAAATGGTCGGCCACGCCGAAAACATCCTGAAAGCCTTGGAACTGCCCTACCGCGTCATCACCCTCTGCACGGGCGACATGGGCTTCGGTGCGGCCAAAACGTATGACTTGGAAGTTTGGGTGCCCGCGCAAAACACCTACCGCGAAATCTCAAGCTGTTCCAACTGCGAAGACTTCCAAGCCCGCCGCATGAAGGCACGCTTCAAAGACGAAGACGGCAAAAACCGCCTGGTGCACACCCTGAACGGCTCCGGCCTGGCAGTGGGCCGCACCCTGGTGGCCGTTTTGGAAAACCACCAAAACGCAGATGGCAGCATCAACATCCCCGCCGCCCTGCGCCCCTACTTGGGCGGTTTGGAAAGATTAGCTCCGTAATCCGTAAAATATTACGCCGTTTGGAAACCTGTTTTGGTGTTCCAGACGGCTTTTTTGCGCCTGCCGCAGATATTAAGCAGCTATAACATTGACCTGTGTCAAAACGGTATCTTTAAAGTTCCTTATAATCACTCGCCATAGATTAACGGAATTTGGATGTCTCTTTATATCCAACCCCGTGTTTAATCTCGATATCCTTTCCTTTCTTTCCTCTTGATGTGTGTGTTTTTGGGTGTGGCAACGGATGCCACACAGTTTTTTTGTTTCCGTTTTCTCCAAAAACATACCGGATTTTATCGCCCTAGTCCTTCAAAGCGACATACTTGCCCTGAAATACGGCGGACAGCTTATTTCCGCAATAAACCTCGGTTTCCAAAACAACCTTCCCCTTGCCCCTTGCCTCAAAATCTTCGGCCATTTTTTGCCAATCCTTTTCTGCAGCGGCACGGCCGGTAACGATGATATCGCCGCGTACCGGCACAAGATAGCGCATACTGCTTTCCTGGATAACGATGTTGCCGCCTGCCTGAGGGCAATTGATGTGGGCGGCCGCCCAGCCGCAGACCGTGGCGGCCAACACCATACTGCCGCCGAACAAAGTCTGTTTGTGGTTCTGATTGCCCTGCAGCGGCATGAGCAGGCTGACATGGCCGTTGTCGCATGAACATATTTCTATGCCCAAAGCGGCCGAAGCAGGGATATATTGGTGGAGGAACTGTTGCAGTTGTTCGGGGGTCATGACATTTTCCAAAAAGAGTAACGGACAAATTCAAACAGGGACGGCGTTGCCGTGCGTTGATGGCAAAAGCGTATAGCCCTAATTTTAACGCCCGAAACAAAACGGTTTCAACCGTCCGCCGATTTTGTTTGGCTGCCTATCCCTTATTCGGCCTGTTGTCCAAAATATTAATCACTTTCTTCATCGGTTTGACGGCGGTATCGGTATTTTCACCGTTTTCGGATGTTGAAAACATGGGCGGCATGTCTTCGCTGTCAAACGCCAAATCGCCGCCGTGCTTGAGGTTTTGACCGCGTTCCAAACCGGCAAAGTCGAAAAGTTCGGTGTCGGCGAGGTGGGAAGGGACGACGTTTTGCAGGGCGGAGAACATGGATTCGATACGGCCGGGGAAGCGTTTGTCCCAATCGCGCATCATGTCGCCGATGACTTGGCGTTGCAGGTTGGGCTGCGAGCCGCAAAGGTTGCACGGGATAATCGGGAATTGTTTCAATTCGGCGTATTTAATCAAATCTTTTTCTTTCACATATGCCAGCGGGCGGATGACGATGTGTTCGCCATTGTCGCTCACCAGTTTGGGCGGCATGGCTTTGAGTTTGCCGCCGTAAAACATGTTTAAAAACAAGGTGGCGAGGATGTCGTCGCGGTGGTGTCCCAAGGCGATTTTGGTGCAGCCCAATTCTTTGGCGGTGCGGTAGAGGATGCCGCGGCGCAGGCGGCTGCACAGCGAACAAGTCGTTTTGCCTTCGTCCAACACGCGTTTGACGGTGGAGTAGGTGTCTTCTTCGACGATTTTGTACGGCACGCCTATGCTTTCGAGATAGGTCGGCAGCACTTCTTCGGGGAAGCCCGGCTGCTTTTGGTCGAGATTGACGGCAACCAGTTCGAAATCAATCGGCGCGCTGGCTTGGAGCTGGCGCAGGATGTCTAACAGGGCGTAGCTGTCTTTGCCGCCGGAGAGGCAGACCATGATTTTGTCGCCCGGCTCAATCATGTTGAAATCGTTAATCGCGTCGCCGACGGCGTGGCGCAGGCGTTTTTGCAGTTTGTTGGCTTCGTGTTCGTGTTTCGGTTTGTTGGACATTTTTATGTGTTTCAGTTTGTTTTCGGTTGGGGCGCGATTATAGCGGAAACACCCCGTTTTGAGGCCGTCTGAAAAGGATGCGGCATCCGTCGGACGGGAGGGCGGCTTTCAGACGGCCTTTTGCGGTACAATGCGGCCTTTATTTTTTCCGGAAACCGCAAACAAACGATGATTTCTTTAGAAACATGGATAGGCCTGCGCTATTTGCGGGCGAAAAAACGCAGCGGCTTTATGTCGTTTATCGGCATTATCTCCATCATCGGCATCGCCATCGGCGTGATGGCGCTGATAGTGGTCTTGTCGGTGGTGAACGGCTTTCAGAAAGACGTGCGCAGCCAATTGTTCAGCGTCGCGCCGCATGCCGAAATCGGCTTTTACGATACGGAAAACGGCGGCAGCTGGCAGGATTTGCGCAAAATGGTGGCGGG
>CAUVCE010000147.1:0-4296 GCA_963550425.1 uncultured Neisseria sp.
CGTATTCGAGATAGGCGCGTTCGGCGTACTGACCTAACAGCAGGTAGTCTTCGCCAGTGATCAGGGACATCAAAATTCCTTTTTATCAAAGCCCCTTCCTTGGGGCGGCAAAATCCCGAGCATATATTGCGATGCCGAAATAACCATAAAAAACAAAATATTATACGGCATTTGCAACAGCGGTGGGAAAGGTTTCCCATTAAAGGCGGCATATTGTAAGACAAATCAAGCGGTTTGGCACATTCGGGCGGCCTTGTGTTAGAATGCCGTCCCTCAAACGTCATAAAATACCGCACCAAAATTACCGAAGAACAGAGACATCCTGAGACCAAGGAAAACATTGATGAACCAAAACATAGAAGCTGCCTTAAAGCAGCTCAACGCCCTGATTTTGGGGAAAGAAAACGTACTGATACAACTGATGACCTGCATCTTGGCCAACGGGCACATCCTATTGGAAGACGTACCCGGCGTAGGGAAGACCACCCTGGCGCACGGCGTGGCGGCAGTATTCGGGCTGGATTACCGCCGTGTACAATTTACCAACGACATGCTGCCGTCCGACTTAATCGGCGTAAACATCTTCCGTCCGAACGACGGCAAATTCTCCTTCCATCCGGGCCCCGTCTTCCATTCCTTCCTGCTGGCGGACGAAATCAACCGCGCCTCCCCGAAACTGCAATCTGCGCTACTGGAAGCGATGGAGGAAAAACAAGTATCGGTAGACGGCAGAACCTACCCGCTGCCGCAACCCTTCATTGTGGCGGCCACACAAAACCCGACCGAGCAACTGGGTACCTTCCCGCTGCCCGAATCGCAGCTTGACCGCTTCATGATGCGCCTGAGCATGGGCTATCCTGTCGAAGAGGCGGAGAAAATGCTGTATTTCAACGGCGACCGCCGACGCGTCCTGCCGCAAATCAAACCGGTCGCCAACGCCGAAATCCTGCACAAATGGCAGCAGGAGGCAGCCAAAACCACATTCAGCCAGGCGGCGGCCAACTATGTATACCGATTGGTACAGGCCACCCGCCAGCAAGGCCGCTTCGTTACCGGCCTGAGCCCGCGTGCCGGTTTGGCCATAGTGAACGCATCCAAGGCACGGGCATTCGTTTGCGGCCGCGGCCATGTGTTGCCGGACGACATCAAGGCCGTCTGGATTCCCGTAGCCAACCACCGTTTGCAATCCCTGCGGCAGGGCATGAGTACCGTGCAGATTTTATCGGAAATCTTAGAACATGTGGCCGTTCAATAAACCCCGGCCGATATCCGGACAATCGTCCCCCACACTGGCCTCCATCGTCTTGCGCCCCACGCGGCTGGGTGCGGGCATGCTGGTCATGGTCGCCTTATTGTGGCTGATCGGCGTAAACTACCAAGTCAATTTGGCTTATGTGGCTGCCTTTTGGCTGCTTGGCTTTTTACTGGTGGGCGTCTTGCTCAACCTGATGCAGCTGCTTGCCCTTCGCATCGATGTGGCCATGCCGCAAGAAGTATTCGCGGGGCAGACGGCCGTCCTGCACCTTACCGTGCCGGACAACATCCGCCGCCGACAGCTTTGGCTGTGTAACGAAGAAGAATTTCTCAATCACCACAAACCATCCGAAAAAAACCTTTGGCGGCCGTGGCTGGTGGAAGCGGGCGGCGGCATATTTGAATGGCGGATTCCGGCGGTTTTACGCGGCTATCTGCATGTCCCGCCTTTGCGGACGGCGTCGGTCGCCCCCTTCGGCCTGACAATGGCGCAGTGCGTATGGCATTGGCCTAGCGAAGTTATCGTTTATCCCGCACCCATCGAACACCAACTTTCCGAAAACCGACCCAATCGCGAAATCGATACCGTTGATGCAAGGCCGGTGGCCGGTGGGGACGACTTATCCTACCTGCAGCCATATCAAGACGGCATGTCATTGCAACACGTTGCTTGGAAAGCATATGCCAAAACCGGCGAAATGCTGGCGAAACGATTTGAAGAACTCCGCTCATCGGCTGCCAGCCACATCATTTCCTATCGCGACTATCCTGCCGGCATCCCGCGCGACCAACTGGCGGGTATGCTCTGCCAGCGGGTTTTAGCCGCCGACCGTCAGGGGGCACCTTATATACTGGAGCTGCCGAAAAGCAGCATCACACCCCAAAACGGCCAGCGCGAAATGTGCCTGATTGCTTTAGCGTTGTGGTAATCGGATTTACAGAGAATTGGTGATAAAGGCTCAATGACGCGGAAAAGCATTTGAAGCAACCATAACCATGTTCATATTAAACCCATCCTTCCTGCAAAAAACACCTGCCAAACCGGCCGCCGTTGCCGCATTGTGCGCATTGGCTTGGTCATCGTTACCCCTATTGGCATCCCTGCCGGTACCGGTCATTGCCGTATTCGGTATTCTGTGGGTGGTGCGTCTTTCCCTATTGCAACTGACAACAGTGAAACTGCCGATGCCGTTTTTGCTTACCCTGATGGCCGGGGTGGGTTTCCTTGTTTGGCAACAGCTGGGTACAGTGATTGGTAGGGACGGGGGCATATCCTTCTTATTATTAATGGTTATGTTAAAGTCATTTGAAAGCGACAGCCAGAGGGATTGGCAGATACTGCTGCTGTCCATGTTATTCCTTATCGGTTCTGCGGTATTGTTCAGCCAAACCTTATTGATAGGGTTATGGTTATTGACATCCTTACTGATAGTCAGCCTGTGTTTTGCCTTATTGTCCGGTATCGCCCTGCGTTCCGCCATACGCCACAGTTTATTTGCATTCGGCCTAACCCTTCCCTTGATGGCGGTATTATTCGTAACCGTACCGCGGAAAAGCGAACCATTGTGGAGGATACCGCAAAAACACAGCGAACAGGCGAAAACAGGCCTATCCAACACCATGAGTCCCGGCAGCGTCAGCAACTTAGTACAGAGCAACGAATTAGTGGCCAACGTCATTTTTGAAGGAGAGCAGCCCGGGCGGGAGCAACTTTATTGGCGTGCCGTCATCATGTCCTATTTTGACGGTAGGGCTTGGCATGCCGTTCCCGAACGCATAGATAGTAATACGCGGCCGTCCCGCAAAGGTAGTAGGAGTCTGACTTATGAAATGATCCTGCGCGATCAAAACGGCATTGTCCCCGCACTAGATTATCCATTTACCCCCTATTCACAAAATATAAATATGCGTTTGGGCAACGTTATCCGCGTGCGCAGCAGAGAGGGATTGCGCCGTGTCAAACTTGAATCACAAGCAACCGACACATTGCCGCAAAAACTGACGGATTTCGAGAAACAGTTCTACCTGTATCTGCCACCCAGCGGTAACTTTCGCACACGCCAACTGGCTATCTTATTGTCAAAACAGAGTTCCTCTCCACGGCAGTTATCCCGGCAAATACTTAACTATTTCCGCAATGAAAAATTTGCCTATACCTTGCAGCCGCCTTTATTCGGCGGTAACGACAGCATTGACGATTTTATGTTTGGCAGCAAGCAGGGCTTTTGCGAACATTATGCACAAAGCTACGTTGTCATGATGCGTGCTGCAGGGGTGCCGGCACGGATAGTTACCGGCTATCTGGGCGGCGATTACCAAGAAAACGGCGACTTTTGGCAAATTCGCAGTAAAGATGCACACGCCTGGGCGGAAATTTGGCTGGAAGATGAGCAAGCCTGGTTAAGGGTAGATCCGACAACAGCCACGTCTGTGCAACGTTTGGGTGGGCTGGATAGCGCGTTGCCCGAGAATGAACGCAACATGATTTCTGGCAACAGCAATATAAAATTTTGGACACAATGGTTGGAAAGCAGTCAATTTTATTGGCAACAATGGGTAATCAATTACGATGAAAGCAGCCAAAACAACTTATTTGCAAAAATCGGTTTAGGCAGATTTAATTTCAGCACAGGCATATTGGCAGGAATAGCCGGTTTGTTCATTGCTTTAATTCCCATCGTCATTTGGTGGCGGCGAAGCCGCCGCTCCGAACAACAACCTCTAACAGAAGGATTTTTCTTATTGAAAGAAACATTTTTAGGGTCGGAGTCGGAAAACCTACCGTCAGTTACAGCCAGAGAACTATTGGAATCAATGTATCAAGCTAAAATTAATGACGAACAATTGAAAAGATTAATCCTGCAATATGAGGATTGGCAATTTGCCACTTACCAACAACCCGATAAAACTCAACAACAAATTTGGTTGGCAAAATTAAAAAAGGCTATTAAACCATACAAAAAACTTTCCTGAGGGTATTTATAAAATAAATTCGCATATAAAACAATAGATTTTATAATTACCGTAAAAATTTCCCCCTAT
>CAUVCE010000148.1:0-4203 GCA_963550425.1 uncultured Neisseria sp.
GCCGATGTGCAGGTAGCCGGTGGGGCTGGGGGCGAAACGGGTTTTGACGGTCATGTTGTTTCCAATATTTAATGTAAGATGTTCGATTTAAAACAGGGGGATACGGTGGCTTTCCAAATCCAGCAATGCCTGTTTGCGCGGCAATCCTCCGGCATAGCCGGTCAGCTTGCCGTTGCTGCCGATAACGCGGTGGCAGGGAATGATGATGGAGATTTTGTTTGCACCGTTGGCGGCAGCTACTGCACGAACGGCTTTCGGATTAGCCAAAGCTTCGGCTTGCTGTTTGTAGCTGCACGTATCGCCATAAGGTATGGTTTGCAGGATATGCCAAACCTGCTGTTGAAACGGCGTGCCGATTAAATCAAGCGGTATGTCGAAGTTTTGCCGCCGTCCGGCAAAGTATTCGGCCAATTGGCGGCGCAGGTTCTCAGTATCGGCGTTCTTTTGCTCAATACATTTATCCGCATTATGGTGTTTCATAACGGCCTGTAATTCACGCGACAAAGTCTGTTGGTCGGTAAATTCGAGCAGGCACAGCCCTTTTCTGCTGAATACGGCTGTCATTTCACCAAGCGGGGTGTCGATTTTGATGCGGTTCAAGGCATTGGCCGCGTGTTCGGGCATTTTCTTTTCACGATTATTCATCTTCCGCATTTCCTTGCTCACTGATATCAATTGCACGCGTCTGCCGCCAAGCAGCCAAACAGTTTTCATAATTGGCTTGCGGGATACACACGGTCAGACGACAGTCCAGTTGCAAATCTTGTGCAATAATTTCAGCCTGATGCTGTTTGGCAAT
This sequence comes from uncultured Neisseria sp., assembly GCA_963550425.1. Lineage (GTDB taxonomy): Bacteria > Pseudomonadota > Gammaproteobacteria > Burkholderiales > Neisseriaceae > Neisseria. The sequence goes on from CAUVCE010000148.1 coordinate 800, forward strand.
CCGCACGGCATCGTTCAAATTTGGATAATTGCAGCGCAAAAAGACGGTTTTTTCGATGTTTTTTTCTATTATATCGGCAGTTTTCAAGGCTTCGGCCGCAGCCGTTTTGTAAGCATGTATCAAACCCGGAACACCCAGCAATGTGCCGCCGAAATAGCGCACGACAATAATCAATACATCAGTCAGACCGAAAGAATCAATCTGCCCCAATATCGGCCGTCCTGCGCTGCCGGAAGGTTCCCCATCATCATTGGCACGAAATTGCAGGCCGTCTGTACCAAGGCGGTAGGCATAACACCAATGCCGTGCCTTATGATGTGCCTGCCGTCGGTCGTCCAGCAGCTTTTTCACGTCCTCGGCAGTGCGCACCGGATGGGCGTAGGCGATAAAGCGGCTGCCCTTATCTTTGAATTCGGCTTCGGCAGGTGCGGACAGGGTGTGGAAGGTGTCTGCCATTTTCAGACGGCCTTGCCAACGGCCGCAACCGCACCGCGCACCGCCTGCAACAGCTTTTCGACATCTTCGGGGCGGGTATCGAATCCGCAGACGAAACGCACTGTCCCCGCACTATCCCAATCGTAAAAGAAGGTATGGCCGCGCACGATGCCCGCCGCACCCTTCGGCAAGCGGACAAACACGGTATTGGCCTGTACGGGATATATCAGGGTTACACCTTCAATCTGTTGCAAACCCTTGGCCAGGGCAGTCGCCATTTCGTTCGCATGGCGGGCGGAACGCAACCACAGGCCATCTTCCAGCAAGGCGATGAACTGGGCGGACAAGAAACGCATTTTGGAAGCGAGCTGCAAATTGATTTTGCGCAAATATTTCATACCGTCCGAAACCCGTTCCGGGTTCAATACCACCACGCAGTCGCCAAACAGCAGGCCGTTTTTCGTGCCGCCGAACGACAGGATGTCCACGCCCACATCCGTGGTCAGTTCGCGGAAAGGCAGCCCCATTGCCGCCGACGCATTGGCCAACCTTGCGCCGTCCATATGCAGGGCGATGTTTTTGGCATGGCAGTATTCGGCCAGCGCGCTGATTTCGGACGGCCCGTAACAGGTTCCCAATTCCGTACTTTGGGCAATGCTGACGGCCAGCGGCTGGGCGCGGTGTTCGAAGCCGAAACCCCATGCCTCGCGGCTGACGAGTTCGGGGGTCAGTTTGCCGTCCCGTGTGGGTACGGGCAGCAGCTTGAAGCCGCCCACGGCTTGCGGCGCGGTACTTTCGTCTTCGTTGATGTGGGCGGTTTTCGCACAAATCACCGCCCCCCAACGCGGCAGCAAGGCCTGTATGGACAAAATATTCGCGCCCGTGCCGTTCCACACGGGAAAAACCTCGGTCTGCTTGCCAAACAGGCGTTTGAACAACACCTGCAGATATTCGGTATACGGGTCTGCACCGTATGCGCCGACATGGCCGCCGTTGGCCGCTTCCAGTGCGGCGAGTATTTCGGGATGCGCGCCGGAATAATTGTCGGAAGCGAAGGAAACCCGTTCTTTGTCGTGTCGTATCTGCATCGCACTGCCTGTTTGAAAAAGGTTGGAAAAACCGCAGGCCGCCCGGGACGGATTGTTCAGACGGCCTGTTTCACGTGAAACGCCTTATTGTTTCAGCGCGGCCGTCAATTGCGGCACGATGTCGAACAAATCGCCCACTATGCCGTAATCCGCCGCATTAAAAATTGCCGCTTCGGGGTCTTTGTTGATGGCGACCACGGTTTTGCTGTCCTGCATACCGGCGATGTGCTGAATCGCGCCGGATATGCCGACCGCGATATACAGCTCGGGCGCGACCACTTTGCCGGTTTGGCCGACCTGATAGTCGTTAGGCGCGTATTCGGCATCAACGGCCGCACGGGACGCGCCTATTGCCGCACCCAGAACATCGGCCAACGGGGTCAGCACGGCATCGAAATTTTCTTTGCTGCCCAAACCCTTGCCGCCGGACACCACCACACGCGCCTGCGTCAGTTCGGGACGTTCTGATTGCGGCAGCTCGCGGCTGACGAATCGGCTGATATTTTGCGCGGGCGCAGGTGCGGCAGAAACGGTTTCGGCCGAACCGCCGTCTGCGGCGGCATCAAAAGCGGTGGTGCGGAAAGTCAGCACCAATTTCGGCTCTGTACATTTCAATGTAACCAGTGCGTTTCCGGCGTAAATCGGACGCACGAAGGTGTCGCCGTCTATGATTTCAACCACGTCCGATATCTGCGGGCAGTCCAACAGCGCGGCAATGCGCGGCATCAGGTTTTTGCCGAAGGCATCGGCGGCGGCGGCAATGTAACGGTAATCGGCAGCCAGCGACACCGCCAACGGCGCGAGTTCTTCCGCCAATGCTTCGGCATAATGCGGCGCATCGGCCAGCAATACTTTTTCCACGCCGGCCACTTTCGCCGCCTGTTCCGCCACGGCCGCCGCGCCGCTGCCTGCCACCAGCAGGTGTACGCCACCCAGTTTGGCGGCGGCGGAAACGGCATGGCGGACGGCCGGATTCAAGGTTTGATTATTGTGTTCGGCGATTACTAATACGTTCATCATTTTCTCCTTAAATCGCTTTGGCGGCTTTGAGTTTTTCCACCAGTTCGGCCACGCTGCCGACTTTTTCGCCGGCCTTCCGCGCTTTCGGTTCGTCATAGCGCACGGCCTGCATGCGGGGGGCGGTGTTTACGCCCAATTCTTCGGGCGTGGATTTTTCCAACGGTTTTTTCTTGGCCTGCATAATCTGCGGCAGTTTGACGTAACGCGGTTCGTTCAGGCGCAAATCCGCACTGATGACGGCGGGCAGTTTCAGGGCGACGGTTTCCATGCCGCCGTCTATTTCGCGCGTTACCACGGCTTCGCCGCCGTCGATTTCCAATTTTCCGGCAAATGTGCCTTGCGGCGCGTTCAGCAGGGCGGCCAGCATTTGGGCGGTCTGGTTGGCGTCGTCGTCTATCGCCTGTTTGCCCAACAGCAGGATTTGCGGCTGTTCTTTTTCGGCCACGGCTTTGAGCAGTTTGGCCACCGCCAGCGGTTCTAAAGCGGCTTCGGTTTCAACATGGACGGCGCGGTCCGCACCCATCGCCAAGGCGGTACGCAGGGTGTCTTCGCATTTTTTGCCGCCCAGCGACACGGCCACGATTTCGTTTACTTTGCCCGCTTCTTTCAGGCGCACGGCTTCTTCCACCGCGATTTCGTCAAACGGGTTCATCGACATTTTGACGTTGCCGATGTCTACGTCCGAACCGTCGGCCTTCACCCGCACTTTGACGTTGTAATCCACCACGCGCTTTACGGCAACCAGTGCTTTCATTTTCTTTTCCTTAATGTTATCGGGTTGTTTGTTCGGGCTGTTTTTCCGCATCCATGCCCTGCAACAGTAATTTGAAAACGGCTTGCGGCTCGGGCATTTGGCCGATG
>CAUVCE010000149.1:0-4089 GCA_963550425.1 uncultured Neisseria sp.
CCCAACACTTCGGGACGCATGGTGCGTTTGGCAAAAGGTTTGATGTTTTCGACCAATTGGTCGCCTGCATCAATATCGACACCGGCGTCGCGGTAGCTTAGGGATTCGCTCATTTTTTGGCTTTCTAGATTTTGGTGGAAAAATGGGCGTATTTTATCTGATTTTATTTGGCGGGCGGGTTGTTTTTCGGAAATACTTTTCAATGCTTCGATTCGTATCGCGTTGCCCCGCCTGGACTGTGCCGTATATAATCGTATGTTTTATATGATAAATTTATTTTTAGTTATATTGTTTTGTTTTTGAGGATGTTTTTATGTATGTGAAAAGTAAGCGCGGGCTTTCGCCTTGGTTTTTTGTGGCTGTGTTTTTTGTGTTGTGCGGCTGGCTGGCGTCGGCTTTGGGGGATGTTTTGACGCCTTTTGCCGTGGCGGCGGTGGTTGCCTATATTTTGAATCCTTTGATGGTGCGTTTGTGCCGAAGGGGGGTTAAGCGCGGCGTGGCGGCGATGTCGGTGATGCTTTTTGCTTTGTTTGTGTTGCTGGCCTTGGTGTTGGTTTTGGTGCCGATGTTGGTTACGCAGTTTCAGAATTTATCTCAGAAAATTCCTCAAATTATTGATTTTATTAAGAATAATGTTCTGCCGTGGTTGAATTCCCATTTGGGTGGGCATGTTTATTTGAATCATGAGACGGTTGTCGGGTGGCTGATGGCGCAGGCAGATAATGAGACGGTGCAGGAGACGGCTTCGAAATTGGCGCCGGCTTTGGTGGCTAGGGGCGGGGCGTTTGCGGCCGGTTTGGCAGATTTGGTTTTGCTGCCTTTGCTGCTTTATTATTTTCTGTATGATTGGGAACGTTGGTCGGCAGGTATCCGCAAAACGGTTCCGCGCCGTTTTGTCGCGGTGTATGACCGTGTCGGCGGTGAGATTGATCAGGTGTTGGGCGAGTTTTTGCGCGGGCAGTTGTTGGTGATGTTGATTATGGGTGGGGTTTATGGCTCGGGGTTGGCTTTGACGGGGCTGGATTCTGGCTTCGCCATCGGTATGGTGGCCGGTATTTTGGTCTTTGTGCCGTATCTGGGGGCGTTTACGGGGCTGTTGCTGGCAACGGTGGCGGCCTTGATGCAGTTCGGTTCGTGGCAGGGTATGGCTGTGGTTTGGTCCGTATTCGCGGTCGGGCAGTTTTTGGAGAGTTTTTTTGTTACGCCCAAGATTGTCGGCGACCGTATCGGGTTGTCGCCGTTTTGGGTGATTTTTTCGCTGATGGCGTTCGGCCAGTTGTTCGGCTTTGTCGGTATGTTGGTGGGGCTGCCTTTGGCAGCGGTGTGCCTGGTGTTGTTGCGGGAAGGTTCTAAGGTGTATTTCAACAGCGGCTTTTACCGGCGCGAGAAGTAGCGGCAATGAAAAGCGGAATCCTGGCGGATTCCGTTTTTTTATCGGCTTAGATTTCGAAGCTGTCGGATTCGCCGTGTTCGCGGCCTATCATGCCTGCAGCCACGGTGTGGTTGGTGGCTTCGTCTATCAGGATGAATGCGCCCAATGCGGGGTTTTCGGTATACGGCACGGCATTGAGCGGTTGCTGCAGGGCGATGTTCAGACGGCCTATGTCGTTTGTTTTCAGGGTGTCGGCAGCAGTTACGCGGCTCAGGGTGTGTACGTCCCACACATAGCTGATGCTTTTGATTTTGGCGGCGGTGGTGCGGGTGGTGTGTTTGAGCAGGTAGCGGCGGCCGGTGTTGAGCGGGGTGTCGTCAAACCAGCAGACGGCGGCTTGGATTTGCTTGGCCGGCTGTATGGGGCTGTCGGCGGCAACGATGGCGTCGCCGCGCGAGATGTCGATGTCGCGGTCCAGCGTTACGGTTAATACTTCCCCTGCGGCCGCTTCCTCGGCCGGGCCTTGCGGGGTGTGGATTTGGGTGATGCGCGCGGTGTGTCCGGCCGGCAGGATTTTGACTTCGCCGCCGGTTTTCAGACGGCCTGCTTCAAGCCTGCCCTGATAGCCGCGGAAGTCGTCGCTGCTGCTGCCGTCTTGCCGGGCGACGCGCTGGACGGGGAAGCAGGCGGGCTGGTGTTCGGTTTTGCTTTGGGCGGCAGGCAGGTTTTCGAGCAGGGGCAGCAGCGGTTCGCCCTGATACCAAGGGGTGTTTGCACTGGGATTGACGATGTTGTCGCCGCCCAGCGCGCTGATGGGGATGAAGCGGATATCGGCGTTCAGGCCGATTTGTGCGGCCAGTTTTCGGTAGGCGGAAACGATTTTTTCGTAGGCGGCACGGTCGAAGCCGAGCAGGTCGAGTTTGTTGACGGCGACGATGATGTGCGGGGTGCCGAGCAGTTTGAGTATCGCGCTGTGGCGTTTGGTTTGCGGCAGCAGGGCGGGTTCTTCGCCGGAAAAATCGACGCGGGTGGCATCTATCAGGATGATGGCGGCATCGGCGGTGGACGCGCCGGTTACCATGTTGCGGGTGTATTGTTCGTGCCCGGGGGTGTCGGCGATGATGAATTTGCGTTTCGGGGTGGCGAAGTAGCGGTAGGCGACGTCGATGGTAATGCCTTGTTCGCGCTCGGCGGCCAGGCCGTCGGTCAGGCCGGCGAAGTCGGGCGTTTGGCCGTTTTGCGCCGTTTGGTCGAGTTTGGCGAGTTGGTCGGTCAGCAGGGTTTTGCTGTCGTAGAGCAGGCGGCCGATAAGGGTGGATTTCCCGTCGTCGACGCTGCCGGCGGTAATGAAGCGCAAGACGGGGGCGGTTTCGGGTGTGGTCATGGTAATTCCTTTTTCAGACGGCTTGAAATTGGGCGGTAATGTAAACAGCCCGCCTGAAAAAGGGAAAGAATGCTTGCTTGTAAGCAAAGACGAAACGGCTATATGGCGAATCGGATGCATTCCTTATCCGCACAAAAACGCCGTTTTGCCGTTTGTGTTAAAATTCGCAACCTTTTCTTATTTTTGGGAAGCTAATTGATGTCGGGTAACACATTCGGCCGCTTGTTTGCGGTCAGCACATTTGGCGAGAGCCACGGGGCGGGTTTGGGCTGCGTGATAGACGGCTGCCCGCCGGGCATGGAATTGGGCGAGGCGGACATTCAGGCCGATTTGGACAGGCGCAAGCCGGGGACGAGCCGCTACGTTACCCAGCGGCGGGAGGATGACAGGGTGGAAATCGTATCGGGCGTATTTGAAGGCAGGACGACCGGCACGCCGATTATGCTGCTTATCCGCAATACCGACCAGCGCAGCCGCGACTATGGCGACATTGCGCGGCAATTCCGTCCGGGACATGCGGATTACGTTTACCAGCACAAATACGGCATACGCGACTATCGCGGCGGCGGGCGCAGTTCGGCGCGGGAGACGGCGGCGCGGGTGGCGGCGGGGGCGGTGGCACGCAAATGGTTGCGGGAAAAATACGGTATAGAAATCATAGCCTACGTTACCCAAATCGGCGGGAAAGCCATCATATTCGAAGGATACGGTCATATAGCCCAAAACCCTTTTTTTGCCGCAAACCATTCCCAAATCGGCGAATTGTCGCTTTATATGGACGAAGTACGCAAATCATTGGATTCGGTCGGCGCAAGGCTGACGGTTGAGGCCAGGAACGTGCCGGTTGGTTTGGGCGAACCCGTGTTTGACCGGTTGGATGCGGATATCGCCCATGCCCTGATGGGGATTAACGCGGTTAAGGGCGTGGAAATCGGCGACGGTTTTGCTTCGGTTTCGCAGCGGGGCAGCTTTCACGGCGACGAACTGACGCGGAACGGTTTTTTGTCCAACCATGCGGGCGGGATAGTCGGCGGCATATCCACGGGACAGACCATAGTGGCGCACTTTGCGGTCAAACCGACCAGCAGCATCGCCACGCCGCGCCGTTCCATAGACATGGACGGAAACGAAGTGGAAATCGTTACACGCGGGCGGCATGACCCCTGTGTCGGTTTGCGTGCCGTGCCGATTGCGGAGGCGATGATGGCTTTGGTCTTGATGGACCATGTTTTGCGCAACAGGGCGCAAAATGGCGATGTGCGTGCCGATGTGCCGGATATCGCGAAGGGCGGTTAGGCCCTGTCTTGTTTTTCCAATCTGCCGAGTTTTGTTT
>CAUVCE010000150.1:0-4045 GCA_963550425.1 uncultured Neisseria sp.
GGCCAGCGCCGTACTTTCCTGCATGTCGCCGCGCAGGATAGACCATTGCCCCGCCGGCGCGTTGTGCACCGACAGGCCGAACGAGGTGGGAGAGACCGTGCCCGATTGCAGCAATTCCGGCCAAAGCTCGAAGCTGCGGTTGATTTCGCCGTCGTGGGAAACGTATACCGGCAGGCAGTTTGGATACGCGTTTGCCAATTCCCACGCAGCCTCACACACCAGCCGCGCCGCCGCGCCCAGCCGCCTCCGCCTCATGGCGGGCAGGAAGGGCAATGCGGGCCTGTATTCGGGCAGGCCATCGGCGTCAAGCCGCCCCAAAGCCCACTGCCGCCACTGTTCCACCGAAGCCGCGCGGCCGCCGACCGCGTTCCAGGCGGCGATGTCGAAAGAGAACGAACAGGCCGCCCCCATCATAAAAATCCCCTGCTTCAACAAAACGGCGCGCATTTTAACCGAATGGTACGGGAAAGGACAGGCCGCTGAAAAACGGAAAGCCGCCAAGCCCCTGCAGCGGGTTTTTGGCGGCCGTTTGCCGTTCAAACAACCAAAAGCAGCCTAGAAGCGCAGGCCGGCGCGCGCGCCGAAGCTGTGTGTTCGGCTGCTGGACGAATCGAAATGGTAGCCGGCATGGTCGCGGGCATGGGATTTATGATGGCTGTATCGGTAATACGGACCGAAGGTCAGCGCCAAATTCGGGGTGAACTGTTTCTGCGCGTCCACACCCAAGCCGATGTCGTAGCTGCGGCTTTTGTGCGTCTCATCGGGCTCGGGATAAGCCTGCGACCATTTGGTTTCTTCACGCTGGCGCAGGCTGACCTGCGCTTCGCCCCACGGGGTGATGCTCCAACCGCCGCCCAAAGCCTGCTCGTATTCTACCTGTGCTTTCAGGTATAGGTTTCTTGAATCATTGTCCACGATATTCGGGGCGTGCACGGTGCGGTGTGCGCGGGCTTTATCGCTACTATGGCTATAGCCTAAACCTCCGCCCACGCGCAGGCCGCCCTGCTTGAAGCCGGACGGGGAATACAGGTAGCCCGCATACAGGTCGATGTTGTCGGCTTTGCCGCCGTCCACCCTGGTCAGGCCGTTACGTTTAAAATCATAACTCTGCCGGGAATAGTCTAGTTCGGCACGGATGGCGTGCCGTTGCGCCAGCGGGATATCGGCACGGCCGCGCAGGGTAAAGACATCAGAACTGGCTTTACCGCCATCGTTGCCTTTTTGGTTGCCATGCTCGTAGCCGGTGGTAACGGTATAGCGCCCGTCTTTAATCGGGTGCAGCGGGGTTTCCTGCAATTCGGGTTCGGCATGGGCGGCGGCGGCCAAAACGGCGGCCAAGGCAATCAGGGTTTTACGCATAGTTTTGTCTCCTTTTTGTGGGATGGGCATTTTCCCTTGACAAAGCAAAGGATTGCTGATGCGGTCGGACATTTTTGCCAACCTGTTCCGATATGCCGAATTATTGGCAAACAAAATCGATGCAATTTGCAAGGACAATTATGCAAACGGTAATGCCGGTACGACAAACGGCAGGATAAAGGGCGGTTTCGGCAGACAAATGTTTTTTGATGACGGCCGGCAGGGGGACGCGGTGTCAATTTGAAGGCGGTTCGCTATATAATCCCTCATTTCCCCCGATAAGCCGCCGCATATTATGGACAAGCTTTCCTGCCCCGTCGAAAACCCCGCCTTCCTGCTGCCGCATACCGGCCATATGGTGCTGATAGACCGCGTATCGGCATACGGCGCGGATTTCGTGTGCGTGGAGGCTTCGGTCGGCGAAAGGCATATCCTGCTGCATAACGGCGCATTGCCTGCCGTTTCGGGTATGGAGATTATGGCGCAGGCCGTCGGTGCGTTTGCGGGCATACATGCCCTGCTGGCGGGCGGGCAGGTTCGGCTGGGCTTTTTGCTGGGGACGCGCAGGCTGAATTTGTTTGCGGACGAAATCCCAATCGGCACGCTTTTGCAGGCAACGGCCAAGGTCTCTATACAGGATGCGGGCGGCATGGGCGTGTTCGATTGCGAATTGCGTTGGATTTCCGCACCCGAAGCGGCAATGCGCCGGCTGCCCGCAAACGGCCTGCTGGTTCAGGCGGCTTTGAATGTGTACAGCCCGCATCACGCGAAATAATCAAGGAAACCACATGACCGGAACCATTTTAATCACAGGCTCGAATCGGGGCATAGGCAAGGCCGTCGCACTCGGTTTGGCAGAAGACGGATTCGATATCGTCGTCCATTGCCGCAGCCGCCGCGATGAAGCCGAAGCCGTGGCGGAAGAAATCCGCGCTTTGGGCAGACAGGCGAGGGTGTTGCAGTTTGACGTGTCCGACCGCGCAGCCTGCCGCGATATTTTGACTGCCGACATCGAAGCAAACGGCGCGTATTACGGCGTGGTGTTGAACGCCGGACTGACACGCGACAATGCCTTCCCCACGTTTTCAGACGACGATTGGGATTTGGTGCTGCGTACCAATTTGGACGGTTTTTATAATGTGTTGCACCCTTTGACCATGCCGATGATACGCCGCCGCAAAGCCGGACGGATTGTGTGCATGGCGTCGGTGTCCGGCTTGACGGGCAACCGCGGGCAGGTCAATTACAGCGCGTCCAAGGCGGGCTTGATCGGCGCGGCGAAAGCCTTGGCGGTCGAACTGGCAAAACGGAAGATTACGGTCAATTGTGTTGCGCCGGGTTTAATCGATACGGAGATTGTCGATGAAAATGTACCCGTCGAAGAGATTTTGAAAGCCGTCCCCGCCGCGCGTATGGGGCTGCCGGAAGAAGTGGCGCATGCGGTGCGCTTCCTGATGGATGAAAAAGCGGCGTACATCACGCGCCAAGTGATTGCGGTGAACGGAGGTTTGTGTTGAATACCAGAAGAGTCGTAGTAACGGGCATAGGCGGCATTACCGCCTTCGGCCGCGATTGGCAAAGCATACAGGCGGCGTTTAAAGCCGAAAAAAATGCCGTCAAATACATGGATTGGCGCGGACGTTTCCCCGAATTGGAAGCGCGGCTAGGCGCGCCGATTGAGGGCTACACCCCGCCCGAACATTGGACGCGCAAGCAGCTCAGAAGCATGGGGCGCGTGTCGCACCTGTGTGTCGATGCGGCGGAACAGGCCTTGTCAGACGCGGGCTTGCTCGGGGATGAGGGCATTGCGGACGGGCGCATGGGCGTGGCGTGCGGCTCATCGACCGGCAGCACCAAGGATATCGGCGATTTGGGCGAGCTCCTGCTGACCGGCACTTCGCGCAATTTCAACGCCAATACTTATGTGCGCATGATGCCGCATACGGCCGCCGCCAATATCGGCATCTTTTTCGGATTGAAAGGGCGCATCATCCCGACATCGAGCGCGTGTTCGTCCGGCAGCCAAGGCATAGGCTATGCCTACGAAGCCGTCAAATACGGCATGATAGACATGATGCTGGCGGGCGGCGGCGAAGAATTCTGCCCGTCCGAAGTTTATGTTTTCGACTCGCTTTACGCCGCCAGCCGCCGCAACGGCGAACCCGAACTGACCCCGCGCCCTTACGACAACGGCCGCGACGGCTTGGTCATCGGCGAAGGCGCGGGGATTTTTGTGTTGGAAGAATTGGAACATGCCAAACGGCGCGGCGCGAAAATCTATGCCGAACTCGTCGGCTATGGTTCGAACAGCGACGGCAGCCATGTTACCCAGCCGCAAAAAGAAACCATGCAGAAATGTATGGAACTCGCGCTGCTGGACGCGGGCATCTCGCCCGATATGGTCGGCTACGTCAGCGGCCACGGTACGGCGACCGAAAAAGGCGACATCGCCGAAACGCTGGCAACGGAAGCGGTGTTCGGGTTTGTGCCGATGAGTTCGCAAAAGAGTTATCTCGGCCATACGCTCGGCGCGTGCGGCGCGCTGGAAGCGTGGTTCGCCATCGAAATGATGAACGGCGGCTGGTTTGCCCCGACCGTCAATTTGGACGACATCGACCCGCGTTGCGGCAGGGTGGACTATATTTTGAGCGGCGGCCGCGAAATCGAAACGGATTATGTGGTCAGC
>CAUVCE010000151.1:0-4040 GCA_963550425.1 uncultured Neisseria sp.
TATACGGAGCGCATGGGTTCGCAGGGCGTACAAACCATAGCTCCGACCGCCGCCGAACAAGACGAAATCCACCGCATTATTTTTGACGAACTGTGCCTGAACCGCATCCGCCCCGAATCCGCCCGCTACTTTTACGACGTGATAGGCCGTCTGAAAAACGAAGGCGCGCAGGGCGTGATACTCGGCTGCACCGAAATCTGCCTGCTTGTGAACGAAACCGACAGCCCGCTGCCCGTGTTCGACAGCACCGCCATCCATGCGCTTGCGGCAGTGGATGCGGTGCTGGCGGAGTAACGCGGCAAACGCCGTTTTGTTTAAAGGAACAGGCTGTAAAGCCGAAAAACAGCCGGACAATTTTTCAGACGGCCTTTGAGAAAGCAAGCTATCAACAGGAATCCCCATGCGTGCCCTGAAAAACATTCTGACCCTGATGCTCAAAGAGTTCCGCAGCGTGCTGACTGATCCGGTGCTGATGGTGCTGATTGCGTATATCTTTACCGCTACGATTTATCAGATGGCGCAGGTGGGCGCGGATTTGAAAAATGCCACCGTCGGCATCATCGACCAAGACCGTTCGGTTTTGTCCATGCGCATCCGCGATGCCGTGCAGCATCCGTTTTTCAAACCGGTAGAGGACGTGCGGCGCGAAGATTCGGACGAATTGATGGATAAGGGCGAGTTCACCTTTATTTTGGAAGTGCCGCCCAATTTCCAGCGCGACATGGCGGCAGGGCGCAATCCCGATTTGCAGCTTTTGGTTGATGCGACGTCGATGACGCAGGCGGGGGTGGGCGCGTCGTATCTTTCGCAAATTATCAACCGCGAAATTTATGAATTCACCGGCGCGCCGCGGCCGGAGTTAATCAAACCCGTCGTCAACACCTTCTACAATCCCAACGGCGAGAGCGCGTGGTTCATGCCGACTTCACAAATCGGCTCTATGTCGTGTATGTTACTGATTTTATTGACGGGGGCGGCGGTTATCCGCGAACGCGAACGCGGCACAATCGAGCATTTGCTGGTGATGCCGGTCAATGCGTTCGAACTGATGATGGGCAAAGTGCTGGCAAATGCCGCCGTGATTTGGGTGGCGGCATTGTCGTCGCTGTGGTTTATCGTGCATTTGAGCATAGGCGTGCCGCTCATCGGCTCGGTGCCGCTTTATGCGGTAGGGCTGGCGTTGTTCCTGTTTTCGGTGGCGTCGCTGGGCATCATGATTGCCACGTTCGCATCGACGATGGGGCAGTTCGGTATGCTGATGCTGCCGGTGTATATCGTGATGAACCTGTTTGCCGGCGGCGCATCCCCGCGCAGCAACATGCCGCACGCGGCGCAACTGATCAGCGAATATTGGCCGCTGACGCAGTTTGTCAAATTTTCGCAAGACATCCTGTTCCGCGGCGCGGGGATTGAAATCGTGTGGGGGCATATGCTGATTATGGGCTGTATCGGCGTAGGATTCTTGTGGCTGGCATTGTTGCGGTTTCAAGGGATGCTGGAACGGCAGGGTTAGATAGGCCGTCCCGTCAGGAGGCTGCGCATTCTGAAAACGAGCGAAGCGAGTTTCGCTAAAATTGACAAAGGGATTTTCGTGAGAAATTACCAAAGCAAAAAAGGCTGCAAGATGCCGTTCAGGCGCAAATTGGGCGGCCTGCGCCAATGTTTCTGTTCCCGCGCCAAGGTTCGGAAGTGGAAAAGGGAAATCATCCAACCGCAAATGTCTTGAAAGGAAACTAAAAAATGAACCAGAAAACCGAAGGCAAACCCGCCAAAATCAGCCTGAAAAAATACCTGCGCGAATTGAGACACCTGCATGGCGAACTGGTTGCCCTGCAACGCTGGGTGCAGCACGAAGGCTTGAAGGTCTGTATCATCTTCGAAGGGCGGGACGGCGCGGGAAAGGGCGGCACAATCAAGGCGATTACCGAGCGCGTCAGCCCGCGCGTCTTCCGCACCGTCGCCCTGCCCACGCCCACCGAGCGCGAAAAAAGCCAGATTTACCTGCAACGCTACATCCCGCACCTGCCCGCCGCCGGCGAAGTCGTCATCTTCGACCGCAGCTGGTACAACAGGGCCGGCGTGGAGCGCGTGATGGGCTTCTGCACCGAAGAAGACTGCTTCAAATTCCTGACCATCATGCCGTTTTTTGAAAAGGCGCTCACCGACAGCGGCATCATCCTGCTCAAATATTGGCTGGAAATCGATATGGAAGAACAGGAACGCCGTCTGAAAAACCGCATCGCCGACCCGCGCAAAGTCTGGAAACTCTCGCCCATGGACACCGAGTCCTACCACCGCTGGTACGACTATTCCCGCGCCCGCGACGAAATGATGGCCGCCACCGACACGTCGTGGGCGCCGTGGTTCGTGGCCGACAGCAACGACAAACGCACCGCCCGCCTGAACATCATCCGCCACCTGTTGGGCCAAATCCCCTACAAACACCTGCCCGCGCCCGAAGTCGAATTTCCGCCGCGCCAAAAGGCGGCAGGCTACATCGAAGCCGACCGCAGCCGACGCATGGTGGAAGACTGGTACGGCAGACAGGCAAAGGCCGACAAAGAATGCAAAGAACAACGCAAAAGGCAAAAACAGCGGGAAAAGGCCGAAAAGGCCGAAAAGACACTGTCGGAAGGGCAGGGGCAAACCGACGCGAAGGCCGTCTGAAAACGGCAAAACACCTTTCAGGCGGCCCGTAAAGCCGAATCACAATGGCATTGCCCGATTTGCTTCCGCCGCCGTCAAAAGCAACAAACAAAGGAAAACCCATGTTCCGACCGCAAAAAACAGCCTTGGCTTTGGCCGTCTGCATCCTGACTGCCTGCCAAAGCACGCAAATCCCCCTGAAAAGCGAAATAACCCTGCCCGAAGCCTACGGCCAAAACCGGGCCGCCCAAGGCAGTGCCGAAACCGCCCGCTGGTGGCAGAATTGGCACGACCCCGTATTAAACCGCCTGATAGGACAAGGCTTGGCGCAAAGCCACGACATCCGCATCGCCCGCAGCCGTCTGGACGAAGCCCGCGCACAGGCAAGGCTGGCCGCTGCCGACACGGGCATCAACAGCGGCATCAGTGCCGAAGCCCGCGCCACGCACAGCGAAATAAACAACCCATTGGATGACGGCATACGCGGCCGACTGGCGCAAAACCCCCAAACCGAAAAACTCGGCCGCAGCACTTTGAGCGGCAGCCAAAACCTGCTGGCCGCAGGCATACAGGCATCATGGGAACCCGATATTTTCGGCCGCAAGCGCAGCGACGCCGATGCCGCAAACTATGCCGCACTGGGGCGGCAGGAAGCCCTGTACGGCGCACAACTTTTGCTGGCGGGCGAAATTGCCGCCAACTACCTGAACGCCCGCGCCGTACAGGCGCGCCGGCAGACAGCCGCCGCCAACATCGCCGTCCTGCAGAAGATGCTGCAATACGCCCAAGGCCGCTTCAGTGCCGGACACACCGGAGCCCACGACGTCAAACAGGCGCAAAGCGCACTGGCCGCCGCCCGGGCCGCCCAAAGCACACTCGATGCCGAATACGGCGCATACGTCCGCAACATCGCCGTATTGACCGGCCAAGTGCCGCAACACTTCCGGCTGCCCGACAGCCCCGCCGACATCCTGTCCGCCCAGCCTGAAGCACCAAGCGGGCAGACACCGCAGGGATTGATCGAACGCCGTCCCGACCTGCGCGCCCGCGCCGCCGAAGTCCGCGCTTATGCCGCCAAACTCGCCGGCGCGAAAGCCGACCTGCTGCCGCGTTTCACCATACAGTTTCTGGGGCAGGGCGGCCGCATCGAACTCGAAGGCGACCACAGCCTGCACGGCTGGAACAGCCTGATCAAAATCGGCATCAGCATCCCGCTGTTTACCAACGGCCGCATCAAGGCCAACATCGATGCCGCCGATGCCCGCCTGAAGGCCGCCCTGCTGAATTACGACCGCACCCTGCTGACCGCCTTGGGCGAAGTCGATTCCGCCTACCAAAGCCAAACCGCCCTGACGCGGCAGGGCGAACTGATGCAGCAATCCCTGCAACAGGCG
>CAUVCE010000152.1:0-3956 GCA_963550425.1 uncultured Neisseria sp.
AAAAATGGTGGATTTGCGCGGCGAGATTTCCGTTATCGTATGCCGTCTGAACAATAAGAACGTGCAAACCTTCGACCCCGCCGAAAACATCCACGAAAACGGCATTCTTGCTTATTCCATCGTTCCCGCGCGGCTGAGTGCCGACGTGCAGCAACAGGCGCGGCAGATGGCGCAACGCTTGGCGGACGAACTGGACTATGTCGGCGTGTTGGCGGTGGAAATGTTCGTCGTCGGCGACACGCATGAATTGGTCGTCAACGAAATCGCCCCGCGCCCGCACAATTCCGGCCACCATACGCTGGATGCCTGCGCCGCAGACCAGTTCCAGCAGCAGGTACGCATTATGTGCAACCTGCCGCCCGCCGACACCAAGCTGCTTTCTTCATGCTGCATGGCGAATATTTTGGGCGACGTTTGGCAGGAAGACGGCGGCGAACCGAATTGGCTGCCGTTGCAAAGCCATCCGAACGCGCACCTGCACCTATACGGCAAAAAAGCCGCTCGGAAAGGGCGCAAAATGGGGCATTTCATCGTCCTTGCCGATAATGCCGACGACGCATTTGCCGCCGCACTAAATGCACATCAAAAACTGATTTTCAGACCAACAAAAGACCTAATTAAATAAGGAATTCCCATGAACATCCTGATTACATTACGGCCGGCAGAACCGCAAGACAACGAAGACATCTACCGCATCCACAGCAAAGCCGTGGACTTTACCTGCCGCGAAAGCTATACCCCCACCATCAGGCAAGTGTGGTTGTCAAAAATTCCTGCTGATTCCTATGCCGAAATTACAGGAAAAACAAACAAAAAAAAATTATACGTCATAGAATACAAAGAAAAAATACAGGGATTCTGCCAGCTAAACCCCGAAAAATCCCAACTGGAGGCACTATACGTCCACCCCGACCTGCACAATCAGGGGCTGGGTACGGCCATGCTCAGGCACATAGAAGAACAGGCCATCAGGGAAAACCTGAATTTCCTAAAACTCTACTCATCGCTAAACGCCGTCGGGTTTTACAAACTAAACGGTTATGAAGAAATCACCCAGGCATCCCTGACCATAGACAACGAAACCCAAACCGAAATCCAATGCGTACTGATGCGTAAATACCTTTAAAGGGCAGCCGCCAATCAACCTTTCAAACGCTCGCTTGGCGGCAGCAGCAACTGATATGTCGGCACGCCCAAGGCATCCGCCATTTTCTCAATATTCGACAACGCGATATTCCAGCGCTTCCTTTCCACAGCGGAAACATACGTCCTATCCAACCCGCACCGGCGTGCCAATTCTTCTTGAGACCATCCCTTGTTTACCCGAAACAAACGCATATTGTAAGCCAATACCGCGCGCAAATCGCCCTCATCGGGCAATTCTGCAGGGGCTTGCAGCCTAAACGACATAACAATACTTCCTCCGACACCAACACTGAAAATACCCGCCTAACAAACAACAAACCGTCCAACGGCAAATACCGCATTATGCCTGTTAAACACCCCCTTAGCCATGCCGTATTTCCCAACACTGGTGAATCTTCCCGTTGCGGAAATCCTCCGGTACCGACAACCTTGACACATCGCGCACCCGATAACGCCCCATCAGGCCGTCATCCAACACAAACCCTTTAAGATTATTGGAAAAAAACAACAAACCGTCTGAGGCAAGCAACCTCATTGCCCCGTCAATCAACTTCACATGGTCGCGCTGCACATCCAGCACATCCGCCATCTTCTTACTGTTGGAAAAACTGGGCGGGTCCATCACCGCCAAATCAAAACACTTCCCATCGGCGGCTGCCGACTGCAGATATTGGAACACATCCGCCCTAACCAAACGGTGCGTTTCCAAATCCATACCGTTCAACACAAAATTCCGCCTTGCCCAATCCAAATAAGTATTCGACAAATCCACCGTCTCACTGGCTGCCGCCCCTCCTGTGGCCGCATACACCGTAAAACTGCCCGTATAGGAAAACAGATTCAAAAAACGCCGGCCGGCAGCCAGTCCGCCAACCCTTTTGCGCGTATTCCGATGATCGAGAAACAGCCCCGTATCCAGATAACGCTCCAAATTCACCCAAAAACGCCGGCCGTTTTCCGCAACCGTAAAATCTTCCCCTGCCAAACCCGTTTTCTCATACTGCCGCAAACCCTTTTGCCGCATCCTCCGCTTCAAGACCACATCGCCCCGTTCAAAACCCGTAACAAAAACCACCGCATCGGCAACGCCCTCCAGCCACGCTTCGTATTCTTCGGGCTGCATCAGCCAACCGGTATCATATTCCTGCAAATGCACCTTGCCGCCATACACATCCACCGCAAACGGAAACTGCGGCACATCGCGGTCATACAGCCTCCAAGCCTCCAAGCCGTTGCGCCTCGCCCATTTCATCAGATGCTTGATATTCTTGCCCAACCGATTGGCAAAAGGGGAAAAATCAGTCATAAAGCCCAAACCAAGTCAAAAAACACCAGCCATTTTACCCCATTTTACTTGACGAAGGCCGAACGAATCACTACCATTCCCGGCTTTTCCGAAGCCATTGCCATTCAACCAAAGCCGCCATATGTGCAGGCGGCCGTCCAATCGGTTTAATGCGGAACAATATTCCGCCCAATCCTTGCAGGTTGTCGGCCATGAAACCACAGGCACAGGCCTGCGACAACCTTATCAGTAGCCATCGTTACCGTTTCCCCTGCTTCGCGGCTGCCCGTACCATACGGGTAGAAAAAGTTGTTGTCCCACAGAAAATTACCATGACCATACACTTCTCCGACCTAATTCAAGACAAAAACATTTTGTCCGCCGTGCGCAGCGAGGGTTACGAAAGCCCGACGCCGATTCAGGCGCAAGCCATTCCGTTTGCTTTGAAAGGCCGCGACATCATGGCTTCGGCGCAAACCGGCTCCGGTAAAACCGCCGCCTTCCTGCTGCCGACTTTGCAGCGATTGACCAAACGCAGCGAAAAACCGGGCAAAGGCCCGCGCGCGTTGGTGTTGACGCCGACCCGCGAATTGGCGGCGCAAGTCGAGAAAAACGCGCTGGCGTACGCCAAAAATATGCGTTGGTTCCGCACCGTCAGCATCGTCGGCGGCGCATCTTTCGGCTACCAAACCCGCGCCCTGAGCAAACCGGTTGACCTGATTGTCGCCACGCCGGGCCGTCTGATGGACTTGATGCAAAGCGGCAAGGTCGATTTTGACCGTTTGGAAGTGCTGATTTTGGACGAAGCCGACCGTATGCTGGACATGGGTTTTATCGACGACATCGAAACCATCGTTGAAGCCACCCCGACCGACAGACAGACTTTATTGTTCTCCGCCACTTGGGACGGCGCGGTCGGCAAGCTGGCGCGCAAACTGACGAAAAACCCTGAAATCATCGAAGTCGAGCGCGTGGACGACCAAGGCAAAATTGAAGAGCAATTGCTGTACTGCGACGATATGCGCCACAAAAACCGCCTGCTCGACCACATCCTGCGCGATGCCAATATCGACCAATGCGTGATTTTCACGTCCACCAAAGCCATGACCGAAGTCATCGCCGACGATTTGTACGAAAAAGGTTTCGCCGCCAACTGCCTGCACGGCGACATGCCGCAAGGCTGGCGCAACCGCACGCTGATGGATTTGCGCAAAGGCCGCTGCAAAATTTTGGTTGCCACCGACGTTGCCGCACGCGGTATCGACGTGCCGACCATTACCCACGTCATCAACTACGACCTGCCGAAACAGGCGGAAGACTACGTTCACCGCATCGGCCGTACCGGACGGGCAGGGCGCACGGGTATTGCGATTACCTTCGCCGAAGTGAACGAATACGTCAAAGTGCACAAAATCGAAAAATACATCGGCCGTAAATTGCCCGAGCTGACCGTCGAAGGCATGGAACCGACCCGCAAGCGCAAATCCGCAGGCGGCAAGCCGAAAGGCAAAGGCGGCTGGGGCGA
>CAUVCE010000153.1:0-3800 GCA_963550425.1 uncultured Neisseria sp.
TCAACGGCACCGAAGGCCTGTCGGGGGAAACGGGGGAAATCGTCGGCAAAATCCTGCTGGCTCTCTGAAACACCAAACCCAAACGACAACAAAACCAAAAAGGCTGCCTGAAACCACTTTCAGACAGCCTTTCCGCATCAACACCCTATCACAACACCTTCACAATACTCTCACACAAATAACCGATATTGTCGGCGGTAATGCCTGCAACATTGATTCGGCCGGAACGCACGGCATAAATGGCGAACTCGTCTTTCAGGCGGTCCACCTGTTCGGGCGACAGGCCGGAGAAGGAGAACATCCCGTTTTGCTTCACGATAAAGCCGAAATCCTGTTGCGCGCCTTTTTCTTTCAGCAAATCGACAAATTTCTGCCGCATTTCCTTAATCCGCGCACGCATTTCGTCCAATTCTGCCACCCATTTCGCCTTCAATTCGGCATCCTGCAACACCATGGCCACCGTATTGCCGCCGTGGGATGCCGGATTGGAATACAGCGTTCGGATAATGGACTTGACCTGGCTGAATGCGCGGTTGGCCGTATCCGCATCGGCCGCCACCACGGTAAACGCACCCACGCGCTCATTGTACATACCGAAGTTTTTCGAATACGAGCTGGCCACCAGCAATTCCTTGTTCAGCTTGGCAAAGGTGCGCAGGCCGTAAGCGTCCTCTTCCAAACCGTGTGCAAAACCCTGATAGGCGAAATCGAACAGCGGCAGCCAGCCTTTTTCCGCCGACATTTTGGCCAATGTTTCCCATTGTTCGGGAGTCGGGTCGATGCCGGTCGGATTGTGGCAGCAGCCGTGCAGCAGCACCACGTCGCCGGCTTCGGCTTGGGACAAATCGGCAATCAGGCCGTCCCAATCCAAGCCGTGCGATGCTTTGTCGTAATAACGGTAATCGCGGATATTGATGCCGACGGCTTTGAAAATGGCATTGTGGTTCGGCCAGGTCGGAGCGGAAATCCACACGTTTTTCGCACCGGTCTGACGTTTGACAAACTCGGCGGCGATACGCAGCGCGCCCGTACCGCCCAAGCTCTGCGCGGTTTTGGCGCGCTTGGACGCGATGATTTCGCTGTCCGCGCCAAACAGCAGTTTTTGCGTTTCGGCGTTGTAGGCGGCCACACCGTCGATGGTCAGATAGTTTTTGCTGTTTTCATTGGCCAACAGGCGGGTTTCGGCTTCCTTCACCGCTTTCGGAATCGGGGTATTGCCTTTAGCGTCTTTGTACACGCCGATGCCCAAGTTTACCTTATTGCTGCGGGTTTCGGCTTTGAATGCTTCGCCCAAACCTAAAATCGGGTCGGCAGGCGCAGCTTCGATTTTATCGAAAAACATGACACGTCCTTTCTGTTTTGACTGGTTGGATAACCAAACGGTTATACTGCTAAGTTGTGTTAAAGGCAAGCCATATATATCAGAATGATCGGCAAACCTCAGACAATACGAACAATACGGCAAGGCAGGCCGAAAGAATCCCGCCAACTCATCAAAATTACCTTAATGATTAAGCCCGCCCTGTGTATTGAAAAGACAATCCACTATAATGGCCTTTTTTCCGAAAAAAGAGATTTTATTATGCGCCCACGCCTCCCCATCCTTTCCGCCGTCCTGCTGTCGGCCGCCGCTTTGGCCGCCGCCGAGCCCTTAAACTACAACATTGTCAATTTTTCCGAAACCGCATCCGCCCAAGTGGCGCGCGACACCATGTACGCCACCTTCCACATCCGTGCCGAAGGCGGCGACCGCGCGGCCGTAAACCGCAACTTTGTCGCCAAACTCAACCGTTTCACCCGCCGAATCGAAGGCGGCAAGGTTTTCAAATCCGAACAATTCAACCGCAACGCCTATCCGCATTACCAATACAAACCCAACAAGCCCCCCGTCGTCATCGGCTGGGAGGAATCCGCCTACATCAAAGTCGAAAGCCGCGACTTCGCCGCCCTCAACCGGCTGATTGCCGAATCGCAAAACGATGCCGAAGTCCGCAACACCGCATTCGGCGTTTCACAGGAAAGGCGGCGGGAAACCATCAACCAGGTCAGCAAGGCCGCCCTGCTGCGCTTTAAAGGGCGCGCTACGGAATTGGGCGCGGTGCTGGGTTCGCCAAACTATAAAATCGTCAGCCTGGATTTGAAAAATTCCGCCGAAGCGGGCGGTTTCGGCGAACGTTTCGGCTTTGCCGCCGCCCCCATGATGGTCAGGGCCAAGGGCGAAGAAGCGGGCATGGTGGCCGACACCCCCGATTCGGGCATGGAGGAAATTCATGTAACGGTGCAAGGCACGATACAGTTTTAAGCGGCACAACAGGCGGGCGGTGTGGCAAAGTGGCGTAATATTGTTACAGTCGTACGGCCGCACTGCCCGTTTTTTACATTATTTTTACTATCTATCGGTTTTTTATGTTATTTTTACAACCAAAAACCGTAAAGCTGTCCCGCCGCCCCAAGCGGCACTACAACCAAAAAGGAAACCCTGATGAAAAAAAACAGTATCACCCTTCTGACTTCAATCCTGTTTGCCTTGGCCGGCTGCACCGCCGTGGCCGATTTGGCCGGATACGATTCCGCCACCATGAATCAGGCTGCGGCCAAAAACTATACTCAGGTGGTCAGTCAGGCCAAATCCTCGCGCGTCGTCGACAACAGCTCCAATACCTCCCGCCGCATACAGGCCGTCTTCCGCCGCATGAGGCCCTTCGCCGACGCGGCCAACAAAACTGGCCAGCCCTTCAACTGGGAAATGACCGTCATCCGTTCCAAAGAATTAAACGCATGGGCCATGCCGGGCGGCAAAATGGCCTTCTATACCGGCATGGTTGAAACACTGAACCTGTCCGATGCCGAAATCGCCGCCGTCGTCGGCCACGAAATGACCCACGCCCTGCTCGAACACAGCAAAAAAGCCGCCGGCCAAAAAATCCTGACCGGCCTGGCCACCCAGATAGGAGGCCAAGTCATACAGGCAAAAACCGGCATATCCGCCGAAAGTATCAACCTGGGTGCAGACATCCTAAGCGAATACGGCATTGGCAAGCCTTTCTCGCGCAGTCAGGAATCGGAAGCCGACGCGGGCGGGCTGCGCCTGATGGCACAGGCCGGCTACAACCCCGAAGCCGCCATCAGCCTGTGGGAAAAAATGAACAATCTAGAAGACAACAACACCTTGGCCCACTCCATCCTGTCCACCCACCCGACCAACAATACCCGTATCGCCGATTTGAAAAAGCTGCTGCCCGAAGTCATGCCGATTTACGAACAAAGCAAAAAAGCCGAACAGCCCGCAAAAGGCAAACGCAGGAAATAAACGGCCCTCCCGTCCCAATGCCGTTTGAAGGCAACCCGTGCAAACAGGCAAAAGCTTTCAGACGGCATTGCCGTATCCAAAATCCCCCTAAAAAATCCACCCGCAAAAACAAAGCCGCATATTCCTATTTGCCTGAAATTGGTTTATAGTTTTGCAACTACTGCAGGCTACATTTGCAGTATTTCAGAAGAAAAAACAAACAAGGAACAAATTATGTTAGAAACCTATCGCAAAGCCGCCGCCGAGCGCGCCGCCCTCGGTATCCCGCCCCTCCCTTTGAACGCGCAGCAAACCGCCGATTTGGTCGAACTGCTGAAAAACCCGCCCGCAGGCGAAGGAGAATTCGGCAAAGGGGAATTCTTGGTCGAACTGCTTGCCCACCGCGTACCGCCCGGCGTGGACGATGCCGCCAAAGTCAAAGCCTCGTTCCTGGCCGCCGTTGCCGAAGGCAGCGCATCCAGCCCGCTGGTTTCCCCCGAATATGCGACCG
>CAUVCE010000154.1:0-3791 GCA_963550425.1 uncultured Neisseria sp.
TCAAACCCGATGCAGGCTGCATCAAATGGGCGGAAAAAGCCACCATCGGCTACTATCCGCAAGACCACGAAAACGACTTCGACGTGGACATGGACCTGACCGAATGGATGCGCCAATGGGGGCAGGAAGGCGACGACGAACAAGTGATTCGCGGCACGCTCGGCCGCCTGCTGTTCGGCAGCAACGACGTGGTAAAGAAAGTGAAAGTGCTCTCCGGCGGCGAAAAAGGCCGCATGCTCTACGGCAAACTGCTGCTGCTGCGTCCCAACGTGCTGATTATGGACGAGCCGACCAACCACATGGACATGGAAAGCATCGAATCGCTGAACATGGCGCTGGAAAAATACAAAGGCACGCTGATTTTCGTGT
Source organism: uncultured Neisseria sp. (assembly GCA_963550425.1). Taxonomy (GTDB): domain Bacteria; phylum Pseudomonadota; class Gammaproteobacteria; order Burkholderiales; family Neisseriaceae; genus Neisseria. The sequence goes on from CAUVCE010000154.1 coordinate 370, forward strand.
CGCATGACCGCCAGTTTGTGTCATCGCTGGCCACGCAGATTATCGAGTTAGACGGCAAGGGCGGCTACGAATATTATCTGGGCGATTACGAGAGCTATCTGGCGAAAAAAGGGATTGAGTAAGACAAGTGCAGGCTGCCTGAAAAACCCATCAACCACCAAACATAGGAATTATCCAATGGCACATTCCGTTCAAGACTATATTGCCGCATGGCGCGGCTGCATTCGTGGTGCGGACAAATCTTGGGTGTTGTTCGAACACGGCACCTGCGTGATTCTAATGCAGCCTGCAGCAGACTTGGCGGCTCAGGCGCAAGCCCTGATGCGAGAATGGGGCGGTGTGGCTGTCGGCACGCCGTCTGCCGATTTCGGCGTAACGGAACTGCCGGATAATGCCGGCTGGGTGGTTACGGGGCATCACAACGATATTTTGAATTTTGTTTTCCCCGACGAAGGCCGGGATAAAGGAGAGTTTGCCATCGGCCTGCTGGGGCGTTCACACCGCGCGGCGGATGCGGAAGGCCTGAAAGTAGACCATATTGAGGACAATCGCGGCGCGTAAAAAGGTAAGTAAATTAAAATAAAAATAAAAATAAAAATGCTGCCGCGTTGGCTCGCCCCCATCCAAACATTTTCAGCCGCCAAACAGCCGTTATGTCATGATGACGGCTGCAGTTGGAGCCGATGCAGATTCCTTTGCCAAACCCCTATCCGATTATGAGCCGACAAACCTGTTTCCATTGCGGGCTGCCCGTGCCTGATGACGCCCGCCTGACGATTATCTACGGACAACGCGAAGAGCCGGCCTGCTGCATAGGCTGCCAAACCGTCGCGCAGGGCATTATAGATGCCGGCTTGGGGGGCTACTATGCACAACGTACGGCAGAGGCCGAACAGGCCGTATTGCCTCCGCCCGAAATTTTGGAACAACTCAAACTATACGATTTGCCCGATATCCAGCGCGAATTTGTCGAAACCCTGCCGGAAAACAACCGCGAGGCCGTCTTAATGCTGGACGGCATTACCTGCGCCGCCTGCGTGTGGCTGATCGAACAGCGTTTGCAGCGGCAGGAGGGCGTATTGTCGGCCGAACTCAACTACAGCAGCCACAAGGCGCGTGTGCGTTGGGACGAGGGCCGCGTCAAACTGTCCGACATCCTGCTCAATATCCGCCAAACCGGCTACCGCGCCCTGCCCTATGAGGCGCAGAAGGCCGAAGAGGCCTACCGCAAAGCCCGCCGCCGCGACCAAATCCGCTTGGGCGTTGCCGGTTTGTGCATGGTGCAGAGCATGATGTTGGCCATGGCGACTTATTTCAGCAAGGGCGAAGAAGAAACCATCGCCCCGTTTTTGGGCCTGATACACGGCGGCAGCCTCATCCTGACACTGCCCGTGGTTTTTTATTGCGCCCTGCCGTTTTACAAAGGCTTTATGCGCGACCTGAAAAACCGCCGCGCGGGCATGGATACCCCTGTCGCTTTATCCGTTTGGCTGGCTTTCGGGGCAGGCGTGTATGCTTTGTGGCGCGATGCGGGACAGGGGATTTATTTCGAGGGCTTGTCCATGCTGGTGTTCCTGCTGCTGTTGGGGCGGTTTGTCGAGCAGGGCGCGAGGCGGCGGGCGGGGGATGCCGTTGAGAGGCTGGTCAGGCTTGTGCCGTCCTTTTGCCATGTCCTGCCAGATTATCCCGAAAGCGAACACAGCTGCGAGGCGGCCGTGGTGCAACTGCGGGCGGGCGATGTTTTATTGGTGAAGGCGGGTGAGGTGATTCCGGCGGACGGAACGGTGTTGTCGGGCGAAAGCGAGGCCGATGAGGCCATGCTGACCGGCGAAAACCTGCCCGTTGCCAAGCGGCCGGGCGGCAAGGTAACCGCCGGCACGCTCAATACGGCCGCCCCGCTTGTCGTCCGTGCCGACAAGGTGGGCGGCGGCACCAGGTTGGCGCATATTGTCCGGCTTTTGGATAAGGCTTTGTCGCAAAAGCCGCGACTGGCGGTGTTGGCCGACCGTTACGCCTCCCGATTTGTCGGCGGCATGATGGCTTTTTCTTTGCCGGTATTTTTCGGCTGGTGGTGGTATACGGATGTGCATCAGGCCTTGTGGGTTACGGTGTCGCTGCTGGTCATCACCTGCCCGTGCGCCCTGTCGCTGGCCACGCCCGCCGCGTTGGCCGCATCAACGGGATGTTTGGCCTCCCAAGGGGTGCTGGCGGCGGGCGGGCAGGCGCTGGAAGCTTTGGCTGCCGCCACCGATGCGGTATTCGATAAAACGGGGACGCTGACCGAGGGCAGGCCGTCTGTACGGCGGATTATCACCTTGGGCAGGTTGGACGAAAGGCAGGCAATACAGATTGCGCGGGTGTTGGAGGCGCAATCGGAACACCCTGTGGCAGGCGCCGTCCGTATGTTGCCGTTTTCGGATAATCCCGATATCCGCGCCACACGGCGGGCGAACCGTGTCGGCAGCGGCGTATCGGCCGAGTTGGACATCGGCGGCAAAAGGGGGGAGTGGCGTATCGGCAAGCCGGCGTTTGTGGCCGAAATCGCCGGGGCGGTTCCCGATGAGATTAATGGTCTGACCCATCGCGGCACGGTAATGGCCTTGGGCTGCGGCGAAGGCTTTGAAGCGGTTTTTTTGTTGGAAGACCCGATAAGGGAAGATGTGCCCCGGATGTTGTCCGAACTTAGGCGGCAGGGTTTGAGGCTGCATATTTTGAGCGGCGACCGCCAGGATGCGGTCGCGCCCTTGTCGCAGGGATTGGAGACGGACGCCTTTTGCGCCGAAGCCCCGCCGGAGGGAAAATTGGCTTATGTGCAAAATCTGCAGCGGCAGGGCAGGAAGGTATTGATGGTGGGGGACGGCATTAATGACGCGCCCGTGTTGGCTGCCGCCGATGTATCGGTTGCCGTGGCGGGAGGCGCGGATGTGGCAAGGGCGGGGGCGGATATCGTGCTGCTGAATGATGATTTGCATTTGATTTCCTTGGCGCGGCGGCAGGCACGGCGTACTGCGGCCGTCATCAGGCAGAATCTGGCTTGGGCGGGTATTTATAATCTGGTTGCCGTGCCGCTGGCGGCTGCAGGCTGGGTAACGCCGTGGCTGGCGGCTTTGGGCATGAGTTTGAGTTCGCTGCTGGTGTTGGCCAACGCCTTGAGGCTGGTCAAAAGTGAATCAATACGGTAATGTTCCAATAAATGGGGCTTGATGCAGAAAACACATAAGGCGCAGCCCTGAACTGCCGCCCCAGATGGCGGATTTCAATGATTAAGGAGGTTTTGATGAAATTCAAACATATTTGGATTACCGTTTTTTCGGTTTTTGCCCTGCTGGCCGCCGCACCCGCCTTCGCCGACGATGATGATTGGGACGATGATGACTACCGTCCGCGTTACAGCCAAAGCTATAAGGCGAAAAGATCCAAGT
>CAUVCE010000155.1:0-3754 GCA_963550425.1 uncultured Neisseria sp.
TTCGGCGGCCTTAGTCCTGCCCGCATCTGCGGGCTTTTTTATTGGAGAACCCAAATGGCAAAACAAAAAACTGTAACCGTTGGCTGCAAACTGCCCAACGGGCTGATTATTGAAGTCGGCGGACAATCGGTAGAGTTGAACGGCGCGAACGCTTCAAACATCATCGGCGGCCACGGCATTACCTACGATGTGGATGCCGACCTGTTCAATGCTTGGCTGGAAGCGCACCAAGACCGCGATATGGTGAAAAACGGCTTCGTCTTCGCCCATGAAGATGCCAAGAACACCAAAGCCGAAGCGCGGGAAAAGACCGACAACGAAACCAAGTTGGAAGCCATTAACCCCGATGACAAGGCCAATGGTGTAAGCACTGCCAAGGAAGAGTAACCATGCCCGCCGTCGTCTTTGATAAAGCGCGGTTTCAGGCGGCCTATCCCGAAGTGCAGGCAGGCGATGCCCAGTTCGCCATGTGGTTCACACAGGCCGAAAGCCTGCTGGACAACACCGACCACAGCATCGTGAAAAAACTGGAAGAGCGCGAAATGCTGCTGTTCCTGCTGGTGCGCCACTTTGCCGCCTTGTCCGAACGCGCCGCACAGGGAGGCTTGGTGGGACGTATCGCTTCGGCCAGCGAAGGCAGCGTATCCGTGAGCGCGGACATGGGCGCGGTGGGCAGTAATGCCGCCTGGTATCTGCAAACGCCTTACGGCTCGACCTACTGGCAGCTTACCGCCAAATACCGCCGTTTCCGCTATGTGGCCGGAGGCTGCCATGCGCGGCGGCGATAGGTTCAGGCGGCGGCTGGCCGAACTGGCCGCGCAGGCGCAAACGGCCAAAGTGCGGGTGGGCATCATCGAACAGGCAACCTATGACGGCTCGGACGGCGAAAGCGTGGCACAGGTAGCGTTTTGGAACGAATACGGCACGGTACACATCCCGCCGCGCCCGTTTTTCCGCAACACCATCGCCGAACACAAGGACGAATGGCCGCAACAGGCCGCCGCACTGATGGAAGCCAACGGCGGCGACGTGCGGCAGACCTTGGAATTGATGGGCGAAGGCGTAAAGGGGCAGATTGTGGAAACTATCCAAAACTTCCACACACCGCCAAATGCCGCTGCAACCGTGAAAAAAAAGGGCTTCGACAAGCCTTTGATTGACACAGGGACGCTGTGGCGCAGTATTGATTACGAGGTAGCCGATGAATCTTAGAGCTATAGCCAACGGCGCGATTACATCCGTCAATCCGAACCTGCCCGCCGTGCTGAAACTCAATGACGGCTACACCACCGATGCCACGGGAAAACGGAAATCAGGCTACAGCGAGCATCCTGTAACCATACAGACCCAAACCCTAAGTACGCAGGATTTGTCCTTGTTTGAAGGTCTGGCGCAGCAAGGAACGCTGCTTTATGCCTATGTAACCGGACAATTCCACGGCTTGCGGCGACAGAGCGGCAAAGGCGCGGACAAGCTGGTATTCGCGGCCTACGGCGAAACCGAAACGACAGAATGGCTGGTGAAGCAGGTGGTGGAAAGCTGGCCGGATTGGTGCAAGGTGCTGTTATGGCGGCAACATTAGACGATATTTACACCGAAGTCCGGGCAATGCTGCTCGGGCTTTTTTCGTGCGAAGTGGTGCGCGGATACAGCAACAACGTGCCGCTGCCCAAGCCGCCGTTTGTGGTGATGAACATCCTGAACGAAACCTCCGCTGCCACGAACGAACACGCCTACGCCGTGGCAGATGAAACCGCCGCCGTATCGCGCCAGTCTGAAATACAGATGCAGCTTGATTTCTACGGCGAAGAAGCCGGGCAGATGGCGCAGAAAACCGTTTTGCTTTGGCGCGATTTCTACGCCTGCGAACAGCTGAAATCCTGCCAGCCGCTATATGCCGACCCCGCACGCTTCATGCCGCTCACCAACGAAGAGAGCGAATATGAGGAACGCTGGATGACCACCGTGCATCTGGCCTACGCGCCGCAGGCAGAACACCCGCAGCAGTTTATCAATGCCTTTGATTTAACCCTGATCCAACCGTAAAGGATATATCCATGTTCCAATCTATTCCGGCAAGTAAAATTGTCAGCGTAAACCCCGCCGTACTCAGTTCCGGCGGCTCTCCCCTGTCAATGAACGCCGTCTTTTTGAGTAAAAACGAAAACCTGCTCACCGGCCGGCATACCGCGTTCCCCGATGCTTCGGCAGTTGGCGAATTTTTCGGCTTGGCCAGCGAAGAGTTTAAAGCCGCGCAGGTGTACTTTAAGGGCTTCGACAACTCGCACATCAAGCCGGGCACGCTGTATTTCTACCCCTACAACGTCGGCAAAGAAGCCGCCTATCTGCGCGGCGCAAGCGTGAAAAGCATGAGCCTTGCCGCCCTGAAAAAACTTTCGGGCAACCTGAAAGTGAACATAGACGGCAGCGACAAGAAGAATGACAATATCAGCCTGGCCAATGCCACCAGCTTTTCCGATGCTGCTGCCATAATCGGTACGGCCATCAGTGCAACCGTGCAGTTTGACGAGCAGTTGCAGGCATTTGAAATCGTCTCCGCCACCCAAGGTCGGGCTTCCGAAATCGGCTTTGCCGTCGGCACGATGGCCGGGGCATTGAACCTGACCGAAGCCAAAGGCGCGGTGATTTCCAAAGGCAACGACGGCGACACTGCTGGAAACGTGATGGAAGGCGTGATTCAGTCCACTTTGAATTTTGCCACCTTTACCACCGTGTTTGAGCCCGGATTGTCCGACAAGCTGGCCTTGGCCAAATGGAGCAACGCGCAGAACAACCGCTTCCTTTACGCCGCATGGGGCAAAGAAGCCGCCGCGCTGCAAACCGGCAACACCACCTGTTTGGGCGCGCAACTGAAAGCCGCCGCCTACGACGGCACCGCCCCGATTTACGGCGGACTGGACAAAGCCGCCTTCCTGTGCGGCGCGATTGCTTCCATTGATTTCACCGAAACGCAAGGCCGCATCACGCTGGCGTTCAAAAACCAATCCGGCTTGGGCGTGGACGTGGACAACGCCGCCGATGCCGACAACCTGAAAGAAAACGGCTACAACTACTACGGCGCATGGGCGACCGCCAACGACCGTTTCGCCTTCCTATATCCCGGCCAAATGTCCGGCAAGTGGAAGTGGATTGATGCCTATGTGAACCAAATCCGGCTCAACAGCCAGCTCCAGCTTGCCCTGATGACCCTGCTTACTTCGGCCAAAGCCGTGCCGTACAACGCGGTCGGTATCGCCCTGCAGCGCGCCGCCTGCCAAGACCCGATTAACGAGGCCTTGAATTTCGGCAGCATCCAGCCGGGCGTACCGTTGAGCGAACAGCAGCGCGCCCTGATTAACAACGAAGCGCGCGTAGATGCCGCCGCCAAAATTGAAAGCACCGGCTACTTCCTGTTGATTCAAAACGCTTCGGCGCAGACGCGCGGCAACCGCCAGTCTATGCCGATGAAGCTGTGGTATACCGACGGCGGCAGCGTACACAATATCAACCTTGGTTCGATTAACGTCCAGTAAACCCATGCAGGCTGCCTGACAGTTCAGGCAGCCTCTTTGCAAAGGAAAATATATGCAAACCGTATCAGACCGCACCCTGACCTCCGCCAACAGCATCCTGCTGATGCGTGTGAAAGGCTTTAACGACAACTTCGTACAGATTGAAGGCTATGCTGCCGACAACGCTTTCGACTTCGGGCAAGGAAAAATCGGCGAAACCATGATGGGCGTGGACGGCCAAC
>CAUVCE010000156.1:0-3742 GCA_963550425.1 uncultured Neisseria sp.
TCCTGCATGGCGTAAATAATCGGCGCGATAAAGGCAAACGAAGAACCCAAAAAAATCGGCGCTTTGCGGCCGGTAAGCAGTTGGAACAGCAGCGTGCCGATGCCCGCGCCCAAAAGCGCCATGGCGGGGTTCAAGCCCGTCAGCAACGGTACCAGAACCATTGCGCCGAAGGCGACAAATAAAATCTGCGCGCCGGCAAGGGCTTGTTTCAGATGTTGCATCATGGTGAAGGTCTCTCTGTAGGTGGATGGGGATTGTGCCTGTTTGCAGGCAAACGAAAAGCCGTTTGAAATTTCAGACGGCCTTTTTTCAAAATTCCCTCACCAACTGAAACACGGAACAAATTTACTTCGGTTCCTGAGGCACATAACCCTGCACTTGGTCTGCCCCGTCGCCGAAGAAATAATTTTCCATTTGCTGCTGCAGATACTCGCGGGCGCGCGGGTCGGCCAAACTCAGGCGGTTTTCGTTAATCAGCATGGTTTGGTGGCGCGTCCAGGCCTCCCAAGCCTCTTGCGACACGTTTTCAAAAATGCGCTTGCCCAATTCGTTGGGCAGCGGGGCGAATTTCATGCCGGGGGCTTCCTTGCCCAACTTGACGCAGTGAACCATACGGGTCATGGTTTTTCCTTTTGATACGGGGTTTCAGACGGCTTGGATTTTAGCCCAAGGCGTGGGCTTTGTATAGGAAGGGGATTGTTTGAGTGCCGTCCGGGCGGCGCTCAGCCGATGTTTCGGACGAAGATCTGCGACCGGCGGCCGCTGTCATTATATTCGGCTTGGCGCGAGGCGGGCAGGTCTGGCAGGGTTGCGGTTTGAAAGCCGCGTTCCGCAAACCACTCTCCGGTTTGGGTAGACAGCGCGAACAAGCGTTTCAACCCTTTTGCGAGCGCCTGTTCCAAAAGATAATCGAGCAGGTGTTCCCCATAGCCTTCCTCCCTCACTTCGGGCGCGACGGCCAGGCAGGCGAGTTCGCCGCTTTCGGGCTGGTCGGCGAAAGTTTTCAGCGCGATACAGCCGCAAATGCGGCGGTCGTGTTCCAAAACAAAAAAATCGCCGATATGGGTTTCCAGATAAGAGCGGCTGCGGCGCAACAGGATGCCGTTTTCCTCCAAAGGCCGGATTAAGCCTGCGATTTCGGCGATATCGTTGCTGTCGGCGGCGCGGATATGCGTAAAAGGGTTTTGGGCGATACAGGTTCCGCTGCCGTTGCGGGTAAAGAGCTCGCCCAACAGGCCGCCGTCGGCCAGCCCCGAAACAATCTGGCAGCGCGGCACATTTCGGCCGACCGCATTGACGGCGGCGCGGACGGCTGCCTGCAATTGCGGCGGGATGAGGCCGCCTTCCAAGAGAGCTTCGGCTTGGGCGGCCGACAGGTTGGACAACAGATTGCCGTTGTTGTCGGCAACACCGTCCTGCTCGGTCAGGAAAATCAACTTTTCGGCGGCCAGCGAAGTGGCGAGGGCTTGGGCGGCCTCTTCGGTTTCCAGCCAGAAAGACTTGCCGCTGAGCGATGCCGCCAAAGGGCCGACAAGGACGGCCGCACCGGTATTCAGGGCGGCGCGGACGGCTTCCGTATCGGCCTTTCGGACACGGCCGGCGGCACAGGTATCCGTACCGCCGATAATGCCGACAGGCCGTGCCGACAAAAAATTGCCCGAAACGACACGCAAACGGCGGCGGCCGCGCTGCAAAGGGTGGGCGGAAGCCGAAGACAGCGCGGCCTCGATACTCGAACGGAGGATGCCGTCCGCCTGTTTGGCGCAATTGAGCAAGGCCGCGCCGATGACGCGGCAGCCCTGCCGTACGGGCATCTTGACGCCCGCCTGCCTGGCCAGGGCTTCGGCCTGCCTGCCGCATCCGTAAACCAAAACCGGTTTCGCGCCCAAACCGGCCAAAAGGTTGATGTCGGCGGCAATCGGGTGGAATTTGTCGGGCGACAGCAAACCGTCCGAAATGGCGATGACCAGGGTTTTACCGCGCAGATAATCGATATAGGGGGCGGCTTCGCGAAAATCGCGCACAAAGGCGGCAGTCATAGGCTTAACGGTTCAGCAGGATATAAAACATTTGGCAGACAAGTACGGTCAGTGCGGCCAGCGAAGCCACCGTCCAGCGGTTTCCCCCCTTGGCTGCGGGCAAAGGTATGGGGCGGGCGGCATGCGGCATCAATTCCTCGGGCAGGCCGCCTTCCTTGCGGGCAAGCAACAGTTCCGTCTGTTTGAGAGTGAAGGCATTGCGGCCGCGCACATAAGCACCCAGCTTGCGGACGGTTTCAATGTCGCTGACGGCATCGGGCAGCCAGTCGATCGACGTGCCTATATTTTTGGTGTAAATAAAATCCTTGGCTTTGAACAGCCCTTGGCAGTCGGTGCAGCGGACAAAGCCTTGGGCAACGTTCATCTGTTTTTCTTTGACCTTTATATAGGCATTGCAATGGGGACAGGCACAAATCGGCATGGTATATCGGGATGGCTGGTTTTAAGGGATAATTTATTTGGGCGGCATTTCCGCCGTCAGGCAACGCCGTAGCGTTCGCGGTAAGCACGCACAGGTTCGAGAAAACCGCCGAACTCGGCGTTGGTTTGCAGCAGCGTAAACAAGTCGTTCAGGTTGGCAATGGCGACGACGGGCAGGCCGTATTGTTTTTCCACTTCCTGAACGGCGGACAATTCGCCCGTGCCTTTTTCCATGCGGTCGAGCGCGATGGCAACGGCGGCGGGCGTCGCACCTTCGGCTTCAATCAGCCTGACCGATTCGCGCACGGATGTGCCGGCAGAAATCACGTCGTCGATAATCAATACGCGGCCTTTGAGCGGCGCACCGACCAACACGCCGCCTTCGCCGTGGTCTTTCGCTTCTTTGCGGTTGTAGGCAAACGGCACGTTCACGCCTTTTTCCGCCAGCATCATGGCCGTGGCGGCAGCCAAGATGATGCCTTTGTAGGCAGGGCCGAACAGCATGTCGAATTTCACGCCGCTTTCGATGACGGCTTGTGCGTAGAATTTGGCCAGTTGCAGCGTGGACGCGCCGTCGTTGAACAATCCGGCGTTGAAAAAATACGGCGACTGCCGGCCGGCCTTAGTGGTGAATTCGCCGAATTTCAATACGTTCTGCTTTAGGGCGAAGGTCAGGAATTCTTGATGGAAATCGGACATTGTCGTGCTTTCGGTTGCCAAATTTAAAGCGGGGATTATAAAGGATGACGGCGGTAATGGGCAGGCCGCCTGAAAGGTTTTGCACTTTTCAGACGGCCTTTATTGGAAAAACATGCAAAAAGGCCGTTTGAAAGCCAATATTCAAATTTTCAGACGGCCTCCCTTATTTGCGGCTGCGGCATCGGTTACAATGCCGCCTTCCTTATTACGAACCTTGCAAACATGCTGAAAATCATCTCCGCCAACGTCAACGGCATCCGTTCCGCCTATAAGAAAGGGTTTTACGAATACATCGCCGCATCGGGCGCGGACATCGTCTGCGTGCAGGAACTCAAAGCGCAGGAAGCCGATTTGTCCGCCGATATGAAGAATCCGCACGGGATGCACGGTTATTGGCATTGCGCCGAAAAACGCGGTTACAGCGGCGTGGCGGTGTACGGCAAACGCGCGCCTGACAATGTGCAAATCGGTATGGGCATTGAAGAATTCGACAGCGAAGGGCGGTTCGTGCGCTGCGATTTCGGCAGGCTGTCGGTGATTTCGCTCTACCTGCCCAGCGGCACCAGCGCGCCGGAGCGGCAGGA
>CAUVCE010000157.1:0-3725 GCA_963550425.1 uncultured Neisseria sp.
GGCCTTTGGATTCGAAGAATTTTAGGAATTTTTGGCGTAGTTCGGAGGTTTTCATTGTGGTCTTTCAAAACGGTTTGCAGACAGAAAAGATTGTCTGAAAAGGGTGCTGAACAGCATAAATCAAAGCCGCACATTTTATAGCACTTCCCCCTAAAAGCCTATCCCGCCTTATCTTTGGCAGCGCAATCCCGTAAAATGCGCGTTTCTTTTTCCAGACGGCCTTTTCGCCATGCTCAGCTACCGACACGCCTTTCACGCCGGCAACCATGCCGACATGCTCAAACATTTTGTCCTTTGGCTGGTGTTGGATTACTTCAACCGCAAAGACAAACCCTATTGGTACATCGACACCCACGCCGGCGCGGGTTTGTACGACCTGTCGGGCGGCGAAGCGCAAAAAGTGGGCGAATACCGCGACGGCATCGCCCGCCTGATAGCGGCGGAAAAACTGCCCGACACGCTTTCGGCCTTCCGCACACGCCTGCAGGCCATACTGCCGCAGGCCGGCCTGTATTGCGGCTCGCCTTGGCTGGCGCAGGCAGAAACGCGGGAAACCGACAAACTGCGCCTGTTCGAACTGCATCCGGCGGATTACCGGCATCTGCAAAACAATATGGAAACGGCGGGCTTGAAACGGCGCGGCATCATCAGGCAGGAAGACGGCTTCCAAGGCCTGATTGCCCTGCTGCCGCCGCCGCCCCGCCGCGCCGTAGCCTTAATCGACCCGCCGTACGAACAAAAACAAGATTACGCCCGCGTCGCCCAAACATTGAAAGAAGCGCGCAAACGTTTCGAACAGGGCTGCTATCTCGTTTGGTATCCCTGCCTGAGCCGCGAGGAGAGCCGTAAACTGCCCGAACAACTGCAAAAGCTTTCGCCCGACAATTTCGTGCAGGCCGAGTTATACGTCAAACAGCCCGCCAAAGACGGCTTCGGCATGCACGGCAGCGGGATGTTCGTCATCAACCCGCCTTACCTGCTGGCGGAACAGTTGCGCGGCAGCCTGCCGTTTCTGACCGGGCTGCTGGCACAGGATGGCGGTGCGGCATTCCGCTTGGAGGCAAAAAGCGCGTAAACGGCAAAACCGCTTGCATGTTTGAGCGGACAGTGGCAGAATGCGGGCTTATACCTGAGTCGGACGCATAAGCCGCAAGGTAAGGAACACTGCATTAGGACGCGGATTTTACCGTTAAGGAATCGTTAATCCATGTTTATGTTTGTTAGGAACGAAAAACTTGGAAACTGCCCTTGCAAGTTATTGGGAATAAAGGGAAAAAATACCCCCTGCAGTTCCAAAAACTTCCCCATCACACGGGGATTAAGACGTAGCAAAGGCCAATCAATTTGTAGAATTGAATACGTTCCAAAAACTTCCCCATCACACGGGGATTAAGACATAGCCACGGCTTCGGAGCTGCTACGAGAAATCTGTTCCAAAAACTTCCCCATCACACGGGGATTAAGACATCATGTCGGCGCCGTTGATCTCTTTCTCCATCGTTCCAAAAACTTCCCCAAGGCAGACCGGCATATGCGCCGGGCGGCATTTGCCACCGCTGCCACCGCCATCCCGTCCGACAACGGTAAAAACCGCCCGAAACCCATCAAAGGCTTTCGGGCGGTTTTTTGTTGCACGGGCGGCTAATAGCTTTCTACAACCGCGCCGTCTTCGTCCCATACGGTGCGGCTGATGAGCCGGTCGTCCTGATACACGGATTCGGAACGCTTGTTGCCGTCGGCAAACCATTCCAGCACGATGCCGCTGCGCTTGAGGTTGGAAAAGGTCAGTTCGGCGGTGGGGCGGCCGGCCTCGTCCCAGTTGAGCATTTTGACCGGCTGGTCGTTTTTCATTACCACTTCGCTTTTCAGGTTGCCGTCGGCATACCACTGCCGCCAATAGCCGTTGGCGCGGTTGTTGTGAAATTCGATTTCGCTTTCTTTTTGCCCGTTGCGGTAAAAACGCGCGCCCGTGCCTTCGGTTTGGCCGTCCTTATACGGCATTTGCGCCGATTTGTTGCCGTTGTCGTACCAGTTCGTCCATAAGCCGTGCGGTTTGCCGTTGCGGTAGGGCGCGGTCATTTTCTTGCGGCCGTTGAAGTGCCACAAAACCAGTGTCCCGTTGTCGAGTACGGGGGTGAAGTTTTTGATTTGCGTGATGGCGGCCTGATAGGGGTCGGCGTATTTTTTGCGCGAAGGGTAGTAAAAATCTTTCACTTGCGCCGTCTTCCCCTGCAATTCGTATTCGCGCAGATAGGCGGCTTGCGCTTTGTCGGCCGTGATTTGGCCTTGCCGGTCGAAATAGACGGTTTGAGGCGGTGCGGCCAAGGCAGCCGACATGCAGGAAAAGGCTGCGGCCAGCCAGAGTTTTTTCATCAAAATTTCCTTAACGGTTGAAACCCCGCCCTTTGGGGCGGCAGGATTCGGTTTTTTTTGGGTGGGGCGCAACCCCTTCCGGTAGGGCGGCACACAGGGCCGCGCCTTAACAGGGCTGCGCCTTATGTGTTGCCCTGTGTGTTGAAACATCAGTGTTTCCTTATATATTTGTTGTCCCGTGTGTTGAAGCGGCGGTATTCCTTTGCGGTTCGATATGGCTTTTGCAGACGGGTTTATTTCTGCCAATAGGTTTTGATATTTACAAATTCATATAGGCCGAATTCGGACAGTTCGCGCCCGTAGCCCGAAGCTTTTACGCCGCCGAAGGGCAGGCGCAGGTCGCTGCTGGTGTGGCGGTTGATGTATACCGCGCCGGTGTGCAGTTTTTCGGCGTAACGCCAGGCGGCCGCTTCGTCCGCGCTGTAAATGCTCGCGCCCAGGCCGTAGGGGTTGTCGTTGGCCAGCTCTACCGCATGTTCGGCATCGCGGGCGCGCAGGATGGCGGCAACGGGGCCGAAAACTTCTTCGCGGTAGGCGCGGCAGGCGGGATTGACTTTGTCCAGCACGGTGGCGGGATAGAACCAGCCTTGTCCGGCGGGGATTTCGCCGCCGCACAGGATTTGCGCGCCGTTTGCCGCAGCATCAAGTACTTGTGCATGGACGCGCTCGCGCAAATCGGCGCGGTGCAGCGAAGCGAGCGTGGTTTGCGCGTCGAGCGGGTCGCCGGTTTGAAGTTTGGCGCATTCGTCTAGAAACAGGCGGATGAAGGGTTCGGCCACGGCTTCGGTAACGATGATGCGCTTGGCGGCGTTGCACGACTGCCCCGCGTCGCGGAAACGGGAATAGCACGCGTCTTGGGCCGCCTGCCGCAAGTCGGCATCGGGCAGGACGATGAAGGCGTTGCTGCCACCCAGTTCGAGCACGGTTTTTTTCAGACGGCCTCCCGCTTCGGCAGCCAGTATGCGGCCGGTGTCGGCCGAACCCGTAAAGGCCAGCGCGTCGGTGTCGGCGATTGCCTGCGGGATGTCGGCGTGTTCCAACCATGCGGGTATCAGCGGGATGTCGCCGCCGACCAATTCAAACAGTGCGTTGCTGACGCGGGCGACGCTTGGCGCGGGTTTGACGGCACAGGCGTTGCCGGTGCACAGGGCGGGGATGGCAAAACGCAGCACCTGCCAAACGGGGTAGTTCCACGGCATGACCGCCAGCACCACGCCCAAGGGTTCGAAACGCACCTGGCTCAGGCTGGCCTGTGTGGCGATGGTTTTGTGTGCCAGCAGTTCGGGGGCGAGGCGGGTGTAGTAGCGGATGAGTTCGACCGATTTGTCGAGTTCGGCGCGGCATTCGGTCAG
>CAUVCE010000158.1:0-3707 GCA_963550425.1 uncultured Neisseria sp.
TGGACATCCAGCCCTACACCACCGCACAAGCGCAAAACCGCCGCGACATCTTGAACATCGGCGGCTTCTCCGACCAAGTGTTCACGCTCATCGGCTCGTTCGCCGAGCAAGGTATGGGGGCGGATTTCTGGGTGGAAGAGATTGAGAAAACCACGCTGGCAGCGGTGAACTAAATCCGACAGAGCTGAAAGAAACAGCCCGTTATCGTTGAACGGGCAGTTTCTTTATCAAAATTTCCTTAATGGTTTAAACCCCACCCTTCGGGGCGGTAGGATTTGGGTTTATTTGGGAGGGGTGTAACCCCTTCCGGTAGGGCAACACATAGGGCTGCGCCTTATGTGTTGCCCTGTGTGTTGAAACATATTGGAATTTAAAAATATAAATCCGCTACCTTTTTTCTCGAGATTAAAGATTCAAGGGGCTTTCGATACAAAACAACATTGCGTGCGGCGGCCGATTTCGCCTTGCACCTCATCGCGCAACCTCAGCCATTGCCTGTCGGCATCATCGGCGGGCAGGTTGAAGGCGGGCAGTTCGGTATCCGGCTGGAACTTATGCAGCCTGTCGCGCAAGTCGGTTTCACTATCGGTTTCAATATCGAAATATTTTTTATCAAAATTAACCACGATACGGCAAACCGACAGGCAGGGGGACGCATGGCCCTGCCCATTGCCCCAACGGCGGCGGAATCTGTAAAACCCCTTGGCGGCATAGATGATGATAATGGCCGAAAAAAGCGATACCGGCAAATTCCCCCCAAAAATCATGTCATAGAAAAGTTTGAACGCCATAAGCAAAAGGGCGGCATTCAAAAACCGGTTCAACCAAATAAAACCCTTCTGCCCCGATTTGCCGTCGCGGCCGTTTGCGGCAGGTACATCGGCCGCCGGTACGGCGACGTACCATTCGATAATATTCTTCCCCTCGTCCAGCTCTTTTTTTACCCTTGACAGGGTTTGTCCGGCATCGCGCAGATATTGTTCGGCCAATTGCTGTTTGCCGGCAATTTCTTTCCCTTCCTGCATCAAAAATTCCTTAATGGTTTAAATCAGTCTGCTTAGGCGGCGGTTTGAAGGTTTCGGTCAATCGCATTATCTGCAGTCATATAGAAAAAAATAATTATTTAATCATGCAGCCTTGTACACAGTCGGGCGGTGATTTCCGCCGCGCTGCCCGAACGGCACAAACCCGCTCCCTGTCCCGCCCAAAACGGCGAAAAATCATAACGGCCTTGCCGTTCCGCCGCCGCCCTCAACGCACCTGTTGCCGCGCCGGCCAGCGGGAAGGGCAGTACGGCGGGCTGCATAAGGCCGGCTTCCCGCATAAAGCGGTTTACAATGCCGCGTGCCGCCCCACCGGTAAATACATTGGTAACGGCGGTATCTTCGGGACGCGCCGCCCGAATGGCGGCACGGTGCGGCGGTTTGACCAGTGCCTCATCGGCCAGCAGGAAGGCCGTTCCGGCTTGAACGGCTGCCGCACCCAGGTTTAACGCCGCACAAACGCCGGCGGCATCGGCAATCCCGCCCGCTGCGACAACCGGAAGTTTTATTGTACGGCAAATGGCGGGCAACAGGGCGAATAACCCGCTTTGGCCGTTTGTGTCGTGATTGAGGAACCAGCCCCGGTGGCCGCCCGCCTCCCAGCCCTGTGCAATCACCACGTCCGCCCCGTTTGCCTCCAGCCATTGCGCTTCTTGGACGGTGGTGGCGCTTGCCCATATTTCGACACCCGCCGATTTGACGCCGGCCAGCAATCGGGCGGGCGGCAGGCCGAAATGGAAGCTGACTACCGGCGGGCGGTAATGCCGAACCAGTTCCAATGCTGCCTCGTCAAACGGCTGCCTGCCGCCGCCGAAGGGGATATCGGCCTCGCTCAAACCGAATTCGGCAAAATAAGGGCGCAGCCATGCCAGCCAAGCGGCCTGTTGCGCCTCATCGGGAGTCGGCGGCGGGCGGTGGGCGAAGAAGTTAAGGTTATAAGGCAGGCCGCCCCCCTCGCTTTGTATTTTGTATAAGGCCTGTCCCAATCCGTGTAGGTCGTACATGGCCGCCGGCAGCGACCCCAAACCGCCCGCACGGCTGACCGCCAATGTCAATGCGGTGTCTTGGGCGAAGGCCATCGGCGCCTGTATCAGGGGATATGCCAATCGGGACAATATGGAAGTCGTCATGTCGCCTTTCCTTTGTTTTGAAATGTTTCACACTGTACGGTATCGGTTTTTTCAAACGTTTTTTTGTGCCGCAAACAATACGCCGAGCATTTGCGCGAGTTGTTCCAAATACAGTGCGTCTGTGTTGTCGAACCGGGCATATTCGATATCGTCGATATCCAACACGCCGACACACCTGCCGCCTGAAAACAGCGGTATGACGATTTCCGAACGCGACAGGGAGGAACAGGCGATGTGGCCGGGGTATTCGTCCACATTTGGCACGACTATGGTTTTTTCCCCCGCCCAGGCATGACCGCATACGCCGCGTCCGTAAGGGATGCGCGTACAGGCCAAAGGGCCTTGGAAGGGGGCGAGAACCAATTCCCCGCCCGATGGTTCGGCCAGATAAAAACCGACCCACAACCAGCCGAAGGCCTCTTTCAGGACGGCGGCGGTATTGGCGAGGTTGGCGGTCAGATCGGTTTCGTCCGCAATAACGGCGGCTATTTGCGGCAGTACTTCGCGGTAACGCGCGGCTTTGTCTTGGGCTGAAAGGTGAAGTTCGTGCATAAACGGCTTTCGTAAACGGGAAGGCCGGGCTGGCAAAGCGGCTATTCAGGCGTTTGCAGCCCGACCCTGCCTTATTCGGGACGCATCTGCGGGAACAAAATCACGTCGCGGATGGTTTGCGAATCGGTCAGCAGCATCACCAGGCGGTCGATGCCGATGCCGCAACCGCCTGTCGGCGGCAGACCGAATTCCATCGCACGGATGTAGTCGGCATCGTAGTGCATGGCTTCGTCGTCGCCCGCGTCTTTTTGCGCCACTTGCGATTTGAAGCGTTCAGCTTGGTCTTCGGGGTCGTTCAACTCGGAATAGCCGTTTGCCAATTCTCGGCCGACAACGAACAATTCGAAGCGTTCGGTCAGTCCTTGTTTCGTATCCGAAGCGCGTGCCAACGGGGACACTTCGACCGGGTAATCGACGATGAAGGTCGGATTCCACAGTTTGCCCTCGGCGCAACCTTCAAACAGGGCGAGTTGCAGGCTGCCGATGCCGGGGGACGGCGGCAGGCTTTCGCCGTGTTTGACGATTTCTTTTTTCAGCCACTCCGCATCGTTCAACTGCTCGTCGGTGTAGTGCGGATTGTATTTTTTGATGGCTTCGAGAATGGTCAGGCGTTCAAACGGGCTTTCCAAATCGACTTCTTTGCCGTTGTAGCTGATTTTCGCCGTGCCGTTTACCGTACGCGATGCGTTGCGGATAATGTCTTCCGCCATCTGCATCATGCGTTCGTAGTCGGAGAAAGCTTCGTAGAATTCGATCATGGTGAATTCGGGGTTGTGGCGAACGGACATGCCTTCGTTGCGGAAGCTGCGGTTGATTTCAAACACGCGCTCCAAGCCGCCGACAACCAAGCGTTTCAGATACAGCTCGGGAGCGATGCGCAGGTAGAGCGGGATGTCCAAAGCATTATGGTGGGTCACGAACGGTTTCGCCGTCGCGCCGCCGGGAATCGGGTGCATCATCGGGGTTTCGACTTCGAGATAAT
>CAUVCE010000159.1:0-3621 GCA_963550425.1 uncultured Neisseria sp.
AAAACCCTCATCGAAAGCCACCACCTGCGGCTCGCCGCAAAAGAATTGGGCATAGGCGCCATCGACGCGACAAGCGAATCGGTAACCATTACCTTCGGCAAACACCACCAAATCGACCCGATAGAAATCATCCTGCTGATTCAGACGGATAAAAAATATCGGCTGGCCGGGGCAGATAAGTTGAAGTTTACGGCTCAGATGGAGGATGTGGAGACAAGGATTAAGATGGTGAAGAGTGTGTTGAAGACTTTGAAAGAAAGAGTGACGGTAAAATAGCCAATAAAAAAGGTTGTTTGAAAAATTCTTTTTAAACAACCTTTTTGGCACAGAAAAATGAATACAGCAGCCGTATCATCTCGTTCACCCGAGGATCGGCAATATAATACTGCCGTTCCCGGTGGTTTACTTCGTAAGACACCAATCCGGCCTCGCGCAACAAGGCCAATTGGCTGGACATCGCCGCCTGAGGCAGGCCGGACGACTGCGCCAGTTCGGTTACATTGTGCGGTCTTTCATGCAGCTTGCACAACACGGCCAAACGGTTGGGGTTGGCCAGCAGCTTAAGGAAGGCGGTTGCTTCTTCATAGGGCGGTTGATTGTCGGCAACAGTCATTTTTCGCCCTTTGAGGCAGACGATGGGGGCGCATTATCTGTCATAATGGTTTCAACGGCAAGATTTGGCCGACTGCCGCACCATGCCGCAAAACCCGGCCAGCCCGGCCGCCAACAAACCCGTGCCGACTGCCGCATCTATCAGGTAAAACCACGGCGACAACAGCCAACCCGCCAGCACGCCGAACAGAACCAACCCGCCGGCGGCGGTTTGCACCTGCCGCATGATGTCCGGTGCGGCGCGGTCGGTTTCAACAGGCAGTCCGGCGGCCTTCCATGCCCGCAAACCGCCTTCGAGGATGTAACACTCTCGTCCCTTGCCGAGTTCCGACAATACCGCTTCCGCCTGTGCCGTGCGTTTTCCGCCCAAGCAATAAAAAATCAGGCGGTCGGCTGCGTTATCAGGCAGTTTGTCCCGATGACGCTCCGGCGGCAGGGATAATGCGCCGCCGATATGCCCGACCCTATACTCCGCTTCGCTGCGGATATCCGCAGCCATCGCGCCTTCGCGGATTTTTGCCGCCGCTTCTGCAGGCGCAATCCGGGGAAGTTGTCCGCCTTTATCCATATCCCGCCTCCTTTATTTTTTGTCGGTGCGGCAGGTGCTGATACCCAATAGGCTGTACAGCGCGCAGTTTCCTATCAGGGCGGTGGCCAGCGGTACGATACCCAACCAGCCCCACCAGCCGATTTGCCCTGTTGCTGTGGCGGCAATCAGCGCCACACCGACGACGATGCGGATTACGCGGTCCGGAGTACCCAGATTCCGTTTCATTTTATTGCTCCTTAATTAATTGCTATAAATAAACATATATAATAAAAATTATATATAAGAAATATTATAGCTATAAAGGAAATTTTGTCAAACGGCAAAAGAACCCGGTTCGGGAGGGATCTTGCAGTCGTTTTTGACAGGGCGATGAAATATCGCCCATGCTGTCGGCAAAGATTGACAACAGATAAGAGGCAGGTTTAGTATGAAATAGTTTGTAAATGTTTTGTCAAATTGTACAAACCCGACAAGGCGATATGTACCTTGAAACACAAGAAAAATCCAAATTAAATTAAGGAAAATGAGATGAACCCCATGTATATTACCTTTGCCATCTACCTGATAGCGGTTTTGCTTATCGGGCTGGCGGCTTATTTCTCCACCAAAAACTTTGACGACTACATATTGGGCGGCAGAAGCCTGGGGCCGTTTGTAACGGCCATGTCCGCAGGCGCCTCCGATATGTCCGGCTGGCTTCTGATGGGCTTGCCGGGCGCGATATATTTGAGCGGTCTGGGCAAGGCTTGGATTGCCATCGGCCTGATTGTCGGCGCATATTTCAACTGGCTTTTGGTGGCCGGCCGCCTGCGCGTCCACACCGAATACAACAACAATGCCCTGACGCTGCCCGAATATTTCGCCCACCGTTTCGGCGCGGCCGGCGGTTTGGGCAAAACCATGAAGGTGATTTCGGCAACTATTATTTTGGTGTTCTTTACCATCTACTGCGCCTCGGGCGTGGTGGCGGGCGCGCGTTTGTTTGAAAGCCTGTTCAATATTGATTATGAAAGCGCTCTGTGGCTGGGTGCGGGGGCGACCATCGCCTATACCTTCATCGGCGGTTTTTTGGCCGTAAGCTGGACGGATACCGTACAGGCCACTTTGATGATTTTCGCCCTTATCCTGACTCCGGTTATGGTCTATTTGGGCTTGGGCGGCGCGGAACATATGAACGCCGTTATCCAACAAATGAGCGAAGGCAGCGGCAAGGCCTATGGCAGCTTGTTTGCGGGAACAACCGCCATAGGCATTATTTCCACCATGGCGTGGGGGTTGGGCTATTTCGGCCAACCGCATATTTTGGCGCGCTTTATGGCGGCGGAAAACGTCGAATCGCTCAAATCGGCACGACGCATCGGTATGACTTGGATGATTTTGTGCTTGGGCGGCGCAGTGGCCGTGGGTTATTTCGGCATCGCCTATTTCGGCGCACATCCCGATAATGTGAAATTTATGTTTGACAACCAGACGCAACAAATCAACCACGAACGCATCTTCATCGCCCTTTCCACCCTGCTGTTCAACCCATGGGTTGCCGGTGTGATTTTGAGTGCGATTTTGGCCGCCGTGATGTCTACTTTGTCTTGTCAGTTGCTGGTTTGCTCCAGTGCGATTACCGAAGATTTCTATAAAGGCTTTTTGCGTAAGAACGCACCGCAGGCCGAGTTGGTTTGGGTCGGCCGCATTATGGTTTTAACCGTGGCCGCCGTCGCCATCCTGATTGCCTATAATCCGAAAAGCGAGGTGTTGAAGCTGGTCGAATTCGCATGGGCGGGATTCGGCGCGGCTTTCGGGCCGGTGGTGATATTGTCGGTAGTGTGGAAACGGATTACGGCCATGGGCGCGTTGTCGGGCATGACCGCAGGCGCGATAATGGTCATCGTGTGGGAACAGAAGGTCAATCCGTATTTGGCCGCACAAGGCTTGCCCACGATGTATGAAATCGTGCCCGGGTTTGTTTTGTGCTGGCTGGTCGCCATGCTGGTGTCGCTGATCGGCAAAGCCCCCGCCAAAGAAGTTTTGGAGCGTTTTGACAAAGCCGATGCGGAATACCGCGCCGCACAACGCTAGGAAAATACCCGTTTGACCGCCTGTTTGAAGACAGGCGGTTTTTTGCGCCCCCCGCACCGGTTTCGATTTGTCCGGCTTAATATAATTTCTGCCGGCATATGTGCAAAAGTATACGAAAAACACCCTGTTTTTTGTTATTATATGAATCTTTTCCGGCGGCCTGGATTTTGGTGTCGCAAAGCCGTCTGAAAATATTTGAATAACCTGAAGAGAAACTATGGAGACATAACCATGTTCCAATTTGCCCATCAAAAACAAAGCGAACTTCGCCAAGCCGTTACCGATGCCTACCGCCGCGACGAAATCGAGGCCGTGCAGGATATGCTGCAACGCGCCCAAATGAGCGACGAAGAACGTAAAAACGCCGACGAACTGGCGCGCCGCCT
>CAUVCE010000160.1:0-3603 GCA_963550425.1 uncultured Neisseria sp.
CGCCGACAATCAGCACGAAGGCGTAGAGCAGGGTGCGGAACGGGGCGGCGGAAAGTCCGAAGGCGACGAACAATGCCAGCGCGGAAATGCCGCCGATGATGCCGACCAGAAGTTCGATTTCGATGAAGCGGTGCAACACGTCTCCGTCTTTGATGTAGCGGGTCAGGTGCGCGCCGATGCCCATAGCGAAAAGATAAAGTCCGATGACGGAAGAAAACTGCAAAATGCTGTCGCCCAAAAGATAGCTCGCCAGCGCGGCAATGATGAGTTCGTAGGCGAGGCCGCAACTGGCGACGATAAAGACGGAAATGATGAGTATGCGGTCGAATTTCATAATGCCGTTTGGTTGGTGGGGATGGCCGATTATATAGTTGGATGGGTAAAAGGTGTAACGGCGCCGGGTTTGCCGGGATGGGCGTGATGATGGGCGGGCGGCTGTTTTTCAGGCGGCCTTTGTGCTATGCTGGATTGGGCGGCTTGTGCGGCACGGCAGGCCGTCTGAAAGAAAAAAAACAAACTCAAAGGAACGCAAAATGACCGTAATCAAACAGGAAGACTTTATCCAAAGCATCGCCGATGCCTTCCAATTCATCAGCTACTACCATCCCGTCGATTACATCAAAGCCCTGAGCAAGGCTTGGGAGAAAGAAGAGAATCCTGCCGCCAAAGACGCGATGACGCAGATTCTGGTAAACAGCCGCATGTGTGCCGAGGGCCACCGCCCCATCTGCCAAGACACAGGCATCGCCACCGTCTTTTTGAAGGTCGGCATGAACGTACAATGGGACGCGCAAATGAGCGTTCAGGAAATGGTAAACGAGGGCGTGCGCCGCGCCTACACCAATCCCGACAACAAACTGCGCGCATCCGTTTTGGCCGATCCGGCCGGCAAACGACAAAACACCAAAGACAACACCCCCGCCGTCGTCCACATGGAAATCGTGGCGGGCGACAAAATTGAAGTTACCTGCGCGGCCAAAGGCGGCGGCTCGGAAAACAAATCCAAAATGGCCATGCTCAACCCGTCCGACAGCATCGTCGATTGGGTCTTGAAAACCGTGCCGACCATGGGCGCGGGCTGGTGTCCGCCGGGCATTTTGGGTATCGGCATCGGCGGCACGCCCGAAAAAGCCGCCCTGTTGGCCAAAGAATCCCTGATGAGCCACATCGACATCCACGAATTGCAGGAAAAAGCCGCATCTGGCGCGGAACTCTCCACCGTCGAAGCCCTGCGCCTGGAACTCTTTGAAAAAGTAAACGCCTTGGGCATAGGCGCGCAAGGCTTGGGCGGCCTGACCACCGTGCTGGACGTGAAAATCCTGGATTATCCGACCCACGCCGCGTCCAAACCCGTGGCCATGATTCCGAACTGCGCCGCTACCCGCCACGTCGAATTCGAACTGGATGGCAGCGGCCCCGCCGTGCTCACCCCGCCGACCATCGAAGACTGGCCGGACATTACCTACAACCCGAAAAACGGCCGCCGCGTCGATGTGGACAAGCTGACCAAAGAAGAAGTGGCCACATGGAAAATGGGCGACGTGCTGCTCTTGAACGGCAAAATCTACACCGGCCGCGATGCCGCCCACAAACGCATGACCGATATGCTGGACAAAGGCGAAAAACTGCCTGTGGACTTGTCGGGCAAACTGATTTACTACGTCGGCCCGGTCGATCCCGTGCGCGACGAAGTGGTCGGCCCCGCCGGTCCGACCACCGCCACCCGCATGGACAAATTTACCCGCCAGATGCTCGAACAAACCGGCCTTTTGGGCATGATAGGCAAATCCGAACGCGGCGCGGCGGCCTGTCAGGCGATTGCCGACAACAAAGCCGTGTACCTGATGGCGGTCGGCGGTTCGGCCTATCTGGTGGCCAAAGCCATCAAACAGGCCAAAGTCGTCGCCTTCGCCGATTTGGGCATGGAAGCGATTTACGAGTTTGAAGTGAAAGACATGCCGGTAACAGTGGCGGTGGATGCGGCAGGACAATCCGTCCATGCCGTCGCGCCGAAACAATGGCAGGCCAAAATCGGTATTATTCCGGTAGGAGCCTGATTGTTTGTCGGATTAATGGGAAAAGCCGTCCGGAAACCTTGTTATCGGTTTTCAGACGGCTTTTGCTTTTACAAAATACGGTGTGCCAGTGCGGGCAGACGCTGCCGCACGCTGTTCAGCCGCGCGGGGTCGAGTTCGGCGGTAATCACGCCTTCCCCTTCGGGCAGTACGGCCAGGATTTCGCCCCAGGGGTCGATAATCATGCTGTGGCCGAAGGTGCGGCGGCCGTTCTCGTGCATACCGCCCTGTCCGGCGGCCAAAACGTAGCATTGGTTTTCCACCGCACGGGTGCGCAGCAGCAGTTCCCAATGCGCCTTGCCTGTGGTGTGGGTGAAGGCGGCGGGCAGCAAAAGCGCGTCAAACGGGCTTTGGGCGCGGAAAAACTCGGGGAAGCGCAGGTCGTAGCAGATGCCTTGCGCCAGATTCCAGCCGTCGGCAGTCAGATGGGGGACTTCGCGGCCGGCGGCGATGGTGTCGGCTTCGGCGTAGCGTTCGCCCAAGCCCGAATAGCCGAACAGGTGCATTTTGTCGTAGCGGCTGACACATTCGCCGTTTTTGTCGTATGCCAGCAGGCTGTTCCATACTTTGCCGGGTGCGGGCGATTGCAGCGGAATCGTGCCGCCGAACAGGGTAACGCCGCATTCGGCGGCGGTTTCGGCCATCGCCTGTTGTAGGGTGCCGCTGCCGAAGGGTTCGGCCAGTGCGAGTTTGTCGCGGTCGTTTTGCCCCATCAGCGGCCAATATTCGGGCAGCAACGCCCAATCCGCCCCCTGTTCGGCCGCTTGACGCACCAGGCGGCGCATGGCGGCGGTATTGGCGGCGGGGTCGGTGCCGGAAACGGTTTGGATGACGGCGGCACGGATTTTCCGCATGGCGTTGCTCCTTTCAGACGGCCTGTTTTCCGTTTAATGCTTTTTGCCGAACAGTTTGATCAGCGGCAATACGACGGCGCAAACGATTGCTCCGGACAGCAGGCCGACAATCAGGTTGGCCAGATTGCCCATGATGCCGCCCTCCCAGTGCATGGTATGCAGGAAATCGGACACGAACGGCGCGCCGTGGGCGATGATGCCGCCGCCGACCAAAAACATGGCCAGTGTGCCGACGACGCTCAGGCCGCGCATGAAAACGGGCATAACGGCCAGCAGGGCATTGCCCATGCTTTTCCACATGCCGTCGCGCCGTATCAGGAATAAGCCCAAATCGTCCAGTTTCACAATCATGGCCACCAGGCCGTAAACAAATATGGTCATGCCGATGCCGATGACGGTGAGCATCAAGGCTTGTTGCAGCATGCCTGAGTTGGCGTTTACCGCCCCCATGGAGATAATGATGATTTCGGCCGACAGGATGAAGTCGGTGCGGATTGCGCCTTTGATTTTATCGTTTTCGTCGGAAAGTTCGTCGGGAACGGCTTCGGGCGAATGGCCGGTTTCATGACGGTGCAGGAAGGGGTGCAGCAGTTTTTCCACGCCTTCAAAGCAGAGATACGCGCCGCCCAGCATCAGCAGCGGGGTAATCAGCGCGGGAGCCAGCCACGACAGCA
>CAUVCE010000161.1:0-3540 GCA_963550425.1 uncultured Neisseria sp.
CCCGTTATGTAGTCGAACAAAGCTTCGGTACGCTGCACCGTAAATTCCGCTATGCGCGGGCAGCCTACTTCGGACTGAGCAAAGTGCGTGCGCAAAGCCATCTGAAGGCGATGTGTTTGAACCTTTTAAAAGCCGCCAACAGGCTAAGTGCGCCTGTAGCTGCCTAAAAGGCGGCCGGATGCCTGATTATCGGGTATCTAAGGGGGATTAAGGGGGTATTTGGGTAAAATCAGGAGTGATTGGGGGAGAAAACAGCCGAAAACCTGTGTTTGGATTTCGGCTGTCGGAGGAAAGGCTTTTTTGCAAAGGTCTCACGTTGGTAGTCGGAAAATCCGGCCGGCCGTGTCAAATAATGCGTTACTTTGGCCGGGTCTTGTTCTTTGCAAGTGGCGGTCTTTTTTTGCGCATCATCCCCATCTGTTTGAGTGCATAGCAAACGGCGGCTGGCGTACAATCAAAATGTTTGGCGATTTCATGCAGATAGGCATCCGGGTGTTGCCCAACATATTGAGCCAGTTTTTGCCTATCCAATTTGACGGCATTTAGACCGGTAACTTGATGTTTTAGGCTGCCTGTTTGTTTTTTAAGGCGAATCCACAGGTAAAGCGTGTTTCTTGACAAGTTAAACGTTGCTGCGGTTTGGCTGATGTTTTTGCATTGTTCGTAATAGTTTAAAGCTTTGTGTCTTAAGTCCGTAGAGTATGCCATGGTTAGACCTTCACAGTTGAGTATTGTACTATTTTGTTTTTAATTAACTATACCAACCTGATCGGCGATAAAAATATCGATGTTACGGCGATGGACTGGTTTTGGGGATTGTCCCAACCGGGCAAAACGCCGGAACTGTTTATTGAAAAAGGGATTACTGGTCCGATATTAGGTCATGGCAAAGATCCGATGAGCGATACCATGCAGGCTGCATCGCTGTTTTTTGCCATGGATGGGAAATTAAACCAAACTGATCTTTCGGAAGCGCTCAAAACGCTGAATCCTGTTTTTGAGGCGGTGACCAATGACGACGAAGAGACGTTGGAAAAAGTAGTTTACCAAATCGGGAAGCTGCTGCTTGTCGATAAAGTGCCGGAGCAGGCTGCCACACGGAACGAGCTGTATGAAAGGATAGCTTCTTTGAAAGCGTTGCTGACAGGCAAGAAGGATGCCGGCGAACCGGAAGATGCACAGGGCGGCAAATACCAATTTGTCTCTTTGGCGACTGATCAAAGCGGCTGGAAAGATGACGTGAGCCAAAATTCGGATAAGGGAACCGCCCTGCGTTATGCTTTGCGCGAGCTGAATCCTTTTGCGGTGGTGGGTGCGGATTATACGGCACACAACAGACACGGCAATTTGAATCTGTATTCCATCAAGAATCCTTACGGGATGACAAATACTTATCTTCAACTGCGGACAATCATGCTGGCAGGGAAAAACGTCATCAATACGGACAATTCGAGCATGGCCGTATTATCAACAAATCCGGAAAGTGAAGAGGGCTGGCTATACGAAGATAAGGCAAGCGAATTTTCCCTCCTTGTCCAAGGCAAAAATTCAACGGATTTGAGCAAACCTCATCATGTTCAGTTTGGGGCAGATACGATTGACGAACTGAAAGGTAGCAAGCTGAAAGATTATCTGTTCGGTGGTGGCAATATTGACACACTCAACGGCGGCGAAGGCGATGACTATATGGAAGGCGGTAAAGATCTTGACACCTACATCATCAAAGACCACGATACCGTTTTCGACAGCGATATGCAGGGTAAAATCCTCTTCTACAAGCAAGGAAAGCATATCCAACTTGGCCGTTTCGAGAGCGGCGGGGAACCGAACCCCGTCATCTGGCGCAGCCCGGATCGGCAGTTTACGGCCGGTCGGTACGGCAATGACCTGATTGTTTCAAACAAACCCGACAAATCCGGCAAAGTGACCGTGAAGGATTTCTTTAAACTTGCCAAAGACAACGGCAAAGGCGGCTTCACCGGCCTAGGTATCGAGTTGTTGGACAAGGCGGATTTGCCCCAACCTAGTATGCAAAAAAGGCTGATGGGTATTGCCAACCGTTATAATAATTTTCATGCGAACAGCGGGGGGTTATACCGAAATTATAGGCGGCAGTTTGTCGGATACCGTATTCCCGGCCAGTTCCGGCATTTGGGCGGAAATGGGCGATGGGGACGACCGTGTCTTCGGTTCGATGTCTGCCGATATGATTGACGGCGGGGACGGTAACGATATCCTCAACGGCAGCTCCTTTGTTCCGGCGGGAACCAATAAGCCGCAAGCGGAGTTGGATAAGGATGCGGATATTATTATCGGCGGTAACGGACATGATTTGATTATCGGTATGGCCGGTGACGATACGATTTATACCGGCAAAAAAGACGAACATAAAGAAACCAAGCCGACCGGGATGCGCAGCGACTGGGCATTGGGTCATTTGGGCGACGATACCATTTACGGCAGCCGCGGACAGGATTTCCTGCAAGACGGGGAAGGTTCGGATATTATTCACGGCGGTGCGGACGACGATGTGATATTGGGGGATGGTTTCATCCGTTTTGGCAGCAGCGGCGTATTAAAGCGGGGTGTGATTCCGTATGCGATCGTCGTGCCGAAATATGAGCATGGATACAGTACCATTGGTGTGGAGGACCTGCCGGGCAATGCCATCGGGTTTACCCACAACGCCCAAACGGGCAAACGGATTGCGGAATATGCCGTTTCCGTTCCGTCGCCGCAAAGTTTCGAATGGTCGCTTTCCATCGATAAAGAGAAAGGCGACTGTGTTTTGGATACTTCGAAAGGCGTCCCTTTGTCGGACAACCGGCACCTTGTAGAAAAAAACGGTGCGGCGGATTATTTGTACGGCGGTACGGGTAATGATTTAATCATTGGGCAGACGGGCGACGATTTCCTGTTTGGCGAGAAAGGCAACGATATTTTATGGGGCGACGACAACCGCGATTTGTCCGTTGCCGGCAACGACTATCTGGACGGCGGCGAAGGCAATGACACGCTGTACGGCGGTTTGGGCAATGACACTTTAACAGGCGGCATCGGCAGCAACACGCTGGATGGCGGCGAGGGGTTCGATACCTATGTCATCACCCGTGAAGAGTTTGCCCAAACCACAGCAACCCCTGCCGAGAAAAAATCGCACAATATTATCCGGGATTCGGACGGCCAGGGAAAAATCTTGGTTCAAGATATGGATTTAGGCAGCCTGCACTGGCAATTGAACAAAGGAACCGGCAAATGGTCGGCGCGAGGACAAGAGATTGCCCTGGCGCAAAACGGCAGTGATTTGCTGTTGCAGAACAAAGACGGTATCACCGTTGCAACGGTAAGCAATTTCCAAAACGGCCATTTGGGCATTACTTTGCCCGGTTTCACAGCACAGACAGACAAACCCCAATCTGAACCTGCGCCGACGCCGCAACCTGTTCAACCAGAACCTGTTCAACCGGCACCGGCCACCCAAACCGTTATCGAGGGCGGCAGCGGCAACGAAACCCTCCATGCCGCCCTTTCAGGCAGCCT
>CAUVCE010000162.1:0-3531 GCA_963550425.1 uncultured Neisseria sp.
AATCGTCCACTTTGGAAACGGTGCGGTTGTAGGCCACTACTTTGAAGCCTTTGTCATTCATGTTGAGTATCAGGTTTTGTCCCATTACGGCTAAACCAATTACGCCGATGTCGCCTTTCATCAGGTATCCTTCAAAATTCGGTTTGAAAATGGCGTAACTTTACTCGATTGCCAAAAAATAGGCTATGTTTCCTTTAAACCCCCCATCAGCGTTCAAAAATAGGGGGATAACCGGATATTTAATCCTAACATATTGTATTAAATGAAATTTAATCCATTTTTTTATTAATTTTACCGTTATACCGGAATTTAAAAAGTTTTCCCTACAGCAATATATATTATATATTTATCTTGTTATTATTGTTGATAGAAGCCATTTTCTGTGGAAAACATAAATTTTATATTTAATAACAGTAAGTTATTATGTTGATAAACCTGTGTGTAATCTGTGGATTAATTGTGGATGTTTTGTGGATAAATTTGATTTCTGTGAAATATTCTGTGAATAACCACCAATTTTCCCCAAGTTTTCCACAAAGTTATACACAGCCTTAAACAACATGCCCATCGATGTGGAAAAACGACGGGGGTAGGTTTTCATCGTCTTCAAATTCCACCCATTCATAGGCGGTTTGATCGGCCAATAGGGCACGCAACAGGGCGTTGTTGATGGCGTGGCCGGATTTATAACCTTCAAACGCGCCGATAATCGGGTGGCCGGCAATATATAAATCGCCGATGGCATCCAAAATTTTATGCCGTACAAATTCATCGGGATAGCGCAGGCCTTCGGGATTCAACACATCATGGTCATCGATAACGACAGCATTGGACAGATTGCCGCCCAAGCCCAGATTGTATGAACGCATCATTTCCACTTCCTGCATAAAGCCGAAAGTGCGCGCTCGGGAGATTTCTTCCACATAGGATTGGCTGGAAAAATCAATTTTGAAGGTCGGGTTGCTGCGGTTGAATACGGGATGGTCGAAATTTATGGTCAGCGTAACCTGAAAGCCGTTGTGGGGCATAAACCTTACCCATTTTCCGTTTTCCCGAATTTCAACGGTTTTCAGTATTTTCAAAAAACGCTTTTGTGCCTTCTGATCCACAATGCCGGCGTCAAGCAGCAAATACAGGAAAGGCAGGCTGGAGCCGTCCATAATGGGGATTTCGGGGGCATTGAGTTCGATCAGCACATTATCTATGCCATAGGCCGCCAACGCGGACATAATGTGTTCTATCGTGCCGATACGCACGCCTTGTCCGGTTACGATGGTGGAAGAGAGGCGGGTATCGTTGATTAGGTTTGGGTGCAACGGAATGGGTTCACCCTGTTTGCCGGCCAGGTCGGTGCGGCGGAAGGTGATGCCGCTGTTTTCGGCTGCGGGAAAAAGGCTTAGGGAAACGCGTTCGCCCGAATGCAGGCCCACGCCGGTCGCGTGTACCGGCTTGGCAAGGGTTCTTTGCAACATGATTGTCCTTTCTGTTTTTGGGGGAATTCGAATCGGTGCGGCATTTTTCGTTTATTTGGCTCGGTCTTTGAAACGGCCGTAGCCTTCCTCATCCATTTTTTCCAACGGTATGAAGCGCAGTGCGGCACCGTTGATGCAGTAACGCAAACCGCCCCTGTCTTGCGGGCCGTCCGGGAAAACATGCCCCAGATGCGAACCGGCAAGGCTGCTGCGTACTTCGGTACGGCGCATATTGAAGCTGTAGTCATCGGACTCGGCCACCGCGCCGGCTTCTATGGGGCGGGTAAAGCTCGGCCAGCCGCAGCCGGAATTAAATTTGTCCGATGATGCAAACAGGGGTTCCCCGCTTACCACGTCCACATAGATGCCCGGTTTGAACAAATGGTCGTATTCGTGGCTGAATGCGCGTTCCGTGCCGCTTTGCTGGGTAATGCGGTATTGTTCGGCCGTCAGTTTCCGCCGCAATTCGTCATCGGCCGGTTTGCGGTAGGACTTTTTTTCCAGCGGCAGGTCGGCTTTGCCGATGTCTATGTGGCAATAGCCGTTTGGATTTTTCAACAAGTAGTCCTGATGGTATTCCTCGGCTTCATAGAAATGGCGCAGGGGTTGGTTTTCCACAACGACGGGCAGGTCGAATTTTTGTTGTTCGCGCGCCAGTGCGGCGGCGATGACGGGCTGTTCGGAAGGGTCGGTGTAGTAGATGCCGGTGCGGTATTGTTCGCCGATGTCGTTGCCCTGTTTGTTAAGGCTGGTGGGGTCTACTACGCGGAAATAGTATTGCAAAATGTCGTCAAGGCTGAGTTTGTCGGCATCATAGCTGACTTTGACGGTTTCGGCGTGGCCGCTGTGGCGGTGGGATACGTCTTCGTAACTCGGATGGGCGGTGTTGCCGTTGGCGTAGCCGGATACGGCGTCGGTTACGCCGCCTATGCGCTGGAAATAGGCTTCCAGCCCCCAAAAGCAGCCTCCGGCCAGGTAGATGGTGCGTATGTTCATCAAAATTTCCTTTTTTACTGGGTGGTAAAAGGTGGCGGCGGTTTCCAGTTTGGTTTGCGGGTCGGCCAGCAATGCCAGCGCCTGTTCGCGGTTCAGGCTGCCGCGGATAACGCGCGCCACGTTGCCGCCGCCGTCCAACAGTACCCAAGACGGGTAAACGCCGATATGGAAATGTTTGGCCAGCCCCCCGCCGTTGTCGGTCAGAACCGGCAGGTCGGGGTAGTTTAAGCCGCGATACCAAATTTCAAAATCTTTTTGTTTTTTTTCGTGCAAATAAGATGGTGAAGCCACGGTAACGAAGTTGGCTTTTTGAAATTCCTTGTCATGTGCCCATTGTCGGGTTTGTTCCAATTCCGACAGGCATAACGGACACCAGCTCGCCCAAAATTTTATCAGTGTCGGCCGCCCTGCCCGCAAGCGGTTGCGTTGCGGCAGGTTCTGCGTTTTGAGGGTTTGCAGGGTTTTGTAGGGCGTGTCGGCAGCCTTTGCCGCGATGGCATCGGGGTACGCCCGCCATAGTAAAAATAATGCGGCAGCCGATATTGTCAGACAAATGATTGTTTTAAATCGTAATTTTGAATATTCAGCCATGGTTGTCTCCAATTTTTCGGGCATGTTTTCAGTGAAATTTCCATATGCCGCCCTTTGTGTGGAAATATTTGGACGGATTGGGAAATTATAGGGCTGATGTCTGTCCGTGATAATGATTTTTGACAACGGGTAGGGTGGAAAAAATTTATCAAAATTCCTTTAATGGTTGAAACCCCGCCCTTTGGGGCGGCAGGATTTGGGATGGGGCGTTACCCCTTCCGGTAGGGCGGCACATAGGGCCGCGCCTTATGTGCCGCCCTGTGTGTTGAAACATCATCAGATTTTCCTTAACGGTTTTAATGTGCTTCTTCCCAATTCATTCCCACACCAACCTCCGCCGCCAGCGGTACTTTCAATATCCCTGAATCTACCTCAGCCATAATCTGCGGCAGTTTTTCTTTCACTGAATCCAGTTCTGCTTCGGGTACTTCCAGCACCAGTTCGTCATGCACCTGCATAATCAGTTTGCTTT
>CAUVCE010000163.1:0-3510 GCA_963550425.1 uncultured Neisseria sp.
CATCTGGTAGCCGAACACGGAGCGCGTGCCGGTGCCGGTGCGGTCGGATTTGTCGCGGCCGTTTTGCATGACGTGGCGCATCAGATCAAGATATTGTTTCATGATGTTTGTTCCTTTGTCGGCGGGTATTCGGCCGCCGATACAGGTACTGTGGTTGTGCGGCAGACCTGATGAATATAAGGCTAAAATGGAATGTTTTGTGTTCGGACATCCGATTTCCTTTTTAAGCGGGGAAGCCCGAAAGGCCGTCTGAAAAACGGCCTTTGCACCTTACCAATAGCTGACGAAGCGTTCCAAATCGGTATTTTTCTCTTCTTTCGGGAAACCGTGCTGCGCCGTACCGACCATGATAAAGCCGATGATGCGGTCTTTTTCGCCGCAGTTCATGGCTTCGCGCAACACGGGGCTGCCGCACCACAGGCCGGTAATCCACACGTTGTCGTAACCCAGCGCGTTGGTGGCAAGCTGGACGGCATAAGCCGCCGCACCCGCGCTCATCAGCTGCTCCCATTCGAGTTTGGGTTTTTCGGCAGCGGTGTTCGGTTTGGAAATCACGGCGATAATCATAGGGGCGAAGTTGGCGACTTTTTCCGCCTTTCTCATCGCATCCTCACCCAATTTCATCACTTCCACCGTTTCTTCCAGCGCGCGGCGGAATTTCTGTTTTGCCTCACCGCCCGCAATGACGACAAAACGCCACGGTGTCAGGTTGCCGTGGTCGGGCACCTGCGTGGCCGCCTGAAAAACGGTTTCCAGCTCGAGTTCGTCGGGGGCGGGTTCGACCAACTCGCGCACCGAGCGGCGGGTGGTCAGCAAATCCAAAGCATCCATATCATTTCCTTTCGTGGATTAAGGCCATCGGCCTAAAAAACATAAAAATAAAACTTTCCTTACAACAATCCGAGCGCCCCAAGCATACATTCCGGTAACGAAAAAAACACGGCGGCGCAAACCAGGAACATCCCCCAGGCCACACCCGACAACGCCATCAACACACATTCCCTACGGCTTGGCGCATGACCTGGCGGAGGCGGCAGAAAAACCAACAGGCAGGCCGCGGCAATAACGACCGAACCACCTCCCAGCAAAACAAACAGCCGGACAAACAACTCCCCATCATATTGCAACAAAGGATGCAAAAACAGAGAAACCGCCCACACTGCCAGCGGGGCAAACACAGACACAGCATGAAGAACACCGGCCACATTGCACCTGACACGCCGGACAAACAGCCAAAAACCAAACAAAAAACAAAACGAATCAAATCCCGGCCATTTAAACTTATGGCCATAAAACTCATGGACGACAAAACCATAAATCCCAATCAGCAGCCCGACCGTCAAAGGAAACAGCAAACCCACACGGAAACAAGGATAACCCGGCGGCACATCACCGTCCCTGCCGACAGGCAGCAAATCGGCCGCCAAAAAACCATAAACCGCCAAATTCAACAGCCATTCAAAAATAAAGCCGTACACCGCCAAATAGACAAAAAACGCCCCATTGCCACTGACATAAGAACCACCCGACAAGAAAAAACCTGCCGGAAAAAACACAACAAACAAAACCGACACCTGGCCAAAAACCGCACATCCCCTATATTTCCGCTGCCAAATCAAATACACCGCGAACACCAAAGCCATCGGCAGCCGCCATATTGCGGCAAACACCAACTTATCCGACAATAAGGAGGAAATCGAAATCGGCGTGATACCTTTATTTGACAAAAGCATTACATACAAACCCAAATTCGACAAAACATCAAACAAAACAGACAACCCCACACCGCCGCCCACCACAACGGCCAAAACACGCCGCCAAGGATAATCTTTCGGAAACAGCCTTGCGGAAACCCCATCCATCACACTTTCCTCTAAATTAGGGCCGGGCACCCTGCCGATTTACACTCAACCCTTTATGACAACACCTCATCCAACAAAATCAAAAACCATTTGCCCGTTCCACCTGTTCCCAAGCACGCAAAATCAAATCGGGGTCGTTTGCCTTTAGCAACCCCGCATCCGACAACATGCGCCGCCAATGGCGCGCGCCGTTCAGTCCGTGCATCAGGCCAAGGTAATGACGTGTCATATGACGTAGAATCGTACCGCGTCCGGCGGCAAGCTGGGTGGCGGCATAATCCCTCAAACAAGCGGCCAGCGCGGCATAATCGGCGGGAGGGCGCGTATCGCCGTAAAACAGCCTGTCCCAATCGCGCATCAGCATCGGATTGTGGTAACACTCGCGCCCTACCATCACCCCATCCGCATATTGCAAATGAGAGGTAACTTCCTCATTCGTCTTAATACCGCCGTTAATAATAATTTCCAGCGCGGGAAACTCGCGTTTTAAGCGGTAGACATAATCATAACGCAACGGCGGCACATCGCGGTTTTCCTTGGGAGACAACCCTTCCAGCCAAGCATTGCGGGCATGGACGATAAACGTCTTACAATCCGTTTTTTCCGCCAGCGTACCGACAAAATCGGCCAAAGGCCGATAATCCGTTTCATGGTCGAGGCCGATGCGGTGCTTGACCGTAACGGCGCAGTCCGGCGCGGCTTCCTGCATCGCATTTAGGCAGTCGGCCACCAAATCCGCCTCCTTCATCAAACACGCGCCAAACGCACCCTTCTGCACGCGCGGGCTGGGACAGCCGCAGTTAAGGTTGATTTCGTCATATCCATAGGCGGCGGCTTTGGCGGCGGCTTTGGCCAAATCCTGCGGTTCGCTGCCGCCCAGTTGCAGCGCGACGGGGTTTTCGCAATCGTCTTTCGACAAAAATCTGTCGGCATCGCCATAAATCAACGCGCCCGCGTTAATCATTTCAGTGTAGAGCCGGGTGTGGCGGGTAATTTGGCGCGCCATATAGCGGTAATGCCTGTCTGTCCAATCCAGCATAGGCGCAACCGACAAACGGCGCAGCGGCAGGGTTTGCATTAATCTTCCTCTTTTCTAAACGGCACGGCAGTATAATCTAACGGCCATTAAAAGGCGAACCGACCACAACCTTCGGCTGACAAAGCAGGAAAGTGTTAAAATCCACACAATTTATACTGTTATCTGTAAAATCCGTTAAGGCCTTGCACACCATTATCGTTGATTAAATCCGCCAGCTTCCGCGTTTGAAGCAGATGCAGAACAACATACAAGCCTGACTACACAGGGTCGCGCCCATGTGCCACCCTATCGAGATATATTATTTGCAACCTAATGAGGATTCGTTATGAACCATATAAAGACGATCTTACTGTGGGGCATTGTGGTATTGGTGGGTGTTGCCTCCTTCACCACATTGGCTATCAGTCGCGGCGAACACGTCAGCGCGATATGGATGGTTACTGCC
Source organism: uncultured Neisseria sp. (assembly GCA_963550425.1). Taxonomy (GTDB): domain Bacteria; phylum Pseudomonadota; class Gammaproteobacteria; order Burkholderiales; family Neisseriaceae; genus Neisseria. Next base: position 3,347 of record CAUVCE010000163.1, read on the forward strand.
GCTATTTCAGTTTATTGCGTCGCCTACCGCTTCTACAGCCTGTACATCGCCAAAAACGTGATGCAGCTCGACCCGAACCGCCTCACGCCCGCCGAGCGACACAACGACGGTTTGGACTATGTGCCGACACACAAAGGCGTATTGTTCGGACACCACTTTGCCGC
>CAUVCE010000164.1:0-3483 GCA_963550425.1 uncultured Neisseria sp.
TCCTTAATGGTTGAAACCCCGCCCTTCGGGGCGGTAGAATTTGGGTTTGTTTGGGTGGGGGTATAGCCCCTTCAAAATCAGGGTAACACACAGGGCTGCGCCTTATGTGCAGCCCTGTGTGTTGAAACATACCGTCTCCTTTGTCGGTAAACCATATTATTACAAATAATGCCAAGTCTGGCGCATAAAGGCGGCGACAACATCCGACGGCGCGGCATCCATATTCCAACGGCCTTTCGACTTTTCCAGAACCACCATACAGCCTTCAGACAGCCTGCCCGCGCCGTCAAACTCCAACTCGCGCACCTTTACCGATTGCGTGATGCCGTTTTCGGCCAAGGCTGTTTGAAAGGGTTCGCCCGTATGGCCGTAGAAATGATAGGCGAACGGAATTTCGTCCAAAATCCGCGCCACATCATCCGAACCATAACCGCGCTCGCTCCCGCCTGCCTTGTCGTGGCTCAACAAAACATCCCATTCGCCACCCGTTTTCACCAAACTTTCAAGCCTTTTCCGTTCATAATCCTGAACGAATTGCGGATGCATCCGGCCTTTGCGGTCGCCGATGCGGCCGATGCCGACTATCCCGACAACATCCCCGTCCTTCTCAAAATAGGCAGGCACACCCGTTTTTAACACCTTTACCCGCCGATAGGCGTCAATCGCAAACGACGGCCGGTCGGGCGGGCTTTGCAATTCCAGGCCGTCCAAAAAAGCATGGTCTTCATGATTGCCGCGCACGCACCACATCTCCAAGCCCAACGCGTCCAAAAAAGCGGCATACTCGGGTTTGGCGCGGACAAAACCGTCCAAAAAACCCAACTCGTCGCGGTCTTTGGCGGCATGGCGCAACGTAGCCTTATCCATCGCCCCCTTATCGGGGAACGCGCCCATATCCCCGCATTGCAAAATCAAATCGATATCCCTGCCCGTTTTCTGCCGGTAATGCGCCGCCAGCTTGAACGGCAGCAGGAACTTCCCGTGAATATCGGCAAAAACCGCAATACGCATCACCAACGCCCCTTCAATACCTTTTAAATTTTTCAACACACGGGGTTGCACATAAGGCGCCGCCCCGTGTGTTCCCCTGATTCTAACGCTCCGGGCGGGGTTTCAACCATTAAGGAAATTCCAAAATAAAGCAAAAACCGCCCGCCCGCACAGCCATGCAGGCGAGGCGGCTTTGAATTGCGGCCGTCAGACAGAATCCGACAACACGCCCTTGGTAGACGGAACCCTGCCCGCCATACGCTCATCAAACTCCACCGCCATACGCAGCGCGCGGCCGAAAGCCTTAAACACCGTTTCCGCCTGATGATGCGCGTTATTGCCGTATAAATTATCAATATGCAGCGTCATCATGGCATGATTCACGACACCATGGAAAAACTCTTCAAACAAATCCACATCAAACCTGCCTATCAAAGCACGGGTAAACGCCAAGTTGTACACCAGACCCGGGCGGCCGGACAAATCCAACACCACGCGGCTCAAAGCCTCGTCCAGCGGCACATAGGCATGGCCGTAGCGGCGTATGCCCGCCTTATCACCCAAGGCCTGCTTCAACGCCTGCCCCAAAACAATACCGATATCCTCCACAGAATGATGATCATCGATATGGATATCGCCTTTGCAGACAACATCCAAATCAATCAGGCCGTGGCGGGCGATTTGGTCGAGCATATGCTCCAAAAACGGCACCCCCGTGTCAAAGTGCCCCTGTCCCGTGCCGTCCAGATTCAGCGTAACGGTAATTTGGGTTTCCTTGGTATTGCGGGTAACCGTAACCACACGGTCGGTAGCACGGGCAGGCGGGGGGGCGGCCGCCTGTGCCGCCGCCGTTTCGGCTGCCTGTACTGCCTGTTGTTCTACAGGCAGCCCTTCCTCCTGATTCCGGCGCGCACGTTCCACATGACGCTTGTCCATCCAGCCTTTAGGTTTGCCCATGCCTTGTTCCAGTTTTGCAGCCAACACACTGGAAATCCCCCTGCTGCCTTCCTCATTTTTTTCCAAACGCGCGCGCAACTGGTGCAGCGAAGCAGGATTATTATAGCCGCAGGCACGCGAAAGCTCGGAAACATTGCCGGCTTCTTTAATCAGGCGCATAAAATTTTCGGTGCGTATTGTTGCCTTCTTATTCATTTGTATTATATTACCTTCCTTATTGATTAAAGAACTGCCGCAATACATTCAAAACATAAAGGTTCTGCTCAGGCGTACCGACAGTAATCCTTAAACATTGCTTCAAACACGGATGGCCTCCGTGCAGGTTTTTAACCAAAACACCCCGTCTGTACAATTCGGCAAATACGGCTGCCGCATCCGGAAAACGCACGGTAATAAAATTGGCCTCGCTGGCAAACACCCGTACACCGGGCAATTTGGCCAAACCCTGAGCCAGCTTTTCCCTCTCCAGCTTTAAAATACCGATTTTTTCCGCTATCCAGCCATAATGCCCTAATGCAAACTTGGCAGCCGTCAGGCTCAACTGATTCATATTGTAGGGCGGCGTGATTTTGGCCAACTCCCCCATCAACCCGGGATGGCCGCAGGCATAGCCCAAACGCAGGCCGGCAAACCCGATTTTGCTCAAAGTCCTCATTACCACTAGCTTTTCCATACTGCCCGCCAACGGCAGGAAACTGTCACCGCTGAACGCGCCGTAAGCCTCGTCCACCACAACCACGCCGGGAGCGGCTTCGATTACGGCCGACACATCCTCGCGGCCAAACACCGTTCCGGTCGGATTATTGGGATAGGCCAAAAAAACCAAAGCCGGACGGTGTGTTTCCAAAGCCGCCAGAACCGCAGGCAAATCCATGCCGAAATCATCATTCAGCGGTATGCCGACAAATTCCATACCGAACAAGGCCGCATTGCGCCTGTACATCACAAAACCCGGTTCTAAGGCCAGCATTTTGGCTTTCGGCTTGGCCAGCAGCATGGTCAGAAGCTGTATCAGTTCGTCCGAACCGTTGCCCAAGGCAATCTGTGCATCAGGCGGAATGGCAAATGTTTCGCGCAACAGTTGCTGCAAACCGCAAGCCGCAGGATTGGGGTAACGGTTTATTTCAACGGCAGACAATGCCTTGCCAAGTTGCTGTTGCAGTTTTTCGGGAAAACGGTAGGGAAACTCCATTGCATCAAGTTTGATGAAGGAAGAAGGCACATCCGCCACATGATAAGCCGTTTCGGCCTGTATTTCCGGACGGATTAATTGGGAAATTATAGAAGCGGTCATTGGTTCGGTCATTACATTTTTAAAACATATATTATTTCAAGCTCCATTGCAATAATGGAAAAGAATATTTACCGCATATTCTTCCAAGTTTAATTATATCATATCGACTACTTATCCCCATCATAAAAAATTACAGCTTGTATAATATTATTCAAAATTATTGTTTTATTTCCCAACCTAAATAACCAAAAATATATAAATATATTATTTTAAATACAACTACTATATAAATTAATTTATAT
>CAUVCE010000165.1:0-3471 GCA_963550425.1 uncultured Neisseria sp.
ACGTTGAAAATACGGGCGTCGTCCCATTTTTTCTGCGCCGCAGGCTCGATGGCGGAGGGTTGGTAATGTTCTTGCATCATGTTTATTCTGCGTCTGCTTACGGTAAAAAATAACGACACGGATTATACCGTTTTCAAACCGCATTCGGATGCCTGATTGCCTTATCATGCCAACAGGATGGTAAAACTTTCAAACAGCATGAAAAAACAGTACAATGGCTGCAAGAAAACAAAAAAACGGAACATCACATGCCAGCCGCACACAGCCGCCTGATTGCGCGCAAACTGCAAAAAACCTTCAAAAAACGCCAAGTGGTCAAAGACTTCTCGCTTGACATAGAAAGCGGCGAAGTCGTCGGCCTGCTGGGGCCGAACGGCGCGGGCAAAACCACCAGCTTCTACATGATAGTCGGCCTGATAGCCGCCGACGGCGGCAGCATCATGCTGGACGGGCGGGAACTTCGCCACATGCCCATACACGAGCGTGCGAGGCTGGGTTTGGGCTACCTGCCGCAGGAAGCGTCCATCTTCCGCAAAATGACAGTCGAACAAAACATACGCGCCATACTCGAAATCGGCATTAAAGACAAAGACCGCATCGATGACGAACTGGAAAGGCTGCTTGCCGACCTGAACATCGGCCGCCTGCGCCGCAACCCTGCCCCGTCGTTGTCCGGCGGGGAACGCCGCCGCGTGGAAATCGCCCGCGTACTGGCCATGCAGCCGCGCTTCATCCTTTTGGACGAACCCTTTGCCGGCGTTGATCCGATAGCCGTCATCGACATACAGAAAATCATCGAATTTCTAAAACAACGCGGCATAGGCGTACTGATTACCGACCACAACGTGCGCGAAACCCTGCGCATCTGCGACCGTGCCTTCATCATCAGCGACGGGGCGGTATTGGCCACCGGCAAACCTGAAGAATTGGTAAACAACGAAAAAGTGCGTGCCGTATATCTGGGCGAAAACTTCAACTACTGACCGGGCAGAATCGAAAAAAGAAGTACGAAAACCCGCACACACAAAATCACCGCCCCATATGCCTCCCGAACGGCGGGGCTTCCAACCATTAAGGAATTTTTGATGAACGGACAAACCTTTCATCTCAAACTCAAACAAACCCAGCAGCTTAACCAAAGCATGCAGCAGTCTTTGCGCGTATTGCAGATGTCCGGATTGGAACTCGAGCGCGAAGTAGACGACTGGCTGCAGGACAACCCCCTGTTAGAACGGAGCGAACCGCCCGAAGCCCCGCTCGAACCCGTCCGATTATCGGCAGCGGCGGGCGGCGGGCGAAAAATCGGCGGAGACGATGCCGAAGACGTGTGGGCGACCATAGCCGAAGAAGAAGATTTCAAACAATACCTGCACAAACAGGTTTGCGAACACCCGCTAAGCCCCGAAGAGGCCGCCCGCGTACACATCCTTATCGACTTCCTCGACGAACAGGGCTATCTGACCGACAGCCTGCAGGACATTGTCGACCATACCCCGTTGGAATGGATGCTGGATGAGGACGACATGCAGGAGGCACTCGACCAACTGCAAAACTTCGAACCGGCGGGCGTAGGCGCAGCAAACCTGCAAGAATCGTTGCTGCTGCAGTTGCAACGCCTGCCCGCCAGCCCCGCCCGACAATGCGCCGGCCAAATCGTGGGCGGCTTTTTGGAGGAACTCAACCGCAGCAAACAACAGAAAATCGACAAATTCAAAAAAGCCCTGCCCGACTACACCGCCGATATCATCGAAACCGCATTGCAACTGATTGCCGACTTAAACCCCTACCCCGCATACGGATTCGCATCATCCGAACCGACCGCCTTCATCCAACCCGATGTTTGGGTGCGCGAAGACGGACAGGGAGGCTGGCAGGTGGTCGGCAACGAATATGCCTGGCCGCAAATCGCGCTGAACGAGGAATTAAGCGAAGCCTTAAAGGACGAAGGCGGCCTGGACGAGGTTTGGCGCGAGAAAATGCAGGAAGCCCGCCAAAAAATCGACAGCCTGACCCTGCGCAAAAACACCGTATTACGCCTGGCCGAATACATTGTTGAAAGACAGGAGGATTTTTTCATCTTCGGCGAAATCGGCCTGGCACCCATGTTGCTGAAAGACGCGGCCGCCGAATTAGGTTTGGCGGAAAGCACCATTTCACGCGCCGCCAACAACAAATATTTGTCTTGCCCGCGCGGGTTGTTTGCGTTACGCTATTTCTTCAGTCAGGCGGTTCATGCGGAAGAAGGCGATGAGGGAACCAGCCAAAATGCGGCCAAAGCGATGCTTGCCCAGCTAATCGAATCGGAGGACAAGTCCAAACCTTATTCCGATGAGGCCTTGTCGCAAAAATTGAAGTTTCAGGGCATAGACATAGCCCGCCGTACCGTGGCCAAATACCGCGAAAGCCTGAATATCGCCCCAGCGCACCAACGCAAATGCTAAAGGCATCAAAGCCGTAATATGATTTTTTCCAACAAAATACGCTTATCCCCAAAATTTGATATTTTTATATTTTATTATAATTCAATAAATTAGATTCTATTATGTTGTTGTTTGGGTATGCCTGCATGTCGTTTGGCCGAAGGGTCGTTTCAATATCGGTCAGACAAATTCCACCTCTTCGGAGGGGTTTTACCATAAGGGAGTCATGATGAACCTGAAAATCACCGGTTTGAATTTTGAAGTAAGCGAAAATGTTAGGAAGCATGTTGCCGGCAAGCTGGAACGCATCAGCCGCCATGCGGGCAACCTGATTTCCGTCAGCCTTACCCTCTCCGTAGACAAGCTGCAACACAAAGCCGAAGCCGATGTGCATTTGTCGGGCAAGGATCTGCATGTCGAAACGGTCGATACTCAGGATATGTACGCCGCCATCGATATTTTGATGGACAAACTCGACCGTGCCGTCATCAAGCATAAGGAGAAAAGCGGCGATGTCCGCAGTACGCCGATCCCCAATGCCGAAGAATAGGCCTGTTTGACGCCAAGATGCCTGAAAGTATAGGAAATCCATACTTCCAGGTATTTTTTTATCCGTTTATTTGGGGAAAATACACGCAAGCCCACAGTTTTCCGCTGCGGGCTTGCGTGTCGGTTTTGAGTATATATGGGGAAAGGTGCAATCGATAAGGCCTCCATTGGGGGTTGTTAATTTAACAGATGACTGAAAAATGCTGTGGTGTTTAATGGCCGACCATGTCGGTAAGGCGTATTTTACATAAATTATAATAATTATAAAGATTTATTCTAACTTTATTTACTAAATAAATATAATATATTGATTTTTAACAATAAAAAATTTAAATTTTTTTAAAAAAACATCCGAACAGCCTATATTATACTTCTTTTCATTTTTTCCCTGCCGTCCACACCAAATCGCAGATGCCGTCCGTCGGGGCGAAGGCGGTTGGGGCGGCGAGCAGGATGCGGCGCAATTCGGTTTGGTTGCCGCTGTCGCAGGCAGCCGAAAGTT
>CAUVCE010000166.1:0-3464 GCA_963550425.1 uncultured Neisseria sp.
CGGCGGAATATTTGTGCGACAGGCGGCCTTTGCATTCGCCGCGCTGCCATTTCCGCCCTGCGCCGTGTGCCAATGAGTTTAGGGAATGGGTGCAGTCGGCGGCTGGTTTGACCAGGTAGCTGTAATCGCCGCGCGAACCGGGTATCACGACCATGCCGCAGTCGGACGGGGTTGCGCCTTTGCGGTGCAGCCAGCCGGTTTGGCCGCCGATTTCGGCCTGTTGCAGGAAGTTGTGGTGTACATCGAGCAGGCACTCTCCTCCGCCGTGCCACTGCGCCAGCATTCTTTCGGCAATCAGTATGCGGTTGGCACTGGCAAAGTCGAGGGCGGATTGGTGTTCTGCCAGATAATCTGCCGCATCGGTGCCGCTTTCGGCCAAGCCGTTATGGCCGAAGCGTTCGACATGGCGGCGCAGTATTTCCTGCCCCAAACCGCGCGAACCGCTGTGTACCAGCAGTTGCAGGCGGTCGGTTTGGAAACCTGCGGGCAGCAGGCCGGCGTGGTAGACGGTATCGACTGTTTGCAGTTCGGCAAAGTGGTTGCCGCCGCCGATGGTGCCTAAGGCCGTCTGAAAAGGATGGTTCGGCAGGATTTCGTTTATCCGTGCCTGCCAGCCTGCGTCCGGCGGTGCGTCTATGCTGCCTAGCTGTTTGGCCAGTTTGGCGGGGTTGGCTTTGGCGGCAGGAAGGTCGGTCTGCCACAGGGCCATGCCGCAGCCGATGTCGTTACCGATGAGCGCGGGATAAAAGCGGCCGACGCTGAAAAATGCCGCCCCCACGGGATAACCGCGCCCGGGATGTAGGTCGGGCATTCCGGCCACACGCAGCATCTGCGGCAGTTTGGCGGTGGTTTCGAGTTGATGGACGGCTCGCCCCTCTATCCAGGTGTCGGAATCGGCGATGATGGTAATGTTGTTGTTTGAAATGGGATTGCCCATGTTGTGCTACTTTCTTGCGGGCGCAAAAAACGTCGCCTGTTTTTTCAGACGGCCGCTGTTGCGCGGAATGATGGAAAGCAGCCCGATGCGGGCGGAAGGGATGCGGCTGATTTGCCGCAATAGAAAAGGAGTATGCCTAAACGACCGGGCTGCAAAGTTTGATTGAGCGGATGATGGTTTGGGTCATGATGTGCTTGCTCCTTTCTTTGCAGTGGGTGGATGAAAGCGGCGGATTATAATGCGGTTTTTGTTTTACGGCAACACGGCAAGGCTATGCGGGTGGGCATTGCGGTTTTTCGGCGGCGGTAATTTTGCGCGCCCAAATATGCAGCAGGAAAAACGGCAGTCCGACCAATAAGACCCCGCAAAAAAATTCCTGCCAAAACCGCTGCCATTCTTCCAGATAAACCGCCTGCATCTGTTGTTGCGCCAATAAAACCCGTCCGTCCGCCTTCAACGACAGCACGCGGTTTTCATTCCGGCTGTCGGTAAGATAGGATATTTCGGCCGTTTTGCCGGCATGGCGGTAGATTTTGCCGCACAGCCAGTCATCCGCAAACGATGTTTTTGCCGGAGGCATCAGGCATTTGAAATATTTGCCGCCGACAACCAGGAAATATTCCCTTTTCTCTTGGTAGTCGTCCATCCTCTCCACTACCGAAACCCGTCCGGGTATCACGCCGGACACGGTATGCGCCGCCTTGGCGGGCGTACGGTGCAGGTCGGCGGTATCGCTCAGGTAAAAGGCGAGCGGCAGCACAAGGGCGGCACAATAAACCGCATACCGCAGATTCCGCGTCCATTTGGCCATCATTCCCAGCCAAACGAATGCGAAAAAACCCGTTATGGTTGCAAACCAGCCCAGTTGGTACATGAAATCCGCCCACGGTGTAAATGCCAGGGTAAACAGGGTGTTGGGCAGCTCCGCCTTGTCCCTTTCCAACGGGCTTTGCTCCGACACGCATTCCACCCACGCGTAAACCCCGATGGGCAACATGAAGACGAACATGAACCATCCCAGTTTGGGATAAAGGAAACAGGGCAGCACCACACCCGCCATGACTGCGCGGGACAGCCGTTTTTTATCTGTCGCCATATTCCCCCCCATCCCGTGTTTCGGCGGTTTTGCCATGTCAGGCAAATTGTTGTGTAAAAGCGATAAATTCCTGCTGTTTGGCCTTCGCCCGCCCGCTGTCGATTGCGTCTCCGGCCGCTTTGATGCCTGCGGAAAGGTCGGCGGCCGCGTTGCCCGCATAAAGTGCGGCGGCGGCATTGAGCAATACGATGTCGCGGGCGGCCCCCCGTTCCCCGTCCAATACAGCATTCATGACGGCTAAGGATTCGGCGGCATTGTCCACGCGGATTTCGTCCAAATCGCGGCGCACGGCTATGCCGAATTGTTCCGGCGATATGGCGTATTCGCTGATGCGGCCGTCTTTCAATTCGGCAACGAAGGTTTCGCCGGTCAGGGTGATTTCGTCCAAGCCGTCGCTGCCGCACACCACCAAGACGTGTTTTGAACCAAGCTGCTGCAGTACGCGCGACAAAATGCCGCATAGGTCTTTATGGAACACGCCCAGCAGTTGGTTGGGCGCGCCTGCGGGGTTGGTCAGCGGCCCCAGTATGTTGAAGATGCTGCGAAAGCCCAAGGCGCGGCGAACGGGCGCGACATGGCGCATGGCGCTGTGGTGGTTGGGGGCGAACATGAAGCCTATGCCGACCTGTTCGATGGATTGCGCCACCTGTTGCGGCAACAGGGCGACAGAAGCCCCCATTTGTTCGACCACGTCGGCCGCACCGCTGGAGGAGGATACCGAACGCCCGCCGTGTTTGGCCACTTTCGCACCCGCCGCCGCCGCGACAAACATGGCCGTGGTGGATATGTTGAAGGTTTTCGCGCCGTCGCCGCCCGTGCCGACGATATCGACCACGCCGGAAGCATCGCCCAACGGCACGGGTGTGGCAAATTCCCGCATGACCGCCGCCGCCGCGCTGATTTCGGATACGGTCTCTACTTTAATCCGCAATCCGGTCAGGATGGCCGCCAGTTGCTCGGGCAATACCTGCCCGCTCATAATCTGCCGCATCAGGCCGGTCATCTCGTCGTGGAAAAGTTCGTTGTTGTCTATCAGGCGCGCTATCGCCTGCTGGGGGGTAATCATGTCGTTTCCTTTTTTTGTGCGGCGGGACGGTTGTAAAAAACAGGCCGCCTGAAAGCGGTTTTCAGACGGCCCTGCGCCCTAGTCGGCTGAAGTTTCAAAAGCCTTATCCTTAAACTGGGTGTTGGGCACATTGACAATCAGCGGGTCGATTTTGCCGATGGCTTTTTCATCCTTGCCAGGATAATCGAGCTGGTGCAGGAAGAAGCGGATGCAGTTTAGGCGGGCGCGTTTTTTGTCGTCCGAACGGATGACCGTCCACGGCGCGTCGCCGGTATGCGTGTGGAAGAACATTGTATTTTTCGCTTCGGTATAGTCGTCCCAACGGTCGAGCGACTGGATGTCCACCGGCGACAGTTTCCAGTGTT
>CAUVCE010000167.1:0-3464 GCA_963550425.1 uncultured Neisseria sp.
TCGGCATGGTGGTCGTGATTGCCGAAGAAGATGCCGACGCGGTGCAGGCATTCTTGAGCGAACAAGGCGAAACCGTTTACCGTTTGGGCGTTATCCGCGGGCGAAACGGCGACGAACATCAGACACAGGTTGCCTGACCAACAAAAAATATATCTGTCTGAAAATCAAAAAGGCCGTTTATACGGCCTTTCTTTTGTAGCGGATTAACAAAAATCAATCATCGGCAAACAGGCCGGTAAACCACAAAACGATGCTGTCCCACAACCGGCCGAAAAATCCCGCCTCCTCAACAGCCTCCAGCGCCACCACCGGACGTTCGGCAATCACTTGGCCGTTATAGGTAATTTTCAGCTTGCCCAGCGGTTTGCCCTTCTCAATCGGCGCAAGCACCGGCTGTACGGTTTCCAACACCGGTTTGATTTTCGCCCCTTCATTATGGGGGACGGTAATGTAAACCGGTTCTAAAAAGCCGATATCCACCGTGTTGCTGCCGCCTTTATATACTTTCACTTGGGAGATGGTTTGTCCCGCATCATAGGTTTTCGGCGTGTCGAATGCCTGCAGTGACCAGTTGAGCAGTTTGCTGCTTTCGGTGGCGCGCGATTCTATGCTGTCTGCGCCCACCACGACCGATACGACCCGGCGGCCGTTGCGTTTGCTGGACGCAATCAGGTTGTAGCCCGCGCTGGAAGTGTGGCCGGTTTTCAGGCCGTCCACGTTGGGGTCGCGGTAAAGCAGCAGGTTGCGGTTGGGCTGTTCGATGTTGTTGTACTTGAACGACTGCATCGAATAAATCGGGTAATATTTGGGAAAGTCGCGGATAATGGCGGCCGACAAGGTGGCCAAATCGCGCACGGTGGTGGCATGTCCCTCCCCGGGCAGGCCGGTGGAGTTTGTAAAGTGCGTATGGCTCATGCCCAGCCGTTTGGCTTCGTCATTCATCATTTTGACAAAACCTTCCTCGCTGCCGCCCAATTCTTCCGCCAATACGATGGCCGCATCGTTACCCGATTGGACAATCAGGCCTTTGAGCAAATCGCCCACCGATACCGGCTTGCCCGCATTCAAAAACATGCGCGAACCTTCGGCACGCCATGCGTTTTCGGACGGGACAAGCATTTGTTCGTGCTTCAGCCGGCCGCCGTCCAAGGCCTTGAAGGTCAGGTAGGCGGTCATCAGTTTGGTCAGCGAAGCCGGCTCTACCGATGTGTCGAGGTTTTTGCCGGTCAGAATCTGCCCGCTTTGCAAATCCTGCACCAAATAGGCCGTTGCGGCAATCTCGGGCGCGGTATCCGCTTTAGGCACGGGCTCGGGCGGCAGTTGGTCTTGCGCCTCTTCGGGGGACGAGGCGACCTGTTCCGCAGGTTGTTTGGCCGGTGCGGAACGGTGGCGGCGATATTTGGCGGCGTTGGCCGTCTGAAAACCGAAAGCGGCTGTCAAAGCCAACACAATCAAGGTTTTTTTCATCAAAATTCCTTTTTGCTACAAACCCGCCTCTTAATTGTTTAACGGGCGCCGGGCGGACATTTTTGCAAAAACGCGCGAAACACAAAGGCTGCATTATACCTTCAGGCATAACCCTTGCTAACATTTTTCTTGCCTTGCGTGTCTGCGGCGGGTATGGTTTTGCCTTTTGCCTGCCGGCATGGTTTCGACCATTATTAATGATAGAGGAAGACCTGATGAGCACCCGACCCTACGCCGATTACCTGACCCGCATCCTGACCTCGTCCGTTTACGATGTCATAACGGAAACCCCGCTGGAGGCTGCCGCCTCACTGTCGCGGCGGCTGGACAACCGCATCTTACTCAAACGCGAAGACCTGCGTCCCGTATTTTCCTTCAAAATACGGGGTGCGTACAACAAAATGGCAAAACTGCCGCCCGAACTGCTTTCGCGGGGCGTGATTACCGCCAGTGCGGGCAACCATGCCCAAGGCGTGGCGCTGTCGGCACGGATTTTGGGCTGCCGCGCCACCATCGTCATGCCCGAGACCACGCCGCAAATCAAAACAGACGCGGTAAAGGCATTGGGCGGCGAAGTTGTTTTAAAGGGGACATCCTACAACGACGCCTACGACCATGCCGTCAAACTGGTTGCCGAGGGCGGCCAAACCTACATCCCGCCATTTGACGACCCTGATGTCATTGCGGGGCAGGGCACAATCGGCATGGAAATCATCCGCCAGCACCCCAAGCCTATAGATGCCGTCTTCGTCCCCATCGGCGGCGGCGGTTTGGCGGCGGGCATATCGGCCTTTATCAAAAACGTCCGTCCCGAAATCAAAGTCATCGGCGTGGAGACCTTCGATGCCTGCGCCATGAAGCGTTCCATTGAGGCGGGCGAACGTTTGGAGCTGAAAGATGTCGGCCTGTTTGCGGACGGTACGGCGGTCAAACTGGTAGGCGAAACCACCTTTGCCATCTGCCGCGACCTGTTGGACGACGTCATCCTTGTAGATACCGACGACATATGCGGCGCATTGAAAGACATTTTTGACGACACCCGCAGCATTACCGAGCCGTCCGGCGCATTGGCGCTGGCGGGGTTGAAGGCATATGTCGCCCGCGAACAATGCCGGGGGCAAACCCTGATTGCCGTAAACAGCGGCGCAAACATAAACTTTCACCGCCTGCGCCACGTTTCCGAACGCAGCGAATTGGGCGAGGGCAACGAGGGCATCTTTGCCGTTTCCATTCCCGAACAGCCGGGCAGTTTTTTGAAATTCATCAAACTTTTGGGCAACCGCAACATTACCGAATTCAACTACCGCTACGGCGACAGCCGGACCGCGCATATCTTTGTCGGCATACAGGCGGCGGGGGCTGCCGAACTGGCGAAAATCGGCGCGGAACTGTCGGCGGCGGGGCTGCCCTGCACCGACCTGACCGAAGACGAAATTTCCAAAACGCATATCCGCTACATGGTCGGCGGGCGCACCCACCGGGTAGAAAACGAAAAACTTTTCAGTTTCGAATTTCCCGAGCGGCCGGGCGCGCTGGCGCGTTTTTTGGAGAATATGCAAAGCGGTTGGAACATTACCCTGTTCCACTACCGCAACCACGGCGCGGACTACGGCCGCGTATTGGTCGGCATAGACGTGCCGCCGCAGGATGAAGCCGCCTTTGCCGGGTTTCTAGACAAGGTCGGCTATGTTTTCGAAGACCACACCGCCAACGCCGCCTACCGCCTGTTTTTGGGTTGAAGCGGCAGCGGTTTTTATTTTGACTTGCAAAACGGGCGGCTCGCGTTTAGAATGCTGCCCGTCAGTTGTCGTTTTGGGCAGCAGACTAGGGTGTATGTGTGTGTTTTTTGCGGATTTTACCGTTAAGGAGCTGTTAATACATGTTTATGTTTGTTGGGAACAAAAAACTTGGAAACGACCCTTGCAAGTTATTGGGAATAAAAGGAAAAAACACCCCCTGCGGTTCCCAATCCTTCCCCATCACACGGGGATTAAGAC
>CAUVCE010000168.1:0-3373 GCA_963550425.1 uncultured Neisseria sp.
TCCAATGGCTGATGCTCGCCGTCCTCATCGGCTTCACCCTTTGTTCCATCACCATCAGCGTTTGGATCGCCGCGTGGGACAAACGCTTCTACGACGCGCTGGCCGCGTTTGACGGCGCGTCCATGCCCGCGCTCATCGCCGAATACCTAGGCTACATGGCGATGATTATCGGCTGCATCGTCTGCGGCGACTGGCTGCAAAAACGCCTCATCTTCCGCTGGCGCACCCACCTGACCGAACAATTCCAGCAAAACTGGCTCGAAGGCCACAAACACTACCGCCTGCGCCTGACAGGCGAACCGGACAACCCCGACCAACGTATCGCCGAAGACATCTACCTGCTTGCCGACAAAAGCATCAGCCTCTTTCGCTCCTTCATCAATAATATTGCCAAATTCAGCGCATTCGTCGCCGTACTGTGGACGCTCTCCGGCGTACAGACTTTCAACATCGGCGGATACAGCATTACCGTTTACGGCTATCTTGTTTGGGTTGCACTGATTTATTCCATCTTCAGCACCATCATCGCCCATCTTGTCGGCCGCAAACTCAAAAACCTCAACATTGACCGCCAGCATCGCGAAGCCGACTACCGCGCAGCCCTTTTACGCGTACGCGACCATGCCGAACAAATTGCCTTCTACAACGGCGGCGAAGCCGAAACAGGCCGTCTGAAACAGCGTTATCTACGCATCCGCGATAACTGGCGACGGCTGACTAACTGCGAATTCCGCCAAGAAACCTTCTGGGCGACCTATGTCCGCATCAGTATCTTCATCCCCATCCTCGCCACCCTGCCCATGTACCTCGCCAAAACCATGACCTTCGGCGACATGATGCAGACCCGCACATCGTTTGCCCGCGTCCAAGACAGCTTCGGCTGGTTCACCGACTCCTACCGCCGCCTCATCGAATGGGCGGCAGTCGTCGAACGCCTCTCCGGTTTTCAGACGGCATTGGAGCAGGCGGGGCAGGGCATCCGTCCGTCAGGGCAGAACGCATCCTGCGGAAGCGGCACATTAAAAATGGACGGCATTGCCGTACACACCGAAGACGGCCGCCGCTTATTGGGCGGGGTGGGATTTTGTGCCCGCGCGCCCGAATGGGTGTTGCTGGACGGGGAAAGCGGCATAGGCAAATCGACCCTGTTGCGCGTATTGGCGGGGCTGTGGCCGTATTATCAGGGGGATTTTGCCGTTGGGGGCGGCAGCCTTTTCCTGCCGCAACGCCCCTACCTTCCGGCGGATACCCTGCGCGAGGCCGTCAGCTATCCGTATTCGTCCCAAATCGGCGACGAACGGATTTTGGCGGTTTTGGAGCAAGTCGGATTGGGGCGGCTGGGCGGTGGCGGGGGCCTTGATCAATGGCAGGAATGGCACGACACCCTGTCGGGCGGCGAACAACAGCGGCTGAGCCTTGCGCGCGCCCTTTTGCACAAACCGCAGGTTTTATTTTTAGACGAGGCGACCAACCAGCTTGACGACGAATCGGCCGTCAAACTGATGCGGGTACTCAAACAACGCCTGCCCGACACCCTGGTTGTCGGCATCAGCCACCAACATGGGGTTAAAGGGCTGTTCGGGCGGAGGATAGACTTGAGCCCCCGCGCATCAAGGCAGTAGAATCGGCATTTGCCCGCCGGCATATCCCGCCACCATACCAAACGGCTTTGACACCATGTACCCATTACTGCGCCCCCTGTTTTTCAAACTCGACCCCGAAACCGCCCATCATGCCGCGCTGGCCGCGCTAAAGCTGACCTCCTGCCTGCGCCCCGCCGTCCGGTTCCGTACCCGCCCGGCCAAACTCATGGGTTTGGACCTGCCCAACCCTGTCGGATTGGCTGCCGGCTTGGACAAAGACGGCGGCTACATAGACGCATTGGCGGCATTGGGTTTCGGCTTTATCGAAATCGGCACGGTTACACCCAAACCTCAAGAGGGCAACCCGCGTCCGCGCCTGTTCCGCCTGCCCGAACAGCGGGCAATCATCAACCGCATGGGCTTTAACAACTGCGGCATAGACGCCCTCATCCGCAATGTCGAACGCAGCCGTTATCGCGGCATTTTGGGCATCAACATCGGCAAAAACGCCGCCACGCCCATAGAAAACGCCGCCTCCGACTACCTTGCCTGTTTGGAAAAAGCCTATCCCTACGCTTCCTACATCACCGTAAACATCTCCTCCCCCAACACCAAAAACCTGCGCAGCCTGCAAGGCGGCGGCGAACTGGCCGCCCTGTTGGGCGCATTGAAGGACAAACAGGCGAACCTTTCTGCAGCCTGGCGGCGTTATGTGCCGTTGGCGGTCAAAATCGCCCCCGACCTTGATGACGTGCAAATAGACGACATCGCCCGCGTTGTCCGCGCCGCCGAAATAGACGGCATTATCGCCACCAACACCACCATAGACAAATCGCCGTTGGGACAACATCCGCTGGCGCGTGAGGCGGGCGGTTTGAGCGGCCTGCCCGTGCGTGAAAAAAGCAATTATGTTTTAAAGAGGCTGATTGAAGCACTGGACGGCGGCGTGCCGGTTATCGGCGCGGGCGGCATCATGTGCGGGGAGGATGCGGCGGGGAAACTGCGTTTGGGCGCAAGCGCCGTCCAACTCTACAGCGGAATGGTCTACAAAGGCCCCGGCCTGGTTAAAGAATGCCTGCAGGCCTGCCGCTGAGATGGTTGAAACCCATCTGCTTGGGGCAGTAAAATATAAGCTTATTCGGCCGTTAAGGAATTTTTGATGAAGTTGAAATCGGCAGCCGTCAAACTGGCCCATCTTTTTCTGACCGCTTTTGCCGCCGCACTCTTGGGCGCGGTGGCGGCATCTGTCGCCATGGTGTTTTCGGGCAGCGGCGCCAGCGCGGATATTTTGAGATGGAACCTTATCCCCATGATGACGATTGCCGCCGGCTCGGCCGCCGCCGCCGCTTCTTCCGTGGTGTTTGTTTCGGTCGGTGCGGCAAGGCATGCTTGGCGGCCGTTGTGGCGGAGGTTTATTTTTGCCAATTATTTCTTCTGCGGCATCTTGTTTTCAGGCCAGGGGATTGCCGATAGGCTGTTGTTCGCGCTCTTCGACCGTTATGCCTACAGTATGCCCTTTGCCGTGCCGCTGCTGCTTTATTTCGGCTGCCCCATGATTACGGGCGTCGTTTGCAGCCGCTTTTTGCCCCAGCCGGAAAGGCCGCAGGAAATCATGCTGTAAAAGCGGAGTTTCAACCGTAAAAGAATTTTGATGAACATCACCATCGCCGCCCCTTTCTGCTCGCTGCCGAACGAACCCTACTTCAACCGTTTCCGCTACCTGGCCGAACGGCTCGCCGAACGGCACGACGTTTTGCTGATTACCAGCAATTTCCGCCACCACGACAAAA
>CAUVCE010000169.1:0-3371 GCA_963550425.1 uncultured Neisseria sp.
CATTTAAGTTTTTAGCCATGATGGTCTCCAAAAGTTTTAACAAATAACAGCAGTAAATGACAGCCTGCCAAGCGTGTCGGTTTTCAGCATATGACTTTTTGCCGCCTTTTTGCAAGGGGGGAAGGCACCTGCCGAATGTAAAATATTTTTACATATGATAATTATTAATACTAAATTTTAAATTTAGTATTTTTCTTCATAAAGTGAGTTTTTTTGATGATGTTTTTGGCAGTTTATATTATAAATAAACCGATATAATATAACATATTTAATTATTTCAAACGGTTATCGTTTTTTGATGGCTTGACGCCGCTGCCGTACTTTATCCATACTTTACGCAAATATCCGACTGACCAACTAGGAGCATTATCATGAAAATGAAAGCAGCAGTGGTAACGCAAAACAGCGACGGCAACGTTGAAATCGTGGAACGGGAAATCCGTCCGCTGGAACACGGCGAAGCCTTGGTGGAAGTGGAATTTTGCGGCGTGTGCCATACCGACCTGCATGTTGCGGCAGGCGATTACGGCAAAAAGCCGGGCCGCGTGCTGGGGCATGAAGGCATAGGTTTGGTAAAAGAAGTCGCGCCCGATGTGAAGAATTTGAAAGTCGGCGACCGCGTCAGCATCGCCTGGCTGTTCCAAAGTTGCGGTTCGTGCGAATACTGCAATACCGGCCGCGAAACTTTGTGCCGCTCGGTGTTGAATGCGGGTTATACGGCAGACGGCGGCATGGCCACGCACTGTATCGTCGATGCGGACTACGCCGTCAAAGTGCCGGATGGCCTCGACCCCGCACAGGCTTCCAGCATCACCTGCGCCGGTGTGACGACTTATAAAGGCGTGAAGGTTTCTGGCGTTCGCCCGGGTCAATGGATTGCGGTTTACGGCGCGGGCGGCTTGGGCAACTTGGGTGTCCAATACGCGAAAAAAGTATTCGGCGCGCACGTCGTCGCCATCGATATCAATGATGACAAACTCGCGTTTGCCAAAGAATGCGGCGCGGACTTTACGGTCAATGCCGCCAAGGAAGACGCAGCCAAAGTGATTCAGGAAAAAACCGGCGGCGCACATGCGGCTATTGTAACCGCCGTTTCCGCCGCCGCGTTCAATTCCGCCGTGAACTGCGTCCGCGCGGGCGGACGCGTCGTCGCCATCGGCCTGCCGCCCGAGTCTATGGATTTGTCCATCCCGCGTTTGGTCTTGGACGGTATCGAAGTGGTCGGTTCGCTGGTCGGCACGCGCCAAGACTTGGAAGAAGCCTTCCAATTCGGCGCGGAAGGGCTGGTTGTGCCTAAGGTGCAACTGCGCGCTTTGGAAGAAGCCCCGGATATTTTCCAAGAAATGCGCGACGGCAAGATTACCGGCCGTATGGTCATCGATATGAAGAAAAGCTGCGGTTGTTCGCATTGAGTTGATGTTTGATTGAAACAGGCCGTCTGAAAGCCGGAATTTGGTTTTCAGACGGCTTGTTTTTATCGGCGGCTTTATCTGGCGACACCGTGTTTTTCCGCGAGTTCGGCGTATTCGCGCATAACGGCAATCGTTTCGCGGCTGGCTGTTTTCATATTTTCCGCCATAGTGGAAAAGGCGGGGATATCTTCCGGTTTGGCCGTGATGCCGACGGTCATAATATTGCTTATCTTTTCAAAGCTGCCTGCCATTTTGTCGCGGATGACCCTGCCCTCTTTGCTGTGCATCTTAATCTGCCGCAAATGTCGGACGATACTTTCCGCTTCCGCCTGTTGCAGGCGCAAAATGGCCAACCTTTCTTCAAATGTTTTGGCTTGCCGGTTCATTTCACCGTAGTCGCGGTCTGATGCCAGTTCGGCTTGCATGGCGGTGCGGATGGCAATCAGATCATCCTGCAGCGGGGTGGCGTATGCGGCGTGCGGCAACAGGCAGCCGGCGGACAACAGAAACAGCAGGGCTATATGTAGGATGCGGATATTGGGGCGGTTTTGCATCATGATTCCTTGTTCGGATTAAACGGAAGACAGTATTTATTGTATGCCGCAATGCCCCATATTGTGCAAACGGCTTTTCTTTCGCCCGCAAACGGGTTTACACTGCGCCTTTCGCCAAAATGTAAGGAAATTGCCATGCCAAACAGTAAAAAAATCAAAATCGGCATCGTCGGGGCAACGGGTTACACAGGAGTGGAACTGTTACGCCTGCTGTCCGCCCATCCGTATGCCGAAGTATGCGCCGTTACCAGCCGCAGCGAAGCGGGGGTGAAACTGGCCGACTATTTCCCCAGCCTGCGCGGTATTTACGATTTGGTGTTTGAGAAGCCGGAAGATGCAAAGCTGGAACAGTGCGATTTGGTGTTTTTCGCCACCCCGAACGGCATTGCCATGAAAGAAGCCCCTGCATTATTGGAGCGGGGCGTGCGTGTGGTGGATTTGTCGGCCGACTTCCGTTTGAAAGACATTGCCGTTTGGGAAAAATGGTATGGCATGAAACACGAAAGTCCCGACTGGGTTTCCCGCGCCGTGTACGGGCTGACCGAATTGAACCGTGAAGCCGTCGCCGCCGCACGGCTTGTCGCCAATCCCGGCTGTTATCCAACCTGCGTATCGCTGGCTTTGCTGCCGCTGCTGCAGGCGGGTGCGTTGCGCGAAGGGCTGCCGCTGATTGCCGACTGCAAATCGGGCGTGTCCGGGGCGGGGCGCAAGGCGGCAGTCGGCACGCTGTTTTGCGAAGCAGGCGACAACTTCAAAGCCTACGGCGTTTCCGGCCACCGCCATCTGCCTGAAATCCGCCAAACCATTTCAGGTTTGCAACACGGCGTGGCCGAAGGGCTGGTGTTTGTGCCGCATCTCACGCCGATGATACGCGGGATGCACGCCACCATTTATGTCCATTTGAAAGGCGGCTTATCGCCGCAGGAATTGCTGGAAACGGCCTACCGCGACAGTTTCGCGGTCGATGTGATGCCGCCGGGCAGCACGCCCGAAACCCGCAGCGTGCGCGGCGTGAACGTCTGCCGCATCGGCGTGCAGCGCGCACCGGACAGCGACTTGTGGATATTGTTGAGCGTACAGGATAACTTGGTCAAAGGCGCGGCGGGCCAGGCGGTGCAGAATATGAATGTGATGTTCGGGCTGGACGAGGGCGAAGGGCTGGGGGCGGCGGCACTGCTGCCCTAATCCCTCCATCATAAATAATAAGGCTAAACCCCGTTTTGCCGATTGTTTTCAAATAAAAATCCGGGCCTTTGCCCCATTGCCGTCAAACCGGCAAAAACGGTGTTTTGCCCGGCTCAAATGCCGGGTTAGGGCGGCAAGGCCTGCCGCAAACCCAAGAAAAAAGCACGTTCAGGGATATACGCCCGCCTCGCTTTTTTACTGCCTTGGTTTTACAGATAAT
>CAUVCE010000170.1:0-3272 GCA_963550425.1 uncultured Neisseria sp.
TGAGCAGGCGGTCGCGGCCGACGGTCAGCATCGACGAATTGATGTCGGTCAGCCAAACTTCGCCTTCTTTGCCCACGCGCCTGGCCCAGCCGCGCGACAGGTCGCCCGTGCCGCCTGCAATATCCAGAACTTTGTCGCCCTTTTTCAGGCGCGCGGTATTGATGGTGAAATGCTTCCAAACGCGGTGCAGGCCGCCGGACATCACGTCGTTCATAATGTCGTAGTTTTTTGCCACAGAATGAAACACGCCGGCCACCTTGCCGGCTTTTTCGCTTTCTTCAACGGTTTGAAAACCGAAATGGGTTTTATGGTCGTTCATTGAAAATTCCTTAATGGTCGAACACCGCCCTTTGGGCGGCAATGCAGGGTTTGTTGGGGCATCAGCCATCTGCCCGTCAGACGGGGAAGGTGTCGAAATCCTTAACCACGCGCGCGGCAGGGAAAACGGCCTGTGCCTGCGCCTCCAGCATCAGGCGCATTTCTTCGCCCGCATAACGCGCGCTGATGTGGGTAAGGTAAAGTTTTTTAGCACGCGCGCGCACCGCCAGGGCCGCCGCATCGGAAACGGTGGCGTGCATGAATTTTGCCGCCGCTTCTTCCTCCCCGTCGGCAAATGTCGCCTCGTGGACGATTATGTCGGCATCCGCCGCCGCCGCCAATTCGGCCTCGCAGGACTTGGTATCGCCGAAGACGGCAATGATTCGCCCCTTGATGTCTTCGTCCAAATAATCGCGCCCGTCAATCACACGCCCGTCGCCGAGTGTAACGCTGGCGCCGCTTTTCAGGCGGCCGAACAGCGGCCCCGGGCTTATCCCTAACTCCAGCAGGCGCGCCACCTGCAGGCCGCCCGTACGGTCGCGTTCGACAATGCGGTAGGCAAACGAAGGGACGCGGTGCGCCAATCCGATGGCGGAAACCGTAAATTCGGGGGTTTCCAATATCGTGCCGCCTTCGGAAAATTCGAAAAATTCCAAAGGATAGCTCAACCGGGTTTGCGATGCGCCCAATGCGGCTTCCACAAAACCGCGTATTCCCTGCGGGGCGTATATCGACAACGCGCCGTCCGTGCCGCCGAGGAACGAACGGCTGCTCAACAAGCCGGGCAGGCCGAAAATATGGTCGCCGTGCAGGTGGGTGATGAAGATGCGCCGTATCCTGCCGGGTCTGATATTGGTGCGCAGGATTTGGTGCTGGGTGGCCTCGCCGCAGTCAAACAGCCACACCTCGCCGTTTTTGCCGACATTTTTCAGGGCGGTACAGCTCACATTGCGCGAAATAGAAGGCGAACCCGCGCCCGTGCCTAAAAATTGCAGTTCCATTTTGCGCCGCCTCAGTGTTTCCCGCAACCGCCGCCGCAGGATTTTGCAACGGCCCGCGCCTCATGGGGGCCGGGCGTGCGCGATGCGCCCGCCTTATCCAGACGCTGCAGATAGTCCGCCCACCTCATGTCGTATTCGACAGCCAGTTTATACAGATAATCCCAATCGTACAAACCGCTGTCGTGGCCGTCCGAAAACACGATTTTCAGGGCATACTGCCCCACGGGCTCCAAACCGGCCACGGTAACGCCCTCCTTGCCGGCCTGCAGCACCTCCTGCCCCGGCGCATGGCCGCGAACTTCGGCACTGGGCGAATACACACGCAGGTATTCGGCCGGAAGCTCCATACGCTCGCCGCCGTACACCAAGCCCAATCCCGCACGGCCACGCAATACGCGGATTTCTTCGGGTACCGGATGTTTCATAAAAATCCCTTTCAAATATTTTTTAATTTGCCCTTACGCCCCGCGCCCAATCAGCAATACCACGGCTATGACCGCGAAAGACAACACCGTGGTCGCCAACATGACCGCCGCCCCGCGCCGGACATGGCCGTATTGGTTATGGATAATCGCCACCATGCTGGCGGTCGGCACGCCGGCCAGCAGCGCGCCGGCAAACAGGCTGTCCCGCCCCGCGCCGAACAACAGCAAAAAGGCCACCGCCAGCAGCGGAAACACCAGCAGTTTGCCCGCCGTTATCCATAACACTTCGCGCAAACTTCCCGCCAGGCGCAAACCGGCCAGGCTGCCGCCAATCACAAACAAAGCCACAGGCCCCGACCCCGCCGCCAACACCGAGGCGGTCGAAAAAAGCGCCTTCGGCAGGGGCAGCCACCCCAAGGCAAATGGCAGCGCCGCAAACAAAGCCAGGATAATCGGGTTTTTAAGCAGGTTGGACGATATGCTTAAAATATTTTTCAGACGGCCGGCCGAACCGCCCGAAGCCGAATCCGCCAAAATAAAAAACATCGGAATCAGAAACATATTCTCCACCAGCACATTCATGGCGAAGAAGGGTGCGGCGGCCTCCGCCCCCACCGACATCGACAGCAGCGGATAGCCGATAAAGCCCGTGTTGGAAAACGACACCGCGAACGCGCCGAGCGCCGCCGACACCCCGTCCTGCCGCCACAGCCGCCGCGACACCAGCCAGCCGGCCGCGAACACCGTAAGGGATGCCGCCCCGTAACCGGCCAGATAAACCGTATCGAACACCTCGCGAAAAGGCCTGCCGGCGATGGCGGAGAACACCAGCGCGGGCAAACCGATTTTCATTACAAACTTTGCCGTCCCCTGCAACTCGCCAAACTCGAACACCCCGCGCCTGACCATGGCATAACCCAGGGCGATAACCAAAAACACCGGCGCGGTGATATTGAAAACGGCCGCCATACCCGACATATACCTTCCCTGCAACATATCAAGACAAACCGAAGCCGATTTTAACAGAAGCGGGCGGCATTGACGGTCAAAGAATAAGCCCGCCGATTTTACCGCCCCCTGACGGGGCGGTAGAATCCGAACCTTCCCCATATTGAAACCAACCGACCGAAAGGAAAAACCATGCAAACCCAAGCCGTTATCGAACACATCGTCCGCTGGCTGCGCGGCTATGCCCTTGAGGCGCACGCCAAAGGCTTTATCGTCGGCATTTCAGGCGGCATCGATTCCGCCGTCGTTTCCGCATTGGCCGCGCAAACCGGTTTGGACGTATTGCTGTTGGAAATGCCCATCCGCCAGCATGCCGGACAAACCGACCGCGCGCGGCGGCACATTGCCGATTTGCGAAGCCGTTTTGCCAACGTCCGCAGCCTGCGCGTCGACCTTACCCCCGCCTTCAACCTTTTTGCCGAAACGGTGGACGTAAACGAAGCCGAGTATCCGGCCAAGCAGCTCGCGCTGGCCAACAGCCGCGCCCGCCTGCGTATGCTTACCCTGTATTACTACGGCC
>CAUVCE010000171.1:0-3269 GCA_963550425.1 uncultured Neisseria sp.
GTTTCACCGCCTTGCCCATGCCGACCATAATCGCGGCGGGCGTCGCCAGACCGAGTGCGCACGGGCAGGCAATTACCAAAACGGCAACGGCGTGCATCAGCGCAATCGTCCAATCGCCTTTAACCAGCCAAGTGGCGATAAAAGTCAGAAGCGCGATGCCCACGACGACAGGCACGAACACCGCCGCCGCTTTATCCGCCACGCGCGCAATCGGCGCTTTGCTGCCTTGCGCTTCGGATAACGCGTTCATCATGTCGCCGAGCAGGGTTTGGCTGCCGAGCTGTGTGGCGCGGTACACCACGCTGCCTTCGGTCATCAGCGCGCCCGCCAACACTTTGCCGCCTGCCTTTTTCTCTTCGGGATTGGATTCGCCTGTGAGGTGGCTCTCGTCCGCCCAGCCGCTGCCGCTTTCGATAATGCCGTCGGCGGCAATACGTTCGCCGTGGTTGGCGCGGATAAGGTCGCCGATTTGCACTTGGTCGATGGGAAGCTGTTGCCATTCGCCGTTGCGTTGCACGTTGACTTGGGTTGGCGTGAGTTTGAGCAGCAAGCCCAAGCTGTTTAGGCTGGATTTTTTGGTGCGGTGTTCCAAAAATTTGCCCAGCGACACAAAACCAATCACCATCACGCCTGCTTCAAAATACACATGATAATACGCATGCTCCATACCGTGCGCCGCGTGCGGGCTGAAAAAAAACGTATAAATGGGATAAAACAGCATATAAACGGAATACAGGTAAATCGAGACCGTGCCGATGGTAACGAGCACGTCCATATTCGCCAGTCCGCCTTTAATACTCGCCCACGCGCTTTTGTAAAACGGCACCGCCAGCCAAAGTTGCACCACACTTGCCAGCGCAAACTGCCACAACGGCGGAATCATCCAATCGTGCCGCCCGATCATCATGCCTGTCATGCCGACAAGGAACGGGATATTGATTGCCAGCAAAAGCCACAGCCGCCAGCTTACATGCGCTGCTTCTTCGGGCTGCGGCAGCGCGTCTTCCGTCTTTTTCTTCGCGCCATAGCCGGTTTTCTCGATGATTTTGGCGATGTCGGCGGCGGAGGTTTGGCTGTCGTCAAACACCACCTGCGCCTCCTCGCTAGCGAAGTTCACTTCTGCTTCGGCGACAAAGTCTTTTTTGTTCAACACCTTCTCAATGCGCGAAGCGCAGGCCTGACAAGTCATACCTTCGACTTGGAAACGGACTTTTTGTTGCATGATACCTAATCCTGAATATGGTGGATATTTTTTCGGCTTCTGCCTAAACCTTGAACTATACCTATTGCAAATCATCGGATAATTTAGGAAGCGGCAAACAGAGATTTAAGCCTAGTCAAGTATACTGCCGTTGCCGTAGCAAATACAGGGCGGACTAAAATCATATAGCCATATATATTTGTATAGGAAAGAATGATTTCAGTTATAAGGGAAACGCGATGCCGCAAAAAAGCCCAAAAACATGCTCGGCCTGTTTTTGGGCTTTTTACCGGACGGAAGGCGGGGATTTATGCGGGTACACCCAAAATCACGCTGCCAGCCTTAAACAGCGCGGTAGCGGTCTGGCCGGGGTGCAGGTCGAGTCCGTCCGTGCTTTCGATGGTGATGCCGGCGATAACGGATACGCCGCTGCCCAAGTCGATTTCAACCAAAGAATAAACCGCACCGCGGCTGATGTTGCTGATGGTGCCGGTTAGTTGGTTGCGGGCGGACAATTTGATGTGTGCGGCATCGGTGGCAATAATGATGCTGGTGGACTTAATCAGGGCGACTACGGGGTCGCCTTCTTTCAAATCCAGATATTCTCGGCTGTCGCAGGTAATGGTGGCACATATTTCCTGTCCGCCTTTGAGGGTAACGGTAATTTCATCACTAACAACGCCATGTTTGATGTGTTTTACGGTGCCGACCAACTGGTTACGCGCGCTGGTTTTCATTTGGTTTCCTTTTTAAATTGAGATAATGCCGTTTATGGCAACGGGGTTTGGTTCTGTTTGGTAAAAGCGCAATTTCCCCAAACCGGGTAGATAAATTTATTGCACTGCAAATATGTTTTTTGGTTTGGAAAGACGATTGTCTAATTTTACCCTGTCCGTTAACGGGAAGGGGACGGGATTATAATCGGTTATTCAAATTTTTTCAAAATATTCCACCGCATGGGCGAAATCCTGCGGGGTATTGAAATTGACCAGCGGCAGCCATTCTTCAGGCATGATGATTTTTTGCGCGCCGGCTTCCGCCAGCCAAGCCGTCACACGCCGGCCGCCGCCGTGCAGGTAGTGATGCAGGCGGTCGGCCAGTGGGGCAGGCCAATAGCCGAGCAGGGGGTGGATTTTTTCGGGTTCGGCCAAAACGGTGAAGGCGGGAGGTTGGTTGTCCGGCGAAAGCAGTCGGCATAAGGATTCGGGATGAATCAAGGTGTCGCAGGACATCATGTATACGCCGTCCAAACCTTCTTTTGCCGCCTGTTGCAGGGCGGGCAGGATGGCCGACAGGGGGCCTTGCCGGTCAGGCAGGGCATCGGGCAGGTAGCGGGCTTGGGCGGTATCGGGATAGCGGTTGCCGCCGGCCGCCAGCCATACGGGGCGGCGCGCCTGTGCCGCCAACCAGGCGATCAGGCTGGTGCCGGCAAAGGGCAGCAGGGGCTTGGGCGTCCCCATGCGGCTGCTGCGCCCGCCGCACAGGATAAGCAGGGGTAGGGTGTTTTGCATGGTTTGACGCGTCGCCTTCGGGGATGCCTGACCTGTTGTTTACCTGCCTTTCATCAGTTCAAAGAAATCGTTGTTGTCTTTTGAGTTTTTCAGTTTGCCGATAAGGAATTCCATGGCTTCCAAGTCGTCCATGGGGTGCAGGAATTTCCGTAACAGCCACATGCGTTGCAATTGGTCGTTCGGCACCAGCAGCTCTTCGCGGCGCGTGCCGGATCTGTTGATGTTGATGGCGGGGAACAGGCGTTTTTCGGCCATGCGGCGGTCAAGGTGCAGTTCCATATTGCCCGTGCCTTTAAATTCTTCGTAAATTACGTCGTCCATACGGCTGCCGGTTTCCACTAAGGCGGTGGCGATGATGGTGAGCGAGCCGCCTTCTTCCACGTTGCGCGCCGCACCGAAGAAGCGTTTGGGTCGGTGCAGGGCGTTGGCGTCCACGCCGCCGGTCAGGATTTTGCCCGATGCGGGGACAATGGTGTTGTAGGCGCGGGCGAGGCGGGTAATGGAGTCGAGCAGGATGACCACGTCTTTTTTGTGTTCCACCATGCGCTTGGCTTTTT
>CAUVCE010000172.1:0-3219 GCA_963550425.1 uncultured Neisseria sp.
CGAAACTCGCCATCCACTTTGCCCGTTGGCTTGACCCGAAATTTTCGGTTTGGTGCGATGAACAAATTGAAGCCTTACTTAACGGCAACGTTTCAGACGGCCTGCCCGCCAAAACCACCGCCGACGACCGCACCCCCCCTGCGGCAGGCCGTCGGCGCGATTGAAGACATCCCCGCCGGACAACTGCCCGAAGCCGTCGCCTACGTCCACGCGCTGACCCTGCATACGGGCGTGCTGTACGGCGAAGTGTTGGATGCCGAGCCTGCCCCCGCGCCGTTCGACGACCTCGACGTTGCCCATCTGCTGCTGCACGCACAGGACATCCGCCTCTTCATCCGCCGCTACCTGCCCGCCTTCGAAAATTTGGGCATCGACAAGGGCGGCGCATTGTGGGGCTACGTCCACGACACCGCGCCCGTCTTCAACCGCGCCCGCGCCGCCGTCCTGCCGCGCCTGAAAGAACAATGGCTGCAACGGCAGATTATGAAAACCGCAGGCGTGTAAGGTTTGAGGCGCGCGGGGGGGATTGCCCCCTTATGAAAAGGGTGCAACCCCTCCGATAAAGGGGTACACCCCTATCAAAAAGGGTTTGCCCCCCCTATCGGATTTTCAGACGGCCTGTTTCAAAACACCGGCCAAGGACGGTGCATCATTGCCACCTTAAAACACAACAAAAAAGTTTAATTCCTCTCTTGCAAATACAACATTTTTGTTTTATTATACTTCCACTGTATAAGAAAGGAGGTAGGGATGAAATACAGTGAATTTAAGAAATGGTTAAAAGCTCAGGGCGTTGAGTTCACCACACAAAAACGCGGAAGCCACCAAAACATCAGATTAGGAAATAAAACTTCGGTTTTTCCCGACCACGGCAGTAAAGAAATCGGTTCGGGCTTAGTCGGCAAAATCAAAAAAGACTTAGGCCTTAAATAGGAGGGTAGCCCGAAAGGGCTGCCTGACAAAACAAAATAATAAATTTAAAGGTGTAATAACTATGTTAGCTTATCCCTATATTTTAACTCCGGACGACAACGGCACATTTTTGGTAACGTTTCCGGATATTCCGGAGGCGGCCGCCGTCGGCGAAGATGAAGAAACCGCCGCCATTGAGGCACTGGAGGGGCTGCTTTGCGCACTAGACGGCTATTTTGAAGAACGCCGGGCTATACCGCTGCCGTCGAAACCCGCCAAAGGGCAGCCTGTTGCCGTGCTGCCGGCAATGGAAACCGCCAAAGTGCTGCTGCTGAATGAGATGCTCGGCCAAGGCGTGCGCAAGGCGGAAATGGCCCGCAGGCTGGATGTACATATGCCTCAAATTGACCGCCTGCTCGACCTGCGGCACAATACCCGCATAGACTTTTTGGAAAAAGCCGCCTCGAAGCTCGGCAAACGCCTCGATATCAGCTTCTCGTAAATCCTAATTTCTTATACAGTGAAAACAAAAGGCCGTCTGAAAACGGCGGCCTTTCAATTTGCCGAAGAAATCCGAATGCCGGTTCGGACAACATTCCCCCCAATACAAAAAAAAGATAGAATATTCGAATCCGAAACAAGGAGCAGGTATGCAAAACAACAACACCCGTCCCGTAAAAATGGAACTCAAAGGCGAAGCAGGCAAACGCGTCCTGCTGGCCGCCGCCCGCCGCATTGCCAAAACCCACCAAAAAGCCATTAAGGCACTGGCCGACAAATGATAGACAGCGGACTGGTCGCACTCATCCACCAAACCGTACTGGCGGATGAAGCAGGACTGAAAGGACATGCGGATATGGCGCGGCTGGAAGGTGCGCTGTCGCGTATCGCCAACTGGCAGCAATACGAAGACCTGCAAAACATCTACGAAATTGCCGCCCTCTATGCCCAAGCCATTGCCAAAGCCCACGCCTTTCCCGACGGCAACAAGCGCACCGCCCTACTGACCATGCTGACTTACCTCGATTTGCAGGGCATCAGCATTGTTCCCGATCAGGGGCTGGATGATTTGATGGTCGATTTGGCGGCGGGCAAAATCGACTTTAGGCAGCTTGCCGAAATATTGCAGGCAATGGACAACGAATAGGTATCAACCCAAACAGTAAAAGGCCGTCTGAAAGTGCAGCTTCAACGAAGTTAAAACCTTTCAGACGGCCTTACTGCGACACCGCCCCGCCGTATGCCTGCCACTCCCTCAAATCGGCGGCTTGGCTGTCGGCTGTTTCTGCCAGTCCCGTATATTCCGCAGCGCATTTTCCGAGTAGCTCCCAGCCTTCGGTACTTTCCGCGCCATCAGGTGCGGCGGCGGTTGCAGCGGTTGCGGGCAGGTTTCGGCGGCCACTTTGACGGGCGGCGTGTCAGCGCAGGCGGTCAAGCTCGCCGCGCAGATTATCCACAGCAATCTTTGCATCTTGTCTTTCCTTTTCCAGTTCGGTTTGTCTTTCGGCCAGTTCGGCGGCGGCGCGGCGTTCTTTCTCCCGCGCGGCTGCCGCCTGTTTGAGCGTATAGCGGATAAAGCCGATGCCGATGGCCGGTATCCCCGCGCCGTCCAAATAGGCAAGGTTCTTCTTACCTTCCCAACGCAGGATGAGCGCATATCCCGCATCATCCAAAGACAAAGTAGTGTTCATCATTTTTTTCTTACAACTCATTGTTTCTTATCGTTATCTTTGCGGAACACCTTTTACATTAAAAATATCAAATCCTGATTGCCTTAACAGGGTCGGGTGCGGCGGCGGCAAGGCCGTTTTCCTTCAACTCAAACCTGCCTATCGAATCCATCACAACGGGCGAACAACTGCGCGAAATCCAGTTTTGCCCTCGTTTACGGACAAACGCACTGTCGGGGAAAATTCGGGCTGCAAATCGTCCGGCGCGGCCTGCCGTTCGGCGTACCTGTATTTCGTTTCTTCCAATTGGGCGGCAAGGCTTTCCACAGTGGCGGACAACTGGCGGTTAATGCGTGCCAAATCATACCCGCCCGCTGCCAAAGCCCGCGAAGACTGAAAAAGCGCGTCCATTACGGCGGCCTGTTCCATTTGCCGCGCCTGTATTTCCTGATACTTCTGCCTACTGGTCAGCCGGTTGAGTTCATATTGATAAGACGCATCGTCCATCACCGCATAACCACGGTTGCCGTGGAAATTCGGACTGCGCACATAGTCGAATCCGTAAAAGTCGGTCGGATTCACTTCATCAGGGGCAACAACAGACGAAAAGCCGCCCGTGCCCGCTTCATGCCACTGT
>CAUVCE010000173.1:0-3158 GCA_963550425.1 uncultured Neisseria sp.
ATTATGCGTGCGCGCGCCGCGGATGCGGATGGTGTCGTTGTCGGGTTTGTGCGGTGTTTTCTGGGACATGGTAGTCAGGTTGCCTGAAAAAATGGGAAGAACCGCATATTCTAGCATTTTTGGCAACGGGACAGGCAGCCTGAAAACGGGCATATGGCGTTTCAGGCCGCACCGGTTGGCGTATAATCGGCATATCTTGTTTGGAGAGTGTTCGCACGGCTTCGACAAATTGAAACCCTCCCGCATACAATCATGGCCGACCTAACCCTCTTGCTTTTACAGCTTATCGAATGGCTGTTGCGGCTGTTTTTCCGGCTTGCGCGCCAATGCGGCATCATCAGGCACGCCGCCCCCCGAAGCCACACGCCCGCAGCAAACGCTGCTGCCTGCCGCCGTATTGCCGTTTGCCTTTACCGGCATGGCGTTTTTGCGAGACGGGGATTTTCAGACGACCCGCGTCCGTCCCGATACAGGCAAAATTCACAAACCGCCCGACATTTATGGCAAAATGAGGGCATCAGCCTAAAATACGCCCAAGAAAAAACACCATGCCGGAACTTCCCGAAGTAGAAACCGCCCTGCGCGGCATCGCGCCGCACATCACCGGAAAAACCGTCTCCGAAGTGCATATCCGCCAGGCCAGGCTGCGCTTCCCCGTCCCCGCCTGCCTGCCCAGCACACTGGCCGGCCAAACCGTATTGGAATGCCGCCGCCGCGCCAAATACCTGATTATCCGCTTTGAAAGCGGCGTGTTGATCATCCACCTGGGTATGTCCGGCAGCCTTAGGATATACGGCGGCCGCGCGCCCGTGCCGCAAAAACACGACCACTTCGACCTGTCGTTTTCGGACGGCACGCTTTTGCGCTACCGCGACCCCCGCCGTTTCGGCATGATTTTATGGTATGCCGGCATTCCGGAAACCCACCCCCTGCTGCAAAACCTGGCCCCCGAACCTTTGGGGCGCGAATTTACCGCCGCCTACCTTTACCAGGCCCTGCAAAAACGCAGAGGCCCCGTCAAAACCGTATTGATGGACAATAAGGCCGTTGTCGGCGTCGGCAACATCTACGCCAACGAAAGCCTTTTTGCCGCAGGCATCTCCCCTACCCGTCCGGCCGGGCAGATTACGGAAAAAGAAGCCGCCAAACTCGTACACGAAATCCGCCGCATTTTGCGTTTGGCGATTGAAAAAGGCGGCAGCACCCTGCGCGACTTCACGGACAGCGGTGGCAACGGCGGCTATTTCCAACAGGAATATGCCGTTTACGGCAGGCAGCACCTGCCCTGTTTGCGCTGCGGCACACCGATTCAAAAAACCGTCGTCGGGCAACGCGGTACCTTCCATTGTCCGCACTGCCAAAAATAACACCCCTGCAAACGGCCGAAAAAGCACTTTCCAAGCACGCGCACAAGCATTAATATCCGCCATTTTTACCAAGCACATCCTAACGAAATGCCTGAAAAAACGCCATTCTTTCAACGCATCAAACGATTATTCAAAATTACCGGCTGGCTTTTCCACGCCATACGCCGCGTCAGGAGACTCGATAACGCCACCCGCGAACAACGCAATGCCGAACTGGCCGCCTTATCTGCCCAGGCATTGGCCATATTGCACGCCCGCCTAAACAGCAGTAACCGCCCCCCCGACCCCCCGTACGGCCTGTTGATAGCGGCCAACCATGTTTCCCTGCTCGACATCTTCGCCATCCTGACCCTTTGTCCGTGCAGCTTTATCGCCATGCGGGAAATCGCCCGCTGGCCGTTAGTCGGCAGGCTGGCTGCCAATGCCGGCACGGTCTTCATCGACCGGGACAACCGTAAGGACGTCAATGTGATTAACGATGCCATCTGCCGCGCATTGGAGGCAGGGCAGAACGTCTGCTTTTTCCCCGAAGCGCGCACTTCGTCCGGCAGCGGCATCCTGCCCTTCAAAGCCGCCCTGTTCCAGTCGGCCATCGACACCGATTCAGACATCCAGCCCGTCGTGTTGCGCTATTTCGACCATCTGGGCCGCCGCAGCGCGATACCGTCCTTCAGCGATGTAAACCTGTTTGCTTCTTTGTGGCGCATTGTTTCCATGCCGTCTATGGAAATCCGTATCGATTTCCTGCCGCGCATGAGGCCGCAGGGCGACCGTTATAAAATCAAAGACAGTATAGAGGCGGATATAGGCGGCCGCGTCGATAGATTTCTTCAACCGGAAATATAAAATCGATAGTTTTAAATAATGAAAAATATTTGGACAATAAATTATACAAACCGGTTCTTCATCGCTAAAATACACCGCATCGGGTTTCACAACCCTTTCCAACTTAACAGGAGATCGATATGAGCATCAACATTAAAACTTCAGAACAACTGGTCGGCACCAAAGTACCCTCAGTCGTATTTCATACCCGCCAAGGCGACGCTTGGGTAGACGTTTCTACCGACGACCTGTTCAAAGGCAAAACCGTGGCCGTATTCTCCCTGCCCGGTGCATTTACCCCGACTTGCTCTTCCACCCACCTGCCGCGCTACAACGAGCTGGCCAAAGAATTTTTTAAACGCGGCGTGGACAGCATTTTGTGCGTATCCGTAAACGACACTTTTGTGATGAACGCATGGTTGGCCGATCAGGAAGCCGAAAACATCACCGTCGTACCGGACGGCAATGGCGAATTCACACGCGGCATGGGCATGCTGGTTTCTAAAGACCAACTGGGCTTCGGCGACCGCTCTTGGCGTTACTCCATGCTGGTTAAAGACGGCGTGATTGAAAAAGCTTTCGTAGAGCCGGTAAAAGACGGCGATCCGTTTGAAGTATCCGATGCGGACACCATGCTGAAATCCATCGATCCTTCTTGGAAAGAACAGCCTTCGGTTGCCATATTTACCAAACCGGGCTGCCCGTTCTGTGCTAAAGCCAAAAAAGCCCTGCAAGACAAAGGCTTGGCTTACGAAGAAATTGTTTTGGGCAAAGATGCGACCACTACTGCCGTGCGCGCGATTACAGGCAAAGCGACCGCGCCGCAAGTATTCATCGGCGGCCAATACATCGGCGGCAGCGAAGACTTGGAAGCTTACTTGGCTAAAAACTAAGTTTTCCGCTGTAAACGGGCGGTTTAACCGCCGCCCGACGGATAACCCAAGGGTTATTCGGGTAACCCGCCGT
>CAUVCE010000174.1:0-3102 GCA_963550425.1 uncultured Neisseria sp.
CCTCCCCATGACCGCCCACACCTACGAACACAAATACCGCCTTGCCGCCCAATTTGCCCGCCGCTTCCAAAACGAAAAGCGCGAGCGTGCCGAAAAAGACACCTTTTGGAACGAATTTTTCGCCATTTTCGGGCTGGACCGCTTCCGCACCGCCACCACCGAATACGCCGTCAAACACCGCAGCGGGCACACCAAATTTGCCGACGT
Organism: uncultured Neisseria sp.; assembly: GCA_963550425.1. Classification (GTDB taxonomy): domain Bacteria; phylum Pseudomonadota; class Gammaproteobacteria; order Burkholderiales; family Neisseriaceae; genus Neisseria. Next base: position 208 of record CAUVCE010000174.1, read on the forward strand.
ATTTTGGGCGGGCAGGCTGCTTTGCGAGCACAAATCCGCCGGCAAAGACCTCGATGCCGCGTTCGAACAAGCGATGGGCTATGTGGAAGAAATCCGCCGGCACAACCCCAAAGACGTGCCACGCCACATCATCGTGTCCGATTTCGCCACCATGAAACTCTACGATTTGAAAGACGGCACAGACGTTTTCTTCCCGCTTTCCGACCTGCCCGAACACATCAAACTGCGCCATTTCGACTTCATGGACGGCATCACCCACGAACTGCGCCAAGCCCAAGAGCAGGCCAACATCGAAGCCGCCGCCGCAGTGGGCAGCCTTTATCAGGCCTTCCGCGCCGACGGCAGCTACGACGAACACAGGCTGAAACAATTCCTCATCCGCCTGCTGTTCTGCTTTTTTGCCGACGACACCCTGATTTTCGAGCCTGGACAATTTGAAGGCTACCTGAAAAAATACACCCGCGAAGACGGCGAAGACATCGGCGGCACGCTCAACCGCCTGTTTGCCGTGCTCAACACCCCGCCCGAACGCCGCGCGCAAAACATGAACACCGAACTGCGCGCCTTTCCCTATGTGAACGGCAAACTGTTTGAAGAACAGCTCGGCGAATTTTATTTCAACGCCGAACTGCGCGAATTGCTGCTGCAATGCTCCGAACGCGACTGGGCGAAAATCAGCCCCGAAATCTTCGGCAACCTGTTCCAAAGCGTGATGGACAACGTGGAACGCCGTGAACTCGGCGCGCACTACACCGAAGAAGGCAACATCCTTAAAGTCATCGACGGCCTGTTTATGGACAACCTGCGCCAACGCTTTCAGGCAGCCTGCAAAGTATCGGGCAAAGCCAAACGCACCGCCGCCATCTACGCGCTGCACCAAGAAATCGGCCGCCTGCAATTCCTCGACCCCGCCTGCGGCTGCGGCAACTTCCTCGTCGTCGCCTACCGCGAACTGCGGCGGCTGGAAGACGATATCATCGACGAACTATATTCTATTGAGGACGGACAATATGATATGGCAACGTTTATCATTGAAACCCACATCGGCCAGTTCCACGGCATCGAAATCGACGAATACCCCGCCCAAATCGCCAAAGTCGCCATGTGGCTCACCGACCACCAATGCAACCTGCGCACCGCCGAACGCTTCGGCAAAACCCGCCCCTCCATCCCCCTCACCGACAGCGCGGAAATCATCAACGCCAACAGCCTGCACACCGACTGGCCGCAGGCCGACTATATTTTCGGCAACCCGCCGTTTGTCGGCTCCACCTACCAAACCGCCGAACAAAAAGCCGACACCCAAACCGTTTCAGGCAGCCTGAAAAACGCAGGCATCTTGGATTACGTGGCCAACTGGTACGTCAAAGCCGCCCGCATCATCGACCGAAACCCCAACGTGCAGGCTGCCTTCGTGTCCACCAATTCCATCACCCAAGGGCAGCAGGTGGAAGCCCTGTGGGGCAGCCTGCTGCCGCAGGGCATAGAAATCCACTTCGCCCACCGCACTTTCCAATGGACCAGCCAAGCCAGCGGCAAAGCCGCCGTGCATTGCGTCATCGTCGGATTCAGGCAGCCTGCACGGCACACGGGCGCAAAATACCTGTTCGACTATCCCGACATCAAAGGGCTGCCTGAAAAACGCAGCGTGCAAAACATCAGCCCCTATCTGCTGGACGCGCCCGATATCATCATCGGCAACCGCAGCAAACCCATCTCGGGCGAAGCGGAAATGATATATGGCAATAAACCGACCGACGGCGGCAACCTGCTTTTGAGCACCGCCGAAAAACAAGCCCTGATTGCCGCCGAACCGCTTGCCGCGCAATACATCCGCCCGTTTTTGGGTGCGGAAGAATTTCTCAACGATAAAGAACGCTGGTGCTTATGGTTTCACGGCATCAGCGAAACGCGCCTGAATCACGATTTGAAACAGATGCCGCAAGTGGCGCAGCGCATCGCAAACGTAAGGGAATACCACAAAGAAGGCACAAAATGGAAAGGGCGTTTAAACAGCACGAAGGCCGCCACACGGAAAAAAGCCGCCACCCCTCACCTGTTTGACGAAATCAGGCAGCCTGCAAGCGGCAACTATCTGCTTATCCCCCGCGTTTCATCGGAAGCCCGCGCCTTTATCCCCATCGGTTATGTGGATTGCAACACCATTAACAGCGATGCCAACTTTATGCTGCCCAACGCCACGCCGTACCATTTCGGCATCTTGTGCAGCACCATGCACAACGCCTTTATGCGCACCGTGGCCGGCCGTCTGAAAAGTGATTACCGTTACTCCAACACCATCGTGTACAACAACTTCCCCTTCCCCTTCGCCCCGCAAAGCGAAGGCCGCCCCGCCTCCGCCGCCGAACAAAAACACCGCGCCGCCATCGAAGCCGCCGCCCAAGCCGTGCTCGACGCCCGCGCGTTTTACCGCCAAGAAGCCGCGCAGGAAGGCCTGCCCCCGCCCAGCCTCGCCGACCTGTACCGCCCCGATGCCCCCTTCACCCGCCTGCACCAAGCCCACCGCGCCTTGGACAAAGCCGTCGATGCGGCATACGGCTACAAAGGCGGCCACGACGACGGCAGCCGCACCGCCTTCCTCTTCGCCCTGTATCAAAAAGCCGCAGCAGAGGCAGGCAAACGGTAAGGCCGTCTGAAACCCAAATCCCAAGAAGCAGCCTGCACTTTTCAACTTCGTTAAAACTAACGCTTTCAGGCAGCCTGCCCCCATCCAAAGGACCTCCATGAACATCACCCAAATCCTCTCTCAAGAACTCTCCGCCACCGCCGCCCAAATCACCGCCGCCATCGAGCTTTTGGACGACGGCGCGACCGTCCCCTTTATCGCCCGCTACCGCAAGGAAGCCACGGGCGGGCTGGACGATACGCAGTTGC
>CAUVCE010000175.1:0-3095 GCA_963550425.1 uncultured Neisseria sp.
CCGCACCCCCATAACTTGAAATCTGTCGCAACCAAGGAAACGGAAATGCGGCAAACATATGATGATGGGAGCAGATACGAAAAATCGCGCAACAGGCGCGTTTTATGCTGTAAGTTTGTTAGGAAACCCCATCATAAACAAACCCCCCTGCATATGCAAGGGGTTTCCCGAAAAACCGTAGGCGGCAAACCGAAAGGCCGTCTGAAATTCAGGCGGCCTGTTTGAGAGATTTAAAACCGCGATTTGAAGCGCGGGCGCGGGGGTGTTCAAAACACGCAAACAGACGTGCCGCCAGCCTTACGGGTAGGCGCACCCCCACATAGGAGTAAATCGATTTGATACATATAGACGTAAAAAATTCCACTCTATCGTGTTGGATATACACTGTTTGTCGGGTGTTTTGAAGCACCGTGGGAACGAATTATACAGGTTTAATGCAATGCGTCAATAAAAAAATCCGCACTTGGCGGATAGCCACATTGGAAATAGAGATTGCGTTCAACCCCCGCATATGCAAGGGGCTGCCTGAAACTATCCGGCCACATGGGCGATATCGTATTGCGCCTGCGACAGCTGGCCGTGCCGGTGCAGCCAGCCCGCCACTTCCGGCCAGGAATACAGGGTGGAGCCGCTGCCCACCCCGTACATGGGCGCGGGGAAGCCGCTGCCGCGTTTGCCGCCGGCGTAGTTGGACAGGGCGGCGCGGGTCAGCCCGGCGCGGGCGGCCATCTCGGCCAAAGTGGCCACACCGGATTCCTGCAACACCAAATCGCCAAATCCTGCCGCGCGGATGTTGGCTAAGGCACTGCGGACGGCGGCTTCGGCACTCTCGGCTTCGCGGTCAAATTCGAGATAGGGGGTTTGGTTGTAGAAGCACAGCAGGGCATCGTCGCAGCCCGCTTGATACAGGCGGTCTTCCAAATCGTGCAGGTCGGCATCGCGGATGAGGATGCTGAAATGGTAGGTGTTCATGCTTCATCTCCTTCGGGCAGGCATTCGTTTACTTTGCGGATGATTTGTTTGGCATGGTTTTCCGGGTTGCGCGACGTACTCCACACGCTCATTTGGTGTTCGGTATGCCCTTGCAGGCAGCGCAGGCGGCAGAACGCGTGTGCCGATTTGCCGGAGGGGACAACCGCCCAACCGTGCTGTTCGGCATAAGCCAATGCGGCTTGAATGTGTTTGTTCGGATGCTTGCCCATGAAGCGGTGCATCTGTACAACGACTGCACGGCGCGGCATGGCGGGCTGATTAAGGTATGGCCGGGATAGGAAATCACTTTGGCAAAAGTTTGGTATGCCCCTATCTGTTTTGGCTGCGTCCGGTATGATTTGAGCAAGCGACAATTTATTAAAATCAAATAGTTAGAATGAAAATACCGTTCTCATAATCCTACTGATTAATCTATTTTTGCGGAACTCGGTATAACCATTCTATGTTTTCTCGGGTAAAGGATTCCGGAAACAGATAGTCGCCGTGAAAGACGGCAAGGTTCAGATGCTGCCATTTTGGATTGAAGGAGGCAGTTTGGCTGCGGACGGCATCCAGCAACAGTATGGTGCAGTAATAATGCGATTGGTCTCGGCTGCTTAATACGAAGGGGCGGCCGATTTTGCTTAGGGCGTAGCGGGCAGTCTGATGGCGTTGCCTGCCGTTTAGAAACTTCGGTCGGGCAATGGCGTAGCTTTGTGCCTTATCTGCCGCTAAAAATTTATTTAATGGTGTCAGTAATACTTGATTTGGCTTTTCGGGGTCGTCATCGGTAGTGGCATGGACAACTAAGATGTCCGGATGGGTTTCGGCAATGATACCAATATGGGAGTAGTCGCTTTTGCTTAGGTAACGGATGAACTTGCTGTCGGCGGATGTGCCGCCCCGAAATATCCAATCGCCTTTTTCAAGGGCAATGCCGGAAGGCAGGCTCAGGGCGGTGTGGCGGGCAGTCAAAATGGTCAGCCAAATGGCAAAGGCCGCTGTAATCAATCCAAGTGCCAAATAAAGCATGGTTTTTGCCGTTTGGCACGGATAGGCGGCCGGTTTACAGTTTGATTTTCCAGCCATTTTCTGTTTCAACGACAGATACGTTTTCTGTCCTGGTGCCGCCTTGTTTGAAACGCACATCAACGGTTACCCTGCCTTGCTTGCCGTCTTGGGGCGAGGGTTGGAAGGGTTGGGCGGTGATTTCGTCTATCCCGCCTTGTTTTTCGGCCCTCGCCTTGCTTTCGGCAACGGCGGCTTTGATTTTGCCGTTCATCATTTCTTCAAGGCCGGGTTTTTCCTTAACTTCGGCAGGTATTTCGATAAGTGCCATTGCGGCATCGGCATCGCCTTTATAGGTGCTTTCTATAAAGGCTTTGGCCGCGTCCTCGGGGGAACTGCCTGCGCCGGAACAAGCGGCCAGGATGGTTGTCAGGGTAAAGGCGGCTAACGGGGCAAATAGTTTTCGCATGCTTTTCTCCAAATATATGGATGGGGGAATTCGGTCTGCTTGATTGACCGCGTTGTCAAAAAAGCCGCCTGAACCTTTCAGGCAGCTTTTTATTTTAGGCGCGTTTGCGGAATTCGCCGGTACGGGTATCGATTTCGACTTTGTCACCGTTTTCGATGTAAGACATAACCTGAATCTCGGTGCCGCCGACCAAACGTGCGGTTTTCATTACCTTGCCGGAAGTATCGCCTTTGACCGCAGGTTCGGTGTATTCGACTTCGCGTATGATGATGGTGGGCAGTTCCACGGAAATTGGGTTGCCCTCATAGAAGGTAACTTCGCACACGTCTTCCATACCGTCAACGATGAATTTTAGCGCGTCGCCGATATTGTCGGCTTCGATTTCGTATTGGTTGAATTCTTCGTCCATGAAGACGTACATGGGGTCGGCAAAATAGCTGTAGGTGCAGTTTTTGCGTGCCAGTACGACCACGTCGAATTTGTCGTCGGCTTTATAAATGGTTTCCGAAGCCGCGCCGGTCAGCAGGTTTTTCAGTTTCATGCTGACTTTGGCGGAAGAGCGGCCGCCTTTGATGTATTCGGTTTTCTGTACCACCATCGGGTCGTTGCCGACCATGAATACGTTGCCTGCGCGCAGTTCTTGTGC
>CAUVCE010000176.1:0-3084 GCA_963550425.1 uncultured Neisseria sp.
AACTGCCGACACACGGATTTTCAATCCGTTGCTCTACCGACTGAGCTATCTGGCCGTACATGAGGAAAGCGTGATTAAACCATTTTTTTTTGATTGTGGCAAGTGGGTTTTGTCATTTTTATTCCGTTTCTCTGTAATGCAATATTTAGTTTGAAAATTTTTATATTTGGAATAGGCGGTTTTATCAGAATTCCCTTAATGGTTGAAACCCTGCCCATCAGGGGGTGGTGTAGGGTTTATTTGGGATGGGCGTTACCCCTTCCAAATCAGGGCTGCACCTTATGCCCGGTTCTGTGTGTTGAAACCTGATTTCTCGTTTGCCAAAAGTAACGCCACGCAAATCCGGGAAAGGCTGCGACCAGGAACAGGCAGACTGTGGTGGCATAAAATTCCCAGCCCTGAGGATGAACATTGCCGCTGCGGCTTTCCAGCAATCGGGCAAGCAGGCCGGTAAGGATGAAGCCTATGCACAATTCAAGCAGATGGTGGCCGATGTGCTTTTTGCCGTTTAGGGTTTTTAGGGCGAACAGGCGGGTGGTGGCAAAGGGCAGGTTTGCAAAAACGACTGCCAGTATCAATAGGGTGTACATGGGTATGGTCATAGGGCTTCCTTCTTCTGATGACGGGGTGTTGTATTTTGCAGTTTGGTAATAATTATAATGCAATATGCCTTTATCTGGTTTCAGACGGTTTTTTTATCCACCAAGTCTGCAAAGCCCATTCGGCAGGCATGTAGTATTTGGGAGGGCGTTGCGGATGGGACAATGTGTCGCGGTAGATGATGCGGTGGGTGTTGCTGTACCAGTTGGGTATCAATAGGTAATGATGGCGCAACACGCGGTCGAGGGCGCGTGCCGCCGTAACGAGTTCGGCGCGGCTCTCAAAGTGTTCGAAGTGTTTGAGCAGTTTTTCGATGGCAGGATCGCAAATACCCGCCCAATTTCGACTGCCGCGTGTTTTGGCTGCAGCACAGCTGTAGTAATCCGCCTGTTCGTTACCCGGACTTTGGCTGTTGGCATAGACGACGGTGGTCAGGTCGAAGTCGAAGTCGTTCAGCCGTTTTTGGTAGAGTGACGGATCAACGGTGCGTATATTCAGTGTGATGCCGATTTTGGCCAAGTCGCGCTGCCATTTGCCGGCTACGCGCTCAAAGGCTTTATTGGCGGTAAGGTATTCGAGGTTTAGGGGGTTTCCCTGCGGACCGGTCAGTTTTCCGTCGCGGTAACGGTAGCCCGCAGCCAGCAGTAAGCCGCGCGCCTTTATCAGGTTGGGGCGGATGCCTGTTTCCGGGTCGCTTTTCGGGGGTATGGGGGCGTGTTGCCTGAATACGGCGGCAGGAAGGTGTTTCTCCAGCGGGGTCAGCAAGGCCAGCTCTGCCGCATCGGGCAGGCCGTCTGCAGCCATTTCGCTGTTGGTGAAAAAGCTGGGGCTGCGGCGGTATGCGCCATACATCATGCGGTTGTTTATGTTTTCAAAATCAAAACTCAAAATCAATGCTTGGCGGACGCGGCTGTCTTTCAGTGAAGGGCGGCGCTGGTTCATGACGAAACCCTGCATTCCGGCGGTGTTGTGATGGGGGAGTTCGGCCTTTATCATGCCCCGCCGCCGAAGGATGTCGGCAGGATAGGCGCGCGCCCATGAACGTGCGGTGGTTTCCTGCACGAAGTCGAAATTGCCGGCTTTGATGCCTTCTATTTGTACGGATGGGTCGCGCAGGTAGCGGAATCTGATGGCGTCAAAGTTATACATGCCGCGCCGTACGGGCAGGTCTCGCGCCCAATAGCGCGTATTGCGGCGGTATTCGCCCAGACGGCCGGTTTCGGTTTTGGCCAATATGTAGGGACCCGAACCTATAGGCGGCCTGCCTGCACCTTTCTCTAAGCCCTGAGGATAGCTTTTGTGGGAGAAAACGGGTAACTGCCCCAATATCATGTGTAACTCGGCATTAGGCTTTTTAAAACGGAAACGTACGGTGTGCGGGGTGGGCGTTTCTACTGTTGCAACGTCTGCCCAATAAAAACGGTACATTGGGGCGGCGGCGGGGTCTTGGGTCAGCAGTTTGAATGAGGCGGCAACGTCTTTGGCCAGTACGGGATCGCCATTGTGAAAACTTGCTTTGGGGTTTAGGGTGAAGGTAACGGACAGGCCGTCTGCAGCGGGGGAAATGTCCTGCGCCAATAGGCCGTATACGGCGAAAGGTTCGTCTTGCCCCTGTTCTGCCAGTGTGTCGAGCGTCAGGGATACGATGCCGCGTTCGCCCGTGCCTTTCAAGGTAAACGGATTGAGGGAATCGAAAGTGCCGACCACGGGCAGGGTAAATATCCCTCCTTTGGGCGCTTGCGGATTCACATAACCAAAATGGGCGAAATCTTTCCCATAAAGGGGGGGCTGCCCCAAACCCAAAGCATAATCAGCCAATGCAGGATGGGTAGACAGAGTAAGTAGTAAAGCAAATAATGTATTGTTTTTCATTTGGCCTCCTTTGCAGCCAAGTTTTTTCCGCTTTCAGGCGGCATCGGTACAAAATTCCGAGGCAAAGCGCAAAGCAAACAATCCGTCATTTGAAATATTCAATATAAACACAGCCGCATTCGGCATGGGCATATTCAGTTGCCAGGCACGGAAACGGCGCATATCGGAAGAAGTTTTACTTTCAAAGCCGAGCAGTTGCCAAGCCAGCATCGCCAACCAAATGCCGTGGGTAAAACAAACCGCCTGATCGGGCAGCAAACCGGCCTGCCGTCTGAAAGCGGCAACCCGGGTAGAAAAGCCGGCAAAACTGTCGGGTAAAGTAAATTTGCTGGCGGCCGTTCGCCGTTCGGGGTCTGCCTGATGCCAAAAAGCATCGGTCAGCGGACGGCGTTGAGGGCCGTCCAGCCCGGCCACATCCTCATAAGCCAAACAAGAAAACTCATTCAATTCGGGCAAAATTTGCGGTGTTTGCCGCCATTTTTCAGCATAAGGCGCGGCGGTTTCGCAGGTTCTGTTTAATTGGGAACAAAAAATGGAGGCTGGTTCGGGCAGCAAACATGCCAACTTATCCGCCTGCCGCCTTCCCGTTTCCGATAACGCAATCAAACGGTC
>CAUVCE010000177.1:0-3036 GCA_963550425.1 uncultured Neisseria sp.
CCCGCAAGCGCAAATCCGCAGGCGGCAAGCCGAAAGGCAAAGGCGGCTGGGGCGATAGAAAATCCGGCGGCTGGCGCGGCGATAAGAAACCGGGCAAAGAAGGCTTCGGCGGCAAATCGCGCGGCGAAAGTTTCAAAAAAGAAGGATTCAAACAAAAAGAATCGATTCGAAAACACAAATCGCAAAGCAAAAAAAATTGATTACCTCTTAAAAGCAAAATGGCAAAGATTTATTAAAAAACAACAAACCGGTAAAAAGGGATACAGAATAAAGTTTGTATCCCTTTTTACCGGTTTGTCCCAACTTATAGGACTGGGCATTTCATCAAATAATCAGCAAACCCCTGTGTCATCCAAACGCATATCGAGATTATGGAAAGCTGCCAATGTTCCCCTGTGACCGATACTCACAATCACACTTTCCGACAACCTTTCCCGAATCAGGCCATATAACAAAGCCTCTGTCGGTTCGTCCAAAGCAGCCGTAGCCTCATCCAGCAAAACCACCTTAGGCCGCGCCAGCAAAATCCTTGCAAACGCAATCCGTTGCAATTCCCCCGGCGACAAACGCTGCTGCCAATTGTCCGATATATCCAGCAAATGTTCCAAGTAGGCCAGCCGGCACAAACATAAGGTTTCCGCCACTTCCGCCCGAGAAGGCGACATATCCGGATAACACAGCGACTCAAACAAAGTGCCCTGGGGCATATATGGCCTTTGCGGTACAAACATAATCTCATCATGTTTCGGCCGCCAAATACGCCCTCTGCTGCCAAACGGCCACAAGCCGGCCAAAGCGCGCAACAACGAAGTCTTGCCGCAGCCGCTTATCCCGCGAATCAACAAGGCATCCCCTTTTTCCAAACAGAAGCCGACATTGTCCAACAATACTTCCCCATTATTTCGAAACAGCGACACATCCTGCAATACCAACCCGTCCTTTACCTCGACAACCTCAGGTTGTGCCACATTATGCCGTTCGGACAAACTGTCCATAAATCCGCTCAAACGCTCCAAACGCGCCCGATAAACCGTAAAATCCTTATAAAAATTTCGGAAAAACGACATCGCTTTTTGCAATCGTGCAAAAGACTGTATCGTTTGCTGCACATCGCCGATTTTAATCAGTCCGGCAAACAGTCTGGGAGCCTGCAGCATCATGGGAAGCAGCTGCATAATCTGGCTGAATACGTCATTGAACCCGCTTAATGCCACACTCTGCCGCGCAATCCGCCAACGGTTGCGGACAATCGAACGGAAACGGTCGGAAAGCCTCTGCCCTTCCTGCCATTCGCCGCCATAAAACGCGATGCTCTCCGAATAATCCCGTATCCTGACCAGCGAATAACGGTAATCCGCATTCAGATGTTCGTTTTCATAATTTGAACGGATAAGCGGCCGCCCTATCCACATTGCCACACCTGTCGCCGTCAAAATCGCCATATAAAGCAAAAATACGATGCCGTGCGGGATTTTGATTCCGAAAACCGGCAATACGCCCGCCAACCCCCACAACACCAGCGTAAATTCTATCGTCGATACCGCCGAACCCAACATACCGCGCACAAAGGTAATCGTGGAAACAATAAAATCCTGCGAATCCGCCTGAATACGCTGGTCAATGTTGTCGGGCGCATCACGCCGCATCTGCAGGCGATAATAGTTTTTATCCGACAACCAGCCCGAAACCAATACCCGATTCAACTGTTCCGACCACTTGATGGCCAAGGCCTGATCCAAAAAATCGTTCACAATCAAATTAAACGACCTGACCATCATTACCGCCACATTCACCGTTACCGCCGTCCAGAATACCGTTGCCAACCTGTCCTGCATTGAATCATAAGCACTTTTATATAAATAAGTGTTCAGTACATACAGCCGGACTTCGGTCAGCAGCAGCAAAATCATCCCCGCCAGCATCAAGGCAGTCTTAAGCGTGCCAGAGCGGGACAGACAGGGCTTCAATACCCGCCAAAAATCGCGTCCGAACCGCGTAAAAGACATAAGGAACACGGCAGCCGCCAACGCCCCCAACGCACTGCCGAACGAAGTCAATAACCACCACGGCGTCCTATCAAGCTCAATCTGCCACTTCTGCATACTCCATTCACCTACATACAAACTTCCAAAAGCCGCAGCGATACGGATGCGGCCGGATATGGGGAAACTCGCAATAATAAACAGAATTATTTACAAATCAAGAAAAATTTAATTCCAATAGTAAAATTAAATGGCGGGATAAATGCTAAAAAAGCAGGAAATCACATTACGGATACCGAATAATCCGTCTTTTTTAAACAACAATTTTGTTAATTAACGTAAATCTGAAATCAAAAAAACCATGTCGTCCCAACAAAAAAACCCTTTTGGCAGATAATGCGCGTCCTAAAAAAATTAATTCTTATTTACAGGAATGTCATATGCACAAATATACGATGTTATCCATCATGGTTGCTGCGGCTTTCGCACATGCCGAGGGTGAAAATACGCAAGCTCCCCAACAGGGCGAGTTGCAGCAAGTAACAGTCCGCGCCGACGCCAAACGCGTCAAAGCCGCCCGTTCTTACTCCATCGCCAGCGACGGCGACTTGCGCGACCGCGTAAACTTGGGCGTATTGGGCAAAGCCAACGCCTTTACCGCGCCGATTACCGTCGTCAACTACGACGAACAAGCCCTCAACAACACCGAAGCGCGTACTTTGGTGGATGCCGTAGCGAAAAAAGACGCGTCCGTTTGGCAGTTCGGCGGCGAAAGCAACACGCTGACCGGCCTGTATTTCCGCGGTTATCAGCTTGATGCGCGCCAATTCAGCGTCAACGGTTTGGCAGGCATGTACGGCACGCAAGGTACGGCCAGCGTACAAGTCGGTTCCGCACAACTGATTAAAGGCGCGTCCACCGCCGTAAACGGCATGGACCCCGAAGGCGCGGTATCCGGTTCCGTCAATATCGAAACCAAAAAAGCCGCCGATGAAGGCAACCGCAAAATCGGTTTGGGCTGGTTCAGCAACAACCGCGCCCAAGGCACATTCGA
>CAUVCE010000178.1:0-3003 GCA_963550425.1 uncultured Neisseria sp.
GATTTCACTTTGACCCAAACTTGTAAAAATACTTTGCAGTCGAACAGTTTTTCCATGTCGAGGCGGGCTTCGGTGGAGATTTTTTTCAATTTTTCGCCGCCTTTGCCGATGACGATGGGTTTTTGGTTTTCTTTGTCTACCAAAACGGCGATGTAGATGCGCAGAATGCCGTTTTCTTCTTTGAACTGTTCGACTTCCACGTTCATGGCATAAGGCAGTTCTTCTCCCAGATAGCGGAACAGTTTTTCGCGCACGATTTCCATGGCGAGGAAGCGGCTGGATTTGTCCGTAACCATGTCTTCGGGATACATGGGGACGCTCTCGGGCAGGTAGGTTTTGAGCAGCTCGAGCAGGTTGGCGATGCGCAGCCCGTGTTTCGCGCTGACGGCTTCGGCGGCGGCAAAGTCGAATTCGCGCCGTACGTTGTCGATAAAGGCTTGCAGGGCGTATTTGTCTTTTGCTTTGTCTTTGTCGATTTTATTGACCGCCAGAATCACGGGGGTGTGTTTGGGCAGTTGTTTGATGACGGTGCGGTCGGCTTCGGTGAGGCGCATGGCTTCGACGACGAAGACGACGGCATCTACGCCCGTCAGGGCTTCGGTAACGTTTTGGTTGAGGCGGTCGTTCAGCGCGTTGCGGTGGTCGGTTTGGAAGCCGGGGGTATCGACGAAGACGAATTGGGCGGTGTCGTCGGTGTAGATGCCGGTTACTTTGTGGCGCGTGGTTTGTGCTTTTTTGCTGGTGATGCTGATTTTTTGCCCGATGAGGTGGTTCATCAGGGTGGATTTGCCGACGTTGGGGCGGCCGACGATGGCGACAAAACCGCAGCGGTAGTTGTCGGGTATGGGGTTTTCGGGGCCGGGAATGTCGTTATGGGTCATTGGTTTTCCTTATTTTGGGAATATCGTCGCGGAATTTGGGGAAGTTGCCAGTAGGCCAGCAGTTTGTTGAGTTGTTTGATTTTGTGGGCGCGAACAGCCCGCCCGAACAGGAGTGGGGCGTTGATGGCGGTTTTTTGTTCTTTAAACGGGGTGTGGATGATTTCGCTGATTTCTATTTCGTTGTCGCCGATGAAGCGGATTTCGGTAATGCCGAACAGGCTGTATTTGTCGCGCCGCCATGTGCCGGGGGCGGTTTGGCGGTAGCGGTTTTGCTGCGCCCACAGGCCGAAGGTGTCGCTGTAACGGGCGGCAGAAGGCAGTTTGATTTTGAACGGCGGGTATTTTTGTGCGGCCTTGTGTGCCTGATGCCATTGTATCAGTATGCCGGCCAGGCCGCCCGCCAATGCGCCGGCGGCCGCGCCGATTATGTAGGCGGTGTGCATTGTTTTCCCGATGCTGTGTTGTGGAAGGGGTCATTTTATCAAGACTTCCCCGATGGTTGAAACCCCGTTTGCGTACAGCCATCGTTTGTCGGAGTATGTTGGTATGCCCTTATGCGGCCGGTTTCAGCCGGTATTTTTTTTGTGCTTTTTCGGTTTGGGCAGGGGATGGTGGAGGTTCAGCCATGCCAGGGCGGCTTGCGCGGTTTGTTGTTCGGCGGCGCGGCGGCTGTCGGCAACGGCGGTGGTAACGAAACCCAGTTCGCCCAAGTCGCAGGAAACGGTAAAGCGGGCATCGCTGCCTTCGCCCTCCTGGTGTTCTATGCGGTATTTGGGCAGGGCGAAGCGGTGTGCCTGAAGGGTTTCCTGAAGGCGGCTTTTGGCGTCTTTGGCCTCGCCGGCAGTGTCGATGTTTTTGATGCGTTCGGCAAACAGCCGGCGGATGATTTGTTCGGCAGCGGCAAAGCCGGTATCGAAGCTGACGGCGGCAAATACGGCCTCCATGGCATCGGCCAAAATCGACGGCCGTGCAAAGCCGCCGCTTTTGAGTTCCCCCTGCCCTAAAAGCAAGGCGTCGCCCATGTTCAGGCCGGCGGCAATTTCGGCCAGTGTGTTTTGATTGACCAGGTTGGCGCGCAGGCGCGACAGGAGGCCTTCGGGCAGGCGCGGAAAGGTGTCGTAGAGCATTCTCGCCACAACGTAGTTGAGTATGGCGTCGCCGACAAATTCAAGCCGCTCGTTGTTGTCGGATGAAAGGCTGCGGTGGGTCAGGGCGCGTTTGAGCAGGGACGGGTCGCGGAATCGGTATGCCAGGCCGTTTTGGATGTGCTGCAATGCGGCGTGTTGTCGGGCGGTGGTCATGGTGGTGCGTTTTGATGTGTGGGAACGAATTAAAAAGGCAGACCGCCTGAAATGTGCTTCAGACGGCCTGCCTCAAACCGGTTTAGTGTCCGTGGCCGTTTGCCGGTTGGCCTTTTTCGGCATTGGCGCGCACTTCTACGGTAACGGTTTTTTCGGGCGCACCCTTGAATTTCAGTGTCAGCGGGAATTTATCGCCCGGCTGCAGGGGTTTGGCCAACCCCATCAGCATGACGTGGTAGCTGCCGGGTTTCAGTGTGACGGTTTGACCTTTGGCCACTTTCAAGCCGCCGGGAATAGCCTGCATTTTCATGCCCATGGCTTTTTGACCGGTTTTGGGGTCTTTGATTTCGGCATGGACGTGTTCGTGGATTTCGATGCTTTTCGCAGCGGGGCTCGAACCGCCGATCAGGGTGATTTCGCCTGCGGTATCGTTTTTCAGATCCATGAACACGCCGCCGTTAACCATGCCCTGCACGGTTTGGCGCGCCCAAGGCTCGCTCACTTCGACACCGGCGGCCAATGCGGCTTGGCACAATGCGGCACTTGCGGCTACAAACAGCAGTTTTTTCATTTCGCTTTCCTTTCGGTTGTCGGTTGGGAAAAAATACGGTTAAGCAGGCCTAATATATTCCGTTATACGGTATCGGGCAAGTGTAATTTTTTGATTGGGCGCAAAGAAGTTTACATTCGGCCGAAAAACAGGGCAAGCAGCCACAGCAGGGCAAGCAGCAGCAAAGCCAAGCCCTGAGCGGCGGAGCAAACGTCCTTCGCCCGCTTGGCCAGCGGGTGTTTTTCCAGCGATGTGTGATCCACGGCGGCTT
>CAUVCE010000179.1:0-2915 GCA_963550425.1 uncultured Neisseria sp.
TCAGTTTGTCCACCATGATTTTTTCGGCACGGAAGCTGTCGCGGCGGTGTATCAGTGTTACGGTGTTGGCGATATTGGCCAGGTAAAGCGCTTCTTCCACGGCGGTGTTGCCGCCGCCGACAACGGCTACGTCTTGTTTTTTGTAGAAGAAGCCGTCGCAGGTGGCGCAGGCGGAAACGCCTTTGCCCGCAAAGGTTTCTTCGCTCGGCAGGCCGAGGTATTTGGCCGATGCGCCGGTGGCCAAAATCAGCGCGTCGCAGGTGTATTCGCCCGCATCACCGATAAGTTTGAACGGGCGTTGCCGCAGTTGGGCGGTGTGGATGTGGTCGAAAACGATTTCCGTGCCGAAGCGTTCGGCGTGGGCTAGGAAGCGCGCCATCAATTCGGGGCCCTGCACGCCGTTGGCATCGGCAGGCCAGTTGTCCACTTCCGTGGTGGTCATGAGTTGGCCGCCTTGTTCCAAACCGGTGATGATGACAGGATTGAGGTTGGCGCGGGCGGCGTAAACGGCGGCAGTATAGCCGGCAGGGCCGGAACCGAGAATGATGAGTTTGTGGTGTTTGCTCACGAAAAAATCCTTTGTGATGAGGCTGCCTGTCGGCTGCGGATAAGAGACATTATATAGGATAGGCCGCGTTGAAAATCAAGTCGGATATGGCCGATTATAGTGGATTCGGTTTAAATTGGGAGATGGCGGTAAAATATACCGTTGTCTTTTTAATTGCCCATCCATTATTCAAAAATCATTTAATGATTAAAATTAGCAAATTAAAAAATTTACAAAAACTATTGTTGCCGTATTTTAGTAAGGCTATTAAAATACTATATATAGTATTTAAAAATTAATTTTCCTACTATATATAGTATTTTAAGCGTTAAGCATGAATAAGCTCAGGTTTACGGCAGAACAGGTTGTGTGGCAGGAAGTGCCAAACGAGGTTTCGTTGGCATTTTTGTTTTCCGGCTGCCCCTTGCGCTGCAAGGGCTGCCACAGCGCAGATGCTTGGAAGCAGGGTGTCGGCACGGAATTGACCGAAGAATATTTGCGCGGCCGCCTGAAACGCTATCGCGGGCTGATTGGCTGCGTGTTGTTTATGGGCGGGGAATGGCTGCCGGAAGAATTGCAAAAGATGTTGGCGGTTGTCGGGCAGTCTGGTTTGAAAACCTGCCTGTACACCGGTTTGGAACGCGAAGAACTGGAAGCGGTTTCGGCCGATATCGTCCCGCAACTGACTTATCTGAAAACCGGCCGCTGGCGGATGGAGCTGGGCGGTTTGGACAGCCCGGCGACCAATCAGAGGTTTGTTGATTTGCGCACGGGCGAAATATTGAACCGGTTGTTTGTGAAAGATAAGCCTGCGCCAAAAGTCATACCCATAGCCGCACGGGCAGGGGCGGTTTGATTTGGTTGGGCGAGGTCGGCCGTCCGTTGCGGGAAATATCCTAATTTGAAAAATTTTGATTCCGGGGCAGGCCTTCGTCCGCCCCATATCCACCCCACCAAACTTCTGGAGGACTTGACATGATTCGGCTGCATCCCGAACAGTTAAACGGCAAACTGCAATTCATGCAGGACTATATCGGCGCGCAAAATGCGGCAGACGGCTCGAAAATGGATGCCAATGCCAATGTAACGCAGAAAAACATCGCCACGATGGAAACGGAAATCATGAAGGATTTTTTCGTGCAGGTTAATCGTGCCCAAGTGTCGCGCAAAATTGCCGAAATTTTCGACCAATCTGTTGCGGATGAATATATTCGCCAAATCGAAGCGCATGAAATATATGTTCATGACGAAACCAGCCTGAAACCTTATTGCGTGTCGGTTACGCTCTATCCCTTCCTGTTTGACGGCCTGACCAAGCTGGGCGGCGAAGGTCAGGCCCCCAGACACCTGGCATCGTTTTGCGGCTCGTTTATCAATCTTGTGTTTGCCATCAGCGCGCAGTTTGCCGGTGCGGTGGCGACGGTGGAATTTCTAACTTATTTCGACTATTTCGCCCGCAAAGACTACGGCGACGATTATTTGGAAACCCACGGCAAAGAAATCGCCAACCACATGCAGCAGGTGGTGTACAGCATCAACCAGCCCGCTGCTGCGCGCGGTTATCAGAGCGTGTTTTGGAATATTTCCGTTTACGATCAATACTATTTCGATGCGATGTTCGGCGATTTCGTCTTCCCCGATTTCAGCAAACCGGTGTGGGCGAGCGTGGCGAAGCTGCAAAACTTCTTCCTCAAATGGTTCAATCAGGAGCGCACCAAAGCCGTTTTGACTTTCCCCGTTGTGACCGCTGCGATGCTGACCGACGGTGGTAAATGCAAAGACACCGTGTTCGCCGACGAGATGGCGAAAGAGTTGGCGGAAGGCAATTCCTTCTTCGTTTATCTTTCCGACAATCCCGACTCGTTGGCTTCCTGCTGCCGCCTGCGCAACGCCATTGAAGACCGCACCTTCAGTTACACCCTCGGCGCGGGCGGCGTGGCGACCGGTTCCATCAACGTCATCACCATCAATATGAACCGATTGGAGCAAGACGGGCGCGACCTTGCCGCCGAAGTCGCCAAAATCCACAAATACCAATACGCCTACCGCAAACTGATGGAAGAATACCAAGCCGCCGGAATGCTGCCCGTTTACGATGCAGGCTTCATCACGCTGGACAAACAGTTCCTCACCATCGGCATCAACGGCATGGCGGAAGCCGCCGAATCGCAAGGCATCAAAGTCGGTTACAACGACGATTACATCAACTTCGTCCAAGGTCGTCTGAAAACCATATTCGAAGCCAACCAAGCTGCCAGCAAACACTACGGCGTGAAGTTCAACACCGAGTTTGTCCCCGCCGAAAACCTCGGCGTAAAAAACGCCAAATGGGACAAAGCCGACGGCTACAAAGTCAGCCGCGAATGTT
>CAUVCE010000180.1:0-2836 GCA_963550425.1 uncultured Neisseria sp.
GAAAACCATCACCGCCGACAAACTTGCCACCGAGGCCCTGAAACACATGCAGGCCAACCACATCAACGGCTTGCTGGTAACCGAAGCTGACGGCACCCTAACCGGCGCGCTGAACATGCACGATTTATTGATGGCGCGGATTGTCTGACACCGACCGCCCTATTTTTCAGACGGCCTCACAGTCCGTTCGGGCTTTCCGGAACGCGCGCCGCGCCTCTTGACAGCGTATTTGCACCGCAGGCCGTCTGAAACGGCCTGTGCAATCTTCCTTTCTTTGGCTCTTCCAATCAGGTTCCGCCCGCATCGTTTTTCAGAAACGTCATTCCCGCATAAAGTCGGCGGAAGCGTCCTCAAGCCATTTCGGCCTGCGTTTCAAAACTTCCCGATAAACCTTGCAGTCTTCGGTGTGCGCGCCGGGCAGGTAGCCGGTGCTCATCAGAAATTCGCCGACGATTTCGCCGCCCATGAATTTGAAGTGTTTTTTAAACAGCGCCACCCATTCTTCTTTGGTGCGCGGATGGTGCATATCGAGCCAGTTTTTGAACGAACCGCATTCCTGCCGTATCCGCCGGATTTGTTGCGCGTTGTAAATGGCGGCGTTGATTTTCAAACGGTTGCGAACGATGCCTGCGTCGGCAAGCAGCCGTTCGCGGTCGGCATCGCCGAAAGCGGCGACGGTATCGATGTCGAAGCCTTTATAGGCCGTCTGAAACGCCTGCCGCTTCTTCAAAATCAAGGTCCAACTCAGGCCCGCCTGATTGATTTCCAACACCAGCCGCTCAAACAGTCCGTTGTCGTCTTCAATCGGAAAACCGTATTGTTCCGCATGATACTGTTTGTTCGGATTGTCGCTGTCTTCGGGCAGGTTGTTGGCAAAGTCGCAATAATTCATGGTTTTTGTCCGTCCATGTATTCAAACGCGGTTTGCGGGAAATGTTGCCGCAGGTAGCGTTGCAGGTATTCGGCGGTTTCCCGTTCAATCAGCGGGTCTGCCGGCGGGAAGCGGTTGTATATCAGCATTTCGACGGCTATCCCCTGCTGCCGGCAGGCCGACAGGCTCAACAGGGTGTGGTTGATGCTGCCGAGCCTGCCCGATGTAACCAGCACGACGGGATAAGCTTGGGCGCGGATGAAATCGAGCGTGGTCAGGGTGTCGTCCAGCGGCACGGCCAGCCCGCCCGCACCTTCGAGCAGAACGTAATCGTAACGCCCGGCAAGTGTGGCGGTGGCGCAGTTGATAACGGCGGGGTCGATGCGCGCTCCCGCCATGCGCGCGGCCAGATGGGGCGAGCAAGGATAGCCGAACAGGTAGGGGCAGGTGGTGCCGTCGGTGTCTTCCGGCAGCAGCGGCAGGTTTTGCAGGCGGCGGTGGACAAGGATGTCGTCGGAGATGCCCGTGCAGCCGGTCTGTACGATTTTCTGGGTGATGACGGAAAAGCCCTGCCGCATCAGCTTGGCCGCCAACCGGCCGGTGGCAACGGTTTTGCCGATGCCGGTATCGATGCCGCCGACAAACAGGATTTTGCCCTGCTTGCGGGTTTGGAGGCCGTCTGAAAACAGTTTATCCGCCATATTCTTCCCTCAATGCGGCAATGAGGCCGTCTGAAAGCCGCGCCAGCTCGTGCGGCTGCATGATAAACGGCGGCATGGTGTACACCAGCCTGCCGAAGGGCCGCAGCCACACGCCGCGTTCGACGAATTTGGGCTGGAGGCGGCGCAGGTTTACGGGTTCCCGCATTTCGACCACGCCGATGGCACCCAGCACGCGCACTTCCTTCACCGCCGCAATGTCGCGCGCAGGCGCAAGGGTTTCGCGCAGTTGCGCCTCAATCCGCGCCACATTTTCACGCCAGCCGCCCTCCAGCAGCAGCCTGACCGATTCGTCGGCCACGGCGCAGGCCAGCGGGTTGGCCATGAACGTCGGCCCGTGCATAAAGCAGCCCGCCGCGCCGTTGCTGACGGTGTCGGCGATATTTTTGTGCGTTACCGCGGCGGAAAGCGTGAGGTAGCCGCCGGTCAGGGCTTTGCCCAGGCACATAATGTCGGGCACGACGTCTGCGTGTTCGCAGGCAAACAGCTTACCCGTGCGCCCGAAACCGGTGGCGATTTCGTCGAAAATCAACAGCACGCCGTGTTCGCGGCATAAGGCCTGCGCCCGCTTCAGATATTCGGGCGCGTAAAAATACATCCCGCCCGCCCCCTGCACGACAGGCTCCACAATCAGCGCGGCGATTTCTCCGCCGTGTTTGTCCAGCAAATCCGCCAACGGCGCAACCGCCTCTTCGCGCCACGGCTCGCCGAATTTAACCGGAGGCTGCGGCAGGAAAAACTGCACCGGCAGACGCTCGGCAAACAGGCTGTGCATTCCGGTAACGGGGTCGCACACCGACATCGCGTGCCAAGTGTCGCCGTGATAGCCCGCCCGCAGCGCGGCAAATTTGCTGCGCTGCGTTTCTCCACGCGCGTGCTGGTACTGCACCGCCATCTTCATCGCCACTTCCACCGCCACCGAACCGCTGTCGGCGTAAAACACCGTGTCCAAACCCGAAGGCAGGATGCCCAGCAGCGTCTGCGTCAGCTTTGCCGCCGCATCGTGGGTGAAACCGCCGAACATGACATGGCTCATCTTTTCAAGCTGGAGGACGGCGGCGCGGTTCAGGCGCGGATGGTTGTAGCCGTGCACCGCCGCCCACCACGACGACATGCCGTCAAGCAGCCGCCTGCCGTCTTTCAGGGTAATCGTTACCCCGTCGGCCCGCTCGACCGGATAAACCGGCGCAGGATCGGCGGTGGAGGAATACGGATGCCAGATATGGCTGCGGTCGAGTTCGGTCAG
>CAUVCE010000181.1:0-2750 GCA_963550425.1 uncultured Neisseria sp.
TCCTGATGCGGCGAAAAACGCTCGTAAGGCAGCGTTTCCCAGTCCGGCAGGAACAAGGTATTGTCTTGCGGGCGGAAAAACCGCCATGCCGCCTGAAGCCTCAAAGCCGTTTCCGCATCGGGCGTCAGGACGAGTTTCAACCGCCGTTCGGGCAATCGGGCAGACAGGAAATAGGGCAGGCTGCCGGCGGAAAGGCCGAACCAACGGGCTTTTTGCGCGGGGGGCGGGATAGGGGAATCCATCAAAACTTCCTTGTTTTTTATTGCGAAACCGGTTCAGGATGTTTGCCGCACGGCACGCCGGCGGCGGGTTTCACACAACACCATGCCCGCGCTGACGGAGATGTTCATGCTTTCCACCGTGCCGAACATGGGTATGGACACCAGCAGGTCGCAATGTTCGCGCGTCAGGCGGCGCATGCCTTCGCCCTCGTTGCCCATCACCCACGCCGCCGCTTCGGGGATATCGCAATGATACAGGTCGGTTTCGGCGGCCATATCGGTGCCGATTACCCAGATGCCGTATTCCTTCAGCTCGCGCAAAGTGCGTGCCAGATTGGTTACGGTGATGTAGGGGATGCTTTCGGCCGCCCCGCAGGCCACTTTGCTCACAGTGGCATTCAACCCCGCGCTGCGGTTTTTGGGGGCAATGACGGCATGCGCGCCCATGGCGTCGGCGGTACGCAGGCATGCGCCCAGGTTATGCGGGTCGGTAATGCCGTCCAACACCAGCAGCAGGGCGGGTTCGCGCAAATTCTCCAATACGTCTTCCAAACGGACGTGGTTTTTGGACGCATCGACAAACCCTGCCACACCCTGATGGCGCGCACCTTTGGCCATGTTGTTCAAACGGGCGGCATCGGCAAAACGCACGCGGACGTTTTCGGCGGCGGCCTTGTCCAACACATCGCGTATGCGGGCATCGCCGCGCCCTTCCTGTATATAGAGTTCGATGATGGATTTGGGGTTTTGCCACAGGCGGGCATTGACGGCATGGAAACCGAAGATAAGGCGTTGGTCTGCCATTGGGGGGATTCCGAAAAATACAAAGGCGGGATTATATAGCCAAGGCCTTCCGAAACACAGGCCGGTTTTTGAAAAGACCTTTGCCGCACCTTATTTATCAAGCGTTATGCCGCACGTTCCAACTCCACGGCTGCGGCCAACAGAGACAGCCGCGCCATCACGCCGTAAACATAAAGGCGGTTGCAGCCGCAATCGGGGTCGTCGGCCTTGGTTTGCGGCACGCCCAATTCCTGCCACTGCTCGAACACGCGGCGGCCGCATTCGTCGTTTTGGTCGCTTTCAGCCACGGGGATGGCATGGTTGAGCGGTACGAACGACATGCCGGTGGCGTTCAGGTTTTCGTCCGTGCCGCGCCCTTCGTGCACGCGGAAGAATCCGCCGACGACGAAGCGGTCCATCATATAAACCACAGGCTCGGATACCGCGCCGTGCAGGGTTTCATAAGTGTAGATACCTTCCTGCACGATAACTTCGCTCACTTCCAAGCCTTCTTTGATTTTTGCCATTTTGTTGCGGTTTTTGCGGTTCAGGCCGCGTACTTCGTCGGCCGATTTCACGCTCATCACGCCCATACCGTAAGTGCCCGCGTCGGCTTTGACGATGACAAAGGGCTGGTCGGTAATGCCTTTTTCATCATATTTGGCCTGTATTTTCGCCAACATCCGCTCCACCGCGTCGGCCAGAGCGTCTTCACCTTCGCGCTCTTGGAAATTCAGGCCGGAAATCTGTTCGAAATACGGATTGATCTGCCATTCGTCCATACCGACCAGGGCGGCAAATTCGGCGGCCACGTCGTTGTAGGCGGAAAAGTGGGCGGTTTTTCGCCTTGTCGTCCAGCCGCCGTGCAGGGGAGGCAACACGGTTTGGCTAATGTCTTTGAGAATATCGGGTACGCCTGCCGACAAGTCGTTGTTGAGCAGTATCAGGCAGGGCGAGAAGCCGTCCGCCAGATGCACGCGCCCGCGGGTGCGTTGCAGCGGTTCGAGTGTGACCGTATCGCCCAAGGCGGTTTCCAGTTCCACCGGTTCGGTAATTTCGGGGTTGATGCTGCCCAACCGCACTTCGAAACCCGCGTTGCGCAGGATGTCGGACAGGGCATAAACGTTTTGCAGGTAGAAAGTATTGCGGGTGTGGTTTTCCGGCACGATCAACACGGATTTGGCCTGCGGGCAGGCGCGTTCCACCGCGTCGAGCGCGGCATGGGACGCGAGTTGGACGAAATTCGGATTCAGATTGTTGAATCCGCCCGGAAACAGGTTCATGTCGATGGAAGCCATTTTGTAGCCCGCGTTGCGGATGTCCACCGAGCCGTAAAACGGGGGTTTGTGTTCCTTCCATTTGCTGCGGAACCAGGCTTCGATTTTGGTTTGGTTGGACAAGATTTGCCGTTCGAATGCCTGCAGTTGCGGCAGGTAGGCCGCGTTCATAACGGGTAGGGGCATAATATTCAATCCATACGAATCATTTGAAAGGGTGCATCATAAACCGTTTCAGACGGCCCGCACAAGCCTGCCGCTTATTTTATTGGACAAAAAGTCCAAAATGAAAATAAAAATTTAAAAGTTTTTACGAAACTCAAATTTTTTAGACATTTCCCTTGCACCGCCGCCTGGTTGAAGCTACCATCACACCTTCTTTCTTTTAATATCCACAATAAAAACATGAAACCGCAAACCCTCTACGACAAACTCTGGAACAGCCACATCGTCCGCGAAGAAGAAGACG
>CAUVCE010000182.1:0-2664 GCA_963550425.1 uncultured Neisseria sp.
GAAAACGGCAAAGTGGTCGGCATCGTAACCAACCGCGACCTGCGTTTTGAAAACCGCCTCGACCTGCCCGTTTCGGCCATCATGACCCCGCGCGAACGCCTGGTTACCGTACCTGAAGGCACCAGCATCGACGAAGCGCGCGAACTGATGCACAAACATAAAGTCGAGCGCGTTTTGGTCTTGAACGCCGACGACGAACTCAAAGGCCTGATTACCGTAAAAGATATTTTAAAAACCACCGAATTCCCCAATGCCAACAAAGACTCCGAAGGCCGTTTGCGCGTCGGCGCGGCGGTCGGCACGGGTGCGGACACGGAAGAGCGCGTCAGGGCGTTGGTTGCCGCAGGCGTGGACGTAATTGTGGTCGATACCGCGCACGGCCACAGCCAGGGCGTTCTCGACCGCGTGAAATGGGTGAAGGAAAACTTCCCCGAAGTACAGGTTATCGGCGGCAATATCGCCACCGCGCAGGCGGCGCGCGATTTGGTTGCGGCCGGTGCGGATGCGGTCAAAGTGGGCATCGGCCCGGGTTCGATTTGCACCACCCGCATCGTCGCAGGCGTGGGCGTGCCGCAACTGACGGCGATTCACAACGTTGCCGAAGCCTTGAAAGGCACGGGCGTGCCGTTGATTGCCGACGGCGGTATCCGCTTCTCGGGCGATATTGCCAAGGCCTTGGCAGCCGGCGCGTCGTGCGTGATGCTCGGCGGCATGTTTGCCGGCACGGAAGAAGCCCCGGGCGAAATCGAACTCTACCAAGGCCGTTCGTACAAATCTTACCGCGGCATGGGTTCGCTGGGCGCAATGAGCCAAGGCTCTTCCGACCGCTATTTCCAAGACAAGCAGGAAAACGCCGACAAATATGTGCCCGAAGGCATAGAAGGCCGCGTCCCCTACAAAGGCCCGATTGTGAACATCATCCACCAGCTCACCGGCGGACTGCGTTCGAGTATGGGTTATCTGGGTTGCGCCACGATTCCCGAAATGCACGAAAAGGCGGAGTTTGTCGAAATCACTTCCGCAGGCATGAGCGAATCGCACGTTCACGACGTACAGATTACGAAGGAAGCGCCGAACTATCACCGCGGCTGATTGTTTTATATTAAAAAGCTGTCTGAAAACCGCCAAGGTTTTTAGGCGGCTTTGTCATTTTTTGTGAAATCAATAAGGGTTTTGCGATGGTTGGTTTGACCGACTGCAGGATTGCCGCCCACCTGCTCGCCACCGCCCGTTATGTCGCGGTGTTTAATGTCTTGCCGATTGCTTTGTCGGCGCAATACGGCGGCGCGTGGGCAGCGGTTCAGTTGCCCGTTGCGGCGGCACTGTTGTACTGCCACATCCGCATCGGCTTCGACCGACGTGTGTTTGAGGATTTCGCCAACGGCATCTATACGCCCGAAGTATTCGACCAATCTTTGCGGCAAACGGGTTTGCGCCGTGTTTCAGACGGCCGCGATATGCCGCAGCGTGTGTCGGGCGCACTTTCCTTATGGCGCAAAAGCCTCTACCTGACTGCCGTGCAATTTTTATTGCTGTTTGCGGCTTATTTGGTTTAATCGGGCAGTGTTTTTCTCAATCCGCCTTCTTCCGCGCCAAATATTCCGCCAGCCCGCGCTCGCGCAACACGCAGCTCGGGCATTCGTGACAGCCGCCGGCGATGCCGTTGTAGCAGGTGTGGGTCTGCTCGCGGATGTAGTCCAGCGCGCCCATTTCGTCCGCCAGCGCCCAAGTTTGCGCTTTGGTCAGGTACATCAGCGGGGTGTGGATTTGGAAGGCGTAGTCCATCGCCAGATTGAGGGTAACGTTCATGGATTTGACGAACACGTCGCGGCAGTCGGGATAGCCGGAGAAGTCGGTTTCGCACACGCCCGCAATGATGTGCCTGATGCCTTGTCCTTTGGCGTAGATGGCGGCGTAGAGCAGGAACAGGGCGTTGCGTCCGTCCACGAAGGTATTGGGCAGGCCGTCTGAAGCGGTTTCGATGGCGGCGGTGTCGTCCATCAGGGCGTTGTGCGTAATCTGCCGCATCAGGCTCAAGTCGAGTACGGTTTGTTTGACACCCAAATCCTGCGCGATCCAGCGGGCGCGTTCCAGCTCGACGGCGTGGCGTTGCCCGTATTGGAAGGTAATGGCTTGAACGTTTTCGCGCCCGTAGGTTTGAATCGCCTGAATCAGGCAGGTGGTGGAATCCTGTCCGCCGGAGAAGATGACCAAGGCTTGTTGGTTTTGCATGGTGAATCCTGGTTTTGGTAACGCGGGAGGCGGCTTCAACCGTTTCCCATGTGGACGGATTATAGCGGCACAACCGGTTTGGGGGTAAAATCCCGCTTCGTCAATACATCAAAAAGAGGAAGCAGACCATGTTGTTTTGGGGCATTATTTCCGCCTGCTCGATTGTGGTGGCGGTATTGGTGGTATGGGTGAACGCCAGTGCCTTCGGTATGGAGGAACAAGACCATAAGGAGTTGTCGGCATACGAGAAACAATTCGGACTGGGTCCCAGGCCTGCCGCCGGGGATGCCGATGCGCCGGCGGAAAAAAATCAGGTTTGAGTTATCCGACATACCGCCATAAAAGCCGCCCGAAACAGCTTTCGGGCGGCTTTCCTATTCCGGCAGTTCCGCCGAACCCATGCGTTTCAAAATGATGTTGGTTTTGGCGCGC
>CAUVCE010000183.1:0-2624 GCA_963550425.1 uncultured Neisseria sp.
GCCGAACGGCACGACGTTTTGCTGATTACCAGCAATTTCCGCCACCACGACAAAACCTTCCGCCGCCCCGAAGATGCGGCTGCCGCATCGGAAGGCCGTCTGAAAGTCATGCTGCTGGCCGAAGACGGCTACCGCAAAAACGTTTCCCCCGCCCGCCTGAAAAGCCACCGCACCTTCGTCAAAAATCTCGAACGCTGGCTGCAAAACTGCCCGCCGTATTCGCAGGACGTCGTCTATTCCGCCTACCCGCTGATGGGCAGCAACATCCTGCTGGGGCAACACAAAGCGCGGCTGGGCTTCAAACTGATTACCGACGTGCAAGACGTATGGCCCGAATCCTTCTCCGCCGTTTTGCCCTTCATCAAAAAACTCCCGCCGCGCCGCCTGCCCTTCGCCCGCCGCGCCGACCGTGCCTACGCCTGCGCCGACGGCCTGATCGCCGTCTCCGACAGCTACCTTGCCCGCGCCCGCGCCGCCAATCCCGACGTACCCGCCGAAACCGTCTACATCGGCGCCGACTTCGGCGAAATCGCCGCCATCCCGCCGCACCGGTTTGCCGAACGCAAAACCCGCCTGTTCTACCTCGGCACCCTCAGCCACAGCTACGACGTCGAAACCGTCTGCCAAGGCGTGCGCCTGCTCGAAGCGGCGGGTGAAACGGCGGAACTGCACATCTGCGGCGGCGGCCCCGACCTCGCCCGTCTGCAACAGAAATTTTCAGATGGCGGCATCGTCTTCCACGGCTACCTGCCCTACCGCGAAATGATGTCGCTGGCCAAAGGCTGCGACATCGCGGTAAACCCCATCCACAGCTACGCCATGCAGTCCGTTACCAACAAACTGTCCGACTACATGGCGCTGCAAAAACCCATCCTCAACAGCCAGCAAAACCCTGAAGTGCACCGGCTGCTGAACCTGCTGCCGCACGAACACTACCACTCGGGAAACAGCGCGGACTTCGCCGCCGCCTACCGCCGCCTGACGCACAACCGCCAAGCCCCCGTGCAACGAGACGAAATCGCCCGCCGCTTCGACCGCGACACCGCCTACCGCCGCATCATTGCCATGATAGAAGGCTTCGTGTAAATTGCCGGGTTTCCGCCGCCCAAACGGCATAACAAACCCCAAAAGGACTTTCCATGAAAACCCGCATTGCCGCCATCGTTTTGGCCGCTGTTTTAACCACTTCTGCCTTCGCCGCCGAACCGGCGCAAGCCTCCGGGGCGGCGACCGCCTTCTGCAAACTTTCGGCCACCATCGCCCACGACGCCGTATTGGCCAGGCTGAACGGCGAAGAACGCGCGCAGGCCGAAAAAAGGCTGCAGGAACGCTTCATGCCCGCCGCAAAACACGAAAAGGCACGCGAAATGGTCAGGGAAACCGTCAAACGCCTGACGGATTCCGTCTACAAAACCAAAATGCAGCCGGACTTGAAGAAATCAGATTATAAATATATTGCCGAAGAAGTCGGCAAGGGCGAATTCCAACTGTGCATGGAAGCCGCAACGTCAAACTGATAGAATATGCCAATCGGGCCGTCAAACCATTCGTTTGGACGGCCTGCCCCATCCGTACGACAACAAAAGAGGGAAATCCCGATGAAAACATGGATAACCGCCGCCTGTTTGGCCGCATTGTGTGCCTCATCCGCCCAAGCCGGGGCAGACAACGAAACCAAAGCCAAAAACCTTAAAGCCTTTTGCAATTTTTCGGGCAATATCGCCCATGATGCCGTATTGGGAAGCTTGAAAGGCGAAAAACGTCCCGATTTGAAGAAAAAGCTAGATGAGCAATATTTCCAACCCTTCGCCGAAGACAAAAACCTTGCCGGCATCATGCGCTCGCAAATCGACAATTCGCTGAAAAAAGCCTACGGCATGCGCGGCAAATTGAAATTGAAACCGTCCGAATATGAAGGTTTTGCCTATGAAATCGGTAAGGCGGAAGCCGAGGTCTGTATGGAAGTGCTGTCAAAATAAGCAATATTGCGGCCGTTTGAAACCTTTTCAAACGGCCTTTTGCCAAATTTGGGAAAATATGTCGTGAATACAGTAAAATACGCGGTTGCCATGCTTTTTGCCGCTGCTTTTTCCGCCGCATCCGCAGAGCCTCAGGAAGCCTCCGCCCAAGACAAATGCACCCTAACCGGCCTGATGGCGCAAACCGCCATGGGCGAAAGGCTGGCCGGCACGGACATCGGGCAGGCAATGGAAAAAATGACCGGACGCTATATGGTCGTCGCCCAAAACGATGCCTCCCGCGTCTTCGTCCAACGGCAAATCGCCCGCGTCGCCCGCGAAATGTACCGTTTCCCGCAATCGGCTTTAAACGCTGTCCCGAAATCCGACCATGCAATCTTCGCACGCGATGCGGGCAAGGCAGAATACCAACTGTGCATGGAGACACTGACCGGCAAACCCGCGAAAACCAAATAAAGGCCGCCTGAAAACCATGACCGACCCCGTCAAACGCCTGCTCGACATCATCTCCGCCGCCGCCGCACTCGTCCTGCTGTCGCCCGTCCTGCTGCTGCTCACCTGGCAGATACGGCGCAAACTCGGCACGCCCGTCCTGTTCCGCCAAGTCCGTCCCGGACGCGGCGGCATCCCCTTCGTGATGTACAA
>CAUVCE010000184.1:0-2612 GCA_963550425.1 uncultured Neisseria sp.
CCAGGCGGTATTCCTTAACCGTGGCGGGGTTGAATTCGACTTGGATTTTCACGTCTTGGGCTACGGTGGCGAGGGTGGAAGTCAGCTGGTGCTGCAGGACTTTTTTGGCTTCTTTTTCATTGTCGATGTAGCTGTAATTGCCGTCTCCCGCATCGGCGATTTGCTCCATCATGTCTTCGTTGTAATTGCCCGTGCCGAAACCCAGCGTGGTGAGCGAGATGCCGCTTTTGCGTTTTTCCGCCACCATGGATTTTAGGGCGTCGGTGCTGGAAACGCCGACGTTGAAGTCGCCGTCGGTAGCCAGCAGGATGCGGTTGATGCCGTTTTTAACGTAGGCTTTTTGCGCCTGCTCATAAGCCATTTTCAATGCGGATTCTCCCGCCGTGGAGCCTCCAGCCTGCAGTTTGTTGATGGCGCGCAGGATTTCGTCCTTGTTGTCGCCGGAAGTCGGCGGCAGGACGAGTGCTTCGCCGTCCGCATAGGTAATCAGGGTAACTTTGTCTTGGGGGCGCAACTGTTCGGTTAGGATGCGCAGGGTTTTTTTCACTAAGGGCAGTTTGTCCGGTTCGTCCATGCTGCCCGATACGTCCACCAGGAAGACCAGGTTGGCCGGCGGCAGTTCCTTTTTCGCCAAGTCTTGCGCCTGTATGCCGATTTTGATGAGTTTGGCCTCGGGCTGCCACGGCGAATCGACGGTTTGGGTATGGATGGCGAAGGGGTGAGTGCCGGTCGGCAACGGGTAGTTGTAGGGGAAGTAGTTGACGATTTCCTCTATTCTGACCGCGTCTTCGGGTGGCAGCCCGCCATCGTTTAGAAAACGGCGCACGTTGGCGTAGCTGCCGGTATCGACGTCGATGCTGAAGGTGGAAACGGGTTCTTGGGCAACGGCTTTGACGGGCTGGTCAGGCTGTTTCTGGTAGCGTTCGGTGTCGGTAACGTGTGGGGCGGTTTCCTGTACATCGTATACGGCGGCAGGCGAATACGCCACTTCGGCGGGTGCTTCGGCCGGCATCGGTTTTTCGGCAGCCCCGTCCAAAGCCAAATCTTTTTTTGCCGCGCTGTTTTTCTGCATACCCGATTCGTGTGGCGGGGTGGCCGGCTGGCAGGCGGCCAATGCGGCAACCGTCAGGACGGTTGTGATGTTTAACAAGATATGTTTGCGTGCGGGAATGTCGGAATGGGTTTTCATCGGTCGATCCTTTACGGCTGTTTTGTCGGTTTGCCTGCATTCGGCGTTTTTTTGGTGCGGCAGATTCGCAGTTCGGAAAAGGCCGCCTGAATTTATGGGTTTCAGACGGCCTGCCGTTTATCTCGGTTCGGGGATTTGGAACGTTTGGCGCAAGTAGGCCAGGAAGGTGTCGTTGTGGGTCATGGTTTTGCCCGGGCTGTCGGACAGTTTGGCAACCGACTGGCCGTTGCATTCCACCAGTTTCAGGACGATGTTGAGCGGGATATGCCCCATATCGTTGGTCAGGTTGGTGCCGATGCCGAAGCTGGTTTTGAAACGGCCTTTGAAATATTGGTGCAGGTCGAACGCCCTTTCCAAATTCAAACCGTCAGAAAAGGTGAGCATTTTGGTGCGGCTGTCGATTTTGAGCTTTTTGTAGTGGGCATAGGCCTTTTCGCCCCATTCGTAGGGGTCGCCGCTGTCGTGGCGCAGGCCGTCGAAGAGCTTGGCGAAGTAGAGGTCGAAATCGCGCAGGAAGGCGTCCATGCCCACCACGTCTGTCAGCGCGATGCCCAAGTCGCCGCGATATTCGTGCACCCAGGCTTCGAGCGCGGCCGTCTGAAAATCGCGCAGGCGCACATCCAGGGCTTGGAAGGCCTGCAAAAACTCGTGCGCCATCGTGCCGATGGGGGTCAGGCCGAGTTTTTTGGCCAGATAAACATTGCTGGTGCCTCGGAAGGCTTCGGGGGCGGCCTGATGGAAGGTGCGGATGACGTGTTCCTGCCAAGGCAGCGTGTAGCGGCGGCGCGTGCCGAAGTCGGAAACGAGAAACGGCGGGTCGTTTGGGTTTTGGCTGTCGGCAAAGGCTTTCAGGCGGGCGGCCTTGTCCTGCAGGCGGCGTTCGCCCTCGGCCAGCACTTCGGGCGTTTCCAGGCGGCGGAAATAGAGTTCGTTTACGATGGACAAGATGTAAATTTCAAAGAACATGGCCTGTATCATCGGGCCTTCGACACGGATATGCAGCCGCCCGGCCTCGTCGGCCGTTACCGTTACGAAACGGCGTTTGAGCTGGAACAGTTCGAGATAATCGACAAAATCGCTTTTGATGAAGCGCAGGCCGCGCAGGTAGTCCAATTCGTCCTGCGTGAGTTTCAGTGTGCAAAGCGCGTCGAGTTCGGCCTCCAGCTCACTTTTGATTTCGGCCAGCGGGTAAACGGCGTCTTTGTTGTTGCGGCAGCGGAATTCGTACACACTGTGCGCCTGAGGAAACTGGTGCAGCACGACCTGCAGCATGGTGAACTTGTAAAGGTCGGTGTCGAGCAGGGAGTGGATGATGGGGGGGCGGGGCACGGTTTTCTCCTTAGTGCGTTGGATGTTTCAACACACAGAGCCGCACATAAGGCGCAGCCCTGTGTGTTGCCCTGATTTGGAAGGGGTTACGCCC
>CAUVCE010000185.1:0-2602 GCA_963550425.1 uncultured Neisseria sp.
TGAAACATAAAATAATCATCAGTTGAAGGGAAGGCGTTTTTTATCCTTTTGTTTTTTTTCGGTTTGGCCGTGTTTGTTGAAAATGACGGCTGCGGCCGCGGTAATGGCGGTGGCAGCGGCCAATACGGTCAAAAGCCCCATCATGCGGGACAAGGCAAACAAGGCAAACGTTATGGCCAGCCAGATAAGCGCGGTTCTCAATATTTCGGTTTCCTGTCGGTTGAATCTTATTTCGGACGGCTTGTTTGTCAAACCGTCCGAATTCGGCGGGCCGGTTATTTCGACGTGTCCGTATCAAGGTTGTGTTTTTTTGCCAAGGCCAATACTTCGGCATGACCCTGCATCATTTCTTTTTGCGCCTCTGAAAGCTCCATGGCAATGGCCATTTTGGTTTTCTCATCGGCATTGGCATTTTCCATTGCCTTGCGCGTACCGACGGCGATTCCTTTCAATCCCTTGGCCAGGTGGTCGCGGGCGGAACGGCCTTCGTTGCTTTTTAAGGACAAGTTATCCAAGTCTGTGGCAGATTGTTCCAATTTGCCCGCCATTTCTTTGATTATTGCCATTTGTTCGGCTTCGCTTTTAGCCACCATCAGGCGTTGTTGGAATTTTTGTTGTGATTCGGGCGTATAGCTGCTGTTTGAAAATACTTTTGTAATTGCAATTACATCGGTTTTTTCGGGATTGCTGCAGGCGGCCAGCAGGCAGACGGCAGCAAAGGTCAACAGGAATTTCGCGGTCAGCCGTTTGCTTAATCGGAAGAAGTTTTGCATGGTATCTCCTAAGGGTTGGGGTAAAAATTCAATCTTGTCCGGAAGGTTCGTCCTCTTCGGGCGGAGGTTTTTTGACGGGGTGGAGCATGGCGTTGCCGCCCTCGGCCTTTTGAATCAGGATATAGTGCAGGCCGTCAAAAGACGCTTGTTTTTCCGGCAGCATGCAAAGGGTGGCAAACATTCCGATATGCAGCACGCCCGCCGGCAACAGCCATATTTTATCGATAAAGGACAATGTAAAGCATACTGCCAAAGGGGTAATCCACACAATGGCCAGCCATGTGGATTTGCCCAGTATTTCCAAGCGCTTCCAGTGTGCGACTGCCATCAACCCCATTAACAGGCCGGAAAAATGTGCAACAGGCAGCCCGTAACGCTGCGACAATAAGACAATCGCTGCCGCACCCATCAATGTCAGCGAGGTAAAGATTACGATGTAGCGAATCAGTGTCATGGCGGGATTCCTTGGCGGCCGTCCGATTATCCGCCCGTGCGATTTTTGCGGTGGTTTATCGCGGCAGTAAGCGCCTGCCGCCGGCCGATATCATCAATCAGGCAGCGGGACGGCGATATATTTGATTTCAAGCAGTTTCAACGGGCCTGCCAAACCATCCGCACAGTAAACGCGCAGTTCGTCAGAATAAGTTTCGGGCAATATTTGGCAAAGGGTTTCGCCATCGAGCATTTTGGCCGATACATTGCCATTACCGATATATTTGTTGATAAAACCAAGTATTTTTACCCATTTACTGTTGTTCATGATACCCGCTTTTGCGGCACGGGTGGCGGTAATGCGTTTTTGATGTTGCACAAAGTATTTTTTCCCTCTCCTTACCTTTGTTCATCGGAATTTCCCGAATAATTGAAACCCTATCCTATGGTTTGAGATATTTGGATGCAAAATATTGTTTTTATTTTATCAAAATTTTCTTAATGGTTGAAACCCCGCCCTTCGAGGCGGTAGGATTTGGGTTTATTTGGGAGGGGTGTGACCCCTTCTAAATCATGGCAACACATAGGACTGCGCCTTATGTGCAGCCCCGTGTGTTGAAACATCAGAATGCCTTCACAATCATTTTATAGAAGACAAATCTAATGAGAACCCCTTGATTTTTTTGAATGTGTCGGCATCAATGCCGAAATTCTGCACCCAATAGTTGCCATAATGCGAATCGGCAGCAAAAGCCTGCGCCATTCCGACTTCGCTAATTTCAGCATTCATCAGGTTTTTGCAATGGCCGGGACTGTCCAGCCACCCCTCTACCGCAGCTTGGGCAGAAAGATAACCACGACCGATATTCTCATAACCGCCCAACCCGGTGTAACCGTCGTCTTTGTTGCGTTGGTATGGTTGGCGGCCTTTACGGTTGCTGTGGCCGAAATAGCCGTTTTCCGCCATGTCTTCGGCGTGTTTCTAAGCAGAATGTGCCAGTGTCTCACTCCATTTTAGCGGCGCTGCGGCAGGCATTTTTTCTTTTCCGCAGGTTTGGGCACGGGCTCGGGCATCGTTGATGAGTTTCAACATCTCTTCCGGCTTTAGGGATTCGGCTTTGGGAGGAATATAAGGCACGGAGATGGTGTCCGGCATGGACGGATCGGGACGGTCGGCAGACGCATAGGGGGCGGCCGCCAAAAGCAGCCACAAACATGTGGCGCGGGCGGTGGTTTGCATAAGACGTTTTCCTTGGGTTATTTTTTGTTAATTATATACCGTTCAGACCATTTTAAATACCTTTCAGATGAATTAAAATATATTTTCCGTTATTTTTTTGCATTTCCTACTGCCCCGCCACGGTCATGCTGCCGATTAAAATCGAGCCGACTTTGTG
>CAUVCE010000186.1:0-2521 GCA_963550425.1 uncultured Neisseria sp.
TGACCGACCACCGCATCAACCTCACCCTGCACAAGCTGGATTTTGTGATGGACGGCGACTTGGAAGAAATCACCAACGCCCTGATAGCCGAACATCAGGCCGAGCTTCTGGCGGCGATGGGCGGATAAAAAAACGCTGCCCGAACCCAACCGGATTTCGGGCAGCATTTACCTAACCCAGTCAAATTGCGGCAAAAAACAAAGCCGGCGTAGACAAAAAGCCCCCGCCCACGACATAGAGTGCGGCTTAGGCTTATCGGCCAAATGTTTCAACACACAGGGCTACACATAAGGCATAAGGCGCAGCCCTGTGTACCGCCCTACCGGAAGGGGTTACGCCCCTCCCAAACAAACCCAAATCCTACCGCCCCGAAGGGCTGGTTTTCAACCATTAAGGAAATTTTGATCAAAACAGGCAGCCTTCTTCGCATAAGCCACACAACCCAAGGGCATAAAAATTGCCAAAAACACACACCAACTAAGGGAAAATTCACGGCCGGCCGCCGCGCCGACTTGTCCCGATTGAAGCGCGAACCGTTATAATACCGGCACGACCAACCCGAAAAACCGGCAACATATGATAAACATATCCACCCCCTCCGCCATCGCCGATGCCCCGCACGCAGGCAGCATCTTTCCTACAATCTTTGCCGTCCTGATTGCCGCATCACTTATCGGCCAGTGGCTGAAACACAAAAAAGGCACGGACAATCCCGCCATTGCCAACCTGAACGCCCGCATCTACGCCTGGTGGTTAATGATATTAGTATTATTTGCCGCCTTCCAATTTGGCAAAACCGGCACCGTTATCCTATTCTTCATGATTTCATTTGCCGCATTGCGCGAATTCATGACCTTAGTATACCGCCGTCGTTGCGACTACTACAGCATGCTGGCGTGTTTCTACCTGCTCCTGCCCTTCCAATACTATCTCGTCTGGAAAGAATGGTACGGCATGTTCGCCATATTCATCCCCGTTTACGCCTTCCTCACCCTGCCCATTATCGCCAGCATGAGCGGGCAGACCGCCAACTTCCTCGAACGTGCGGCAAAAACCCAATGGATGGCGATGGTCTGCATCTTCTGCCTGTCGCACGTTCCTGCCCTGCTTTTCCTGCAGCTGGACACATTCGACAAACAAAACAACATACTGTTACTGATATTCCTTATCATAGTCGTGCAGGCATCCGATGTTTTGCAATACATATGGGGGAAACTGGTCGGCGGCGCAAAAATCATGCCGTCATTATCGCCCTCAAAAACCATTTCCGGCACAGTCGGCGGCATTGCGTCGGCCACGATACTGGCCGCCCTAATCGCCCCCATCACCCCCTTTGCCGTCTGGCAGGCCGCACTAATCGGCCTGATTATCTGCCTGATGGGCTTTTTTGGCGGATTGGTCATGTCCGCCATCAAACGAGACTACGGCGTAAAAGACTGGGGCAACATGATACAGGGTCACGGCGGCATGCTTGACCGTGTGGATTCGGTCTGTTTCGCCGCCCCCGTATTCTTCCACATCGTCCGTTACTACTGGAGCTAACATTTTAAATAACAATTTTATTTGGCGGGTTAAACTCAAATTCGAATAAGGCAAATATCGGTTTGAACTTAATCCGCTGCAAATCAACCACTATCGGCGTCCAAACCGTCCGACCTTGTGCCTCTCCCTGTTCCCCTTACCGGCCGACTTCCTTTTCTCTGCCTTCAAACGTTTCAACTCATCACAGGCAGGCGTGCCATTGCGTTTGACCAGCAAAGACTCCCTTTGCAGCTTGCAAGACCGTTCCACTCGCTCCAACTCAAACGCATCCGCAGCCGCCCAAACCATCAAAGGCAGAGACAAAACACAAAGAAACAATACACGCACGGCAAATTCCTTATAAAATAAAATGGCATATTAAAACAAAAAGTCCCAATACATATTTCAACACACAGGGCTGCACATAAGGCGCAGCCCTGTGTGTCGCCCTACCGGAAGGGGTTACGCCCCTCCCAAACAAACCCGAATCCTACCGCCCCAAAGGGCGGGGTTTCAACCATTAAGGAAATTTTGATAAAATAATATCCTGCCCAATTTCAAGAAAGGCAAACCCAATGTTATCAAACAAAAACATCATATTAATCCTGATAATCTTTTCCGCATCCATCGGCACAAAGGCATATGCCGAATCCTACGCCCCACCCAAAACCCTGAGCGAAATGCGCAAAGAAACCGCCCGAATCCTGAACACCTCGCCAAAACCATCCGACAAGGTTCTGATTGAAAAATACAAACTGGAAAAACGTGAAGGAAATATCTGGGATGCGCCCTATCCGGAAGATGGAGACGACCCGAGTCCCGCTCCTGAAGGCTTCTTTTTGATAAACGACAAAGGGCTTCATGCCTATATAGGCTGGCAGGCCTTGCCTAAGGCAAAATGCAGCCTGTTCAAAAATAAAAATGCCCAAGCCTATCTGTGTACGGCACCCAAAGCCGACAAAAAAGCCGTTGCCGAATTTAAAGCCAAAATAAACAATTT
>CAUVCE010000187.1:0-2515 GCA_963550425.1 uncultured Neisseria sp.
TTCACTTGGAAACTGTTTTTCGGCAGGGTGCGCTCCAGCAGCGCGGAACCGTCCTCCGTGCGGTGCAGCAGGATGGCCACCCCGCTTTCGGCCTGACTGAGGCGCGACAGTGCCGTAGGCAGCGGCCAAGAATGGTTGGGGTCGATTTGCAGGAAGTCCATCGCGCTGAACGGCTCATGCACGCGCACCAGCGTTTCCCTGTCGGCGGAAATTTCGCCTTTTACCAATGCCAGATGGGTTTCGCCCGACAGCTTGTCCACATAAACGTGCCGGCGGAACTCGCCCCAAGGCGTATCAACCAGCGTATCGCCCATTTCCTCCAACAGGCTTTCCGTTCGGCTGCGGTATTCGATTAAGTCGGCAATCGTGCCGATTTTGATGCCGTGTTCTTCGGCAAACTTCATCAGTTCGGGCATACGCGCCATCGTGCCGTCGTCGTTCAGAATCTCGCAAATCACGCCGGCGGGTATCAGGCCGCTCATCTGTGCCAAATCCACCGCCGCCTCGGTGTGTCCGGCGCGCACCAACACGCCGCCCTTTTGCGAACGCAGCGGGAAAATATGTCCGGGCTGGACGATGTCTTCCGGCCGCACTTCGGGCGAAACGGCCGTCTGAATAGTGTGCGCGCGGTCGGCGGCGGAAATACCCGTGCTGATACCTTGCGCGGCTTCGATGGAAACGGTGAAATTGGTGCCGTATTGCGCGCCGTTTTTCTGCGTCATCTGCGGCAGGCGCAGGCGGTCCACCAATTCGTCGTTCATCGGCAGGCAAACCAGCCCGCGCGCGTGTTTAATCATGAAGTTAACCGCCTGCGGGGTAACGAATTGTGCGGCCATCACCAAATCGCCTTCGTTTTCGCGGTCTTCGGCGTCGGTGATGATGACCATTTTGCCGGCCTTGATGTCGGCCAGGATTTCGGGAATGGCGGAAACGGCTGTCATGATGTGTTTACCTTCTTGTAAATTTTGGGACGGGGCGTGGGCGGTATCCAGCCACATGGCGGGCATCGCGGCGGCCTGTTCGATTTTGCGCGCCTTCTTTTCGCCGAAAGATTTGTTTTTCAACAGGGCGGAAAGCTCGCCGGGATTGACGGCGGCGGTTTGGGCGAAGAGTGCCTGCCGGCCGCCGAAGCGCTCGTCTATCCACTGCCGCAGGTTGGCGCGGCGCAGTTCGGTAATGGTCATGATGGTTCGGTAACGGATAATATGGCCGTATATCCTATGCCCATATTTACCAAAAAGCAAATTGTATATTTTTAAGATGACTATCTGGTAAAATTATATAAAAATTAGGCGGGGCAAATTGATAATGCAAATGCCCCCGCCCGGTTTTAGCAATTATGTGCAGCCTTATGCGTTGAAACATGGCATAATTGCCCGTCTTTTCAAACGGCTCAAGCCATCCGAATTTCTCCAACCGCCACATCAGTCTGAAACCCTGGCCATATCGGTTGCGGCCCTCAGCCCATATCGCCAGCGTTTTAGCGGTGCGGCACAATTTGACAAAGGAAACTTATGTTCGACAAACATATCAAAACCTTCCAATACGGCAAACATACCGTTACGCTGGAAACAGGCGAAATCGCCCGCCAAGCCGCGGCAGCGGTTAAAGTATCCATGGGCGACACCGTTGTCTTGGTGGCCGTTACCGCCAACAAAGAAGTAAAAGCAGGGCAGGACTTTTTCCCGCTGACCGTCGATTATCTCGAGCGTACCTATGCCGCAGGTAAAATCCCCGGCGGTTTTTTCAAGCGCGAAGGCAAACAGAGCGAAAAAGAAATCCTGACCAGCCGCCTGATCGACCGCCCCATCCGTCCGTTGTTCCCCGAAGGCTTCTATCACGACATCCAAATCGTAGCCATGGTGGTTTCGCTTGATCCCGAAATCGATTCCGACATCCCCGCCATGATCGGCGCGTCTGCCGCATTGGTATTGAGCGGCGTACCGTTTGCCGGCCCCATCGGCGCTGCACGCGTCGGTTATGCGGACGGCGCATATCTGTTGAACCCGACCAAGTCCGAGCTGGAAAAATCCCGGTTGGATTTGGTGGTGGCCGGTACGGCCAAAGCCGTTCTGATGGTGGAATCCGAAGCGCAAATCCTGCCTGAAGACGTGATGCTCGGCGCAGTGGTGTACGGCCATGAGCAAATGCAGGCCGTCATTGCCGCCATCAACGAATTGGCCGACGAAGTCAATCCCGAAGTGTGGGATTGGAAAGCACCCGAAACCAATGAAGAATTGGTGGCCAAAGTGCGTGAAATCGCAGGCGCAACCATTGCAGAAGCCTTCAAAATCCGTTCCAAACAGGCACGCAGCGCGAAAATCGCCGAAGCATGGTCGGCTGTTGAAGCTGCGTTGATCAATGAAGACACCGATACGTTGGCGGCCAACGAAATCAAAGGCATTTTCAAACATTTGGAAGCCGATGTGGTTCGCGGCCAGATTCTTGACGGACAGCCGCGCATCGACGGCCGCGATACCCGCACCGTCCGCCCGATCAATATTCAAACCGGCGT